>DATFLI010000324.1:0-12122 GCA_035267805.1 Balneolaceae bacterium | reverse complement strand
ATTCCACGACGCGGTAGCCCACTTTATTCAAAAGACGGATAATGTTGATTAAGAACCGATTACTCGCATTTAAAAAGGCCGCGGGGAATGAACCCTGCGGCCTTTTTTTATTTGCAACTCGGAAAGAAAATGTTTGAGTTTCGCGAGTTCCCGAAACGAGTTAAATAACTTTGCGTAGCCTTAACAAACGGCAGCGAAATTTTCCAGATGGCCCGGTGGAATTCTCCGGATCGGAGGGCCACAAAGTGGCATTGCATTGGACCGGTCGTTTTTGCTCCACTTTTATCGATACAAAAGTGTTGAGGGGAAAAATCTCTGGCAACTCACAAAGATAACTGTTACCGGCTGTTGTACCTTTTTGTATAATCCACCATCCCAACAGCTGTCGGCGGTTTGATCACTCGAAAACAGTAACAGAACCAAACTCCATGTCATGGGCAAAATAACTCACGTTACTTATGAGGTTATACCCCCTTACAAAGAGAACCAAAATGAGTCCAAGAACCGTCATAGGCCAAAAGTTTTTTTCACTTACGTTCGAAATGACCAAATATCCGTCATTAGAATGCCGTTCTTTAACTGTACGTTGATTATTTGAATTATTTATCGGCCGTCCAAGTGTTATTATCTCTATTCACATCCGGCAACTTATGGTCGGCATCCAGCATTACCTTGCTGATCTTGGAAGTTGTGTGAGTATGGAACGTGTAAGTCTCATCTTTTTCCCACACCTCAACCGGCAGCTTGTAATCCTTGGTTTTACCGTCAACTGTTGTCACTTTCATTAGCACCGGCATCACCATCTTGTCCATATTTTTGAGCGTTATGATAGCTCCTTTTTGGGGATTATCATCCGCATACTTGACGCCTTCTACAGCTTGATCCAGCTTCCAATCGTGGAGAAACCAACCTCTCCAAAACCAATCCAGACTCTCCCCGGAATAGTTATTCATCGCGCGGAAAAAGTCTTTGGTTCCGGGATGCTTATAGGCCCAATCGTGGATATAATGGCGGAATGCATAATCAAAACGGTCATGCCCCAGCACTATTTCTCGTAGCATTACCAGCCCGAAAGCTGTCTTGAAATATTCTGTAGGGTGCACATCCTTTCCTTTCAAAGCATCGGCCCGGCTGACAATCGGTTGTGCTTCGTCGTTGGTTATCACCTTGACAATTTCTTCGGCCGGATTTCCACCGCCAGGTGCATATTCCCCATCCCGCTTGGGCGCATATTCCCCATTATTAAACCATTTATGAGCATACACATCGATAAACGTATTGAACCCTTCATCCATCCATGCATTACGTCGCTCATTGCTACCCACAATCATTGGGAACCAATTATGACCGATCTCATGAGCGGCAAGCAAAAACATTGTATATCCTTTGGCTTTCCAGCTATCAAAAGTAATACCAGGGTATTCCATTCCTCCGGTAGAACCGCCTACATTAATGGCATTGGGATAAGGATATTTAAACCAATGATTGGAGAAAATTTCGATGGAATGCTGCAAATATTCGGTTGCCCGTCCCCATGCTTTATCACCGGCACTTTCCACCGGGTAGTACGACATTGCCAGAGTGTGTCCTCCCCCATCGAATTTAGCTTCGGCAGCATCCCACATAAATGCTGATGAGGCGGCCCATGCCACATCACGCGTATTATTCATGTGATAGTGCCACGTCAATTTACCATTTTCCCCTTTGAGTGTAGCAGGATCGTTTAACTCATCTTTGGAACGAATCATTACCGTTTTATCAGAATGACGTGCTTTCTTCAACCGATCCCGTTCCTTTTGGGTCAATGTCTCTTCGGGATTCATCAACTCACCCGATCCGGCCACCAACATATTGTCGGGAAGCGTTATTTTGTAATCGATATCTCCATAGTCGAGATAAAACTCTCCGGATCCGAGGAACGGCAATGTATTCCATCCGCGAAGGTCATCATACACGCACATACGAGGATACCAGTACGAAACATCAAAAACAGTTCCATTCTTGGTTGCCAAGTAACTGCCTCGACCGTTCTTGGGAAGCTTATAATCGTAATCGATATTAACCTGGATTTTATTTCCTTTAGCTTTCAGGCTTTGAGGAAGACGAATCTGCATGCGCGTGCCCGCCACCACATACTCCGCATCTTGCCATTTGCCATCTATTTTGATCTGCACTTTATGAAGATGAAACCCATTTTCGCCGGTTTCTTTACTGATGCTTCCATATACAGCCTTTGACTGGGAATCATTACGGTACCTATTCTGCACAAGCTGCAACCAAAGCTGGTCAAGATTATTGGGACTATTATTTGTATAAGTAATGGTCACATCTCCACTCAAAACTTTGGAAGTAGTATCGAGTTCCGCTTCTACAGAATAGTCCGCCGAATTTTGCCAATAGCGTTCTCCTGGCCTGCCATCCGCCGTTCGGAACAGGTTGCCCCCATCCGCCATAAAGAGCGGGCCGAATGATTCATGGGGATTATAATTGGAAGTTTGAGCATGGGCTGTCATCCCCATCCCCATCCCCAAGAAAGTTAAAATCGCTGCTAGTAATCCTATACTTTTTCTCATCGCCTAAGCCGTTAAAAATTTACATTATTGCGTATGCCGCATTCATTTTATCAAATCGAGTCAATATGCAGAAGTTTACGAATTCTGCCAAACATAGAGATTCGAAGCTACTATTTTAAAAGGGCTTATTTTGTAAAAATATTGTACAAAATTCAGTACTGAAGGTTTTGTTGATACTGAGTGTAAAAAGTGAGATTAATGCACCCTTTCACGTTTGTGATTGGCCTTCAAAAACTATTTTGCAGTGTAAACATTATCGCTGTGATCGATGTCGGCATCATGCACATTACCGAGTGTTATCTTAGCAACCGTGCCCTTTGGCTCAAAGGTTATGGCAACTGTGTCACTATTTTTCCAGACCGAGATATCGCGATGCAGTTTTTGGGTGGATCCGTCCTGATAGGTAATAGTCAGATGTACGGGCACCGGTTTCGATCCTTTTGATTTAACCACCACACGATATTTACTGCCCTGACGACCGGCTTTTTCAATCGCTTGGTCAGGATATCCGTCATCAAAGAACCAGCGCTTCCAGAACCAGTTCATATTTCGTCCCGCACCTTCATTCATGCTATAGAAAAAGTCATATGGCATCGGGTGTTTTCCATGCCATTTTTCAATGTAATGATGCAAGGCTTTGGTAAAGAGTTCATCTCCCAGCATATCCTTTACATACAAGTAGCCCATGCCCGGCTTGGGATACGAATTCAGGTAATAAGCTACGCCGGTCTCCTGCGTACTTAGCGTCATAATCGGAAGATCAGCCTCTGTTCCGGCCGCACCATCGTAAGATGACATTCCATATTCATCGGTAACTGTTGAATCAATCATCGGAGAAATCAGCCATTCGCCAATGGTGGCCCAGCCTTCGTCCATCCAGGCATACTTGGTTTCGTTCGTGCCCATATAAAAAGGAAACATCGTGTGAAAAATCTCATGGTCGGTCAGCTCGATTGAGGCTTCCCGGTCGTCCAGGGGATTGTCATTCACCATCATGGGATATTCCATCTGACTGAGTCCGTCAAAGATAGTTTCGTGGGGATACGGATAGGGCCATTTCGGAAATTTGTAACTCATCGATTCTACCGTCTTACGGGCAAAATTGATGACATCATAATAGTCCTTGTGATCGGGATTGAATACAGCATCCACTCGCGTGCGTCGACCGGTTTTGGGATCCACAACCAGACTCGAAGATTTCCATACATAATGATCGCTGGTGGCAAAAACGAATTCCGTAACATCCTGTGCTTTAAAATGCCAGGTATTCGTGGGATTTGGTGCCGTGATATCGCCATCTGCCAAATCCGTGGTATCAATAATGGTCGTGATACCGTCCTGGTGCTCCGCTTTTTCAATTCGTTTCACATATTTATCGGCATAGACTTCCGACTTATTTTCAAGCGTGCCCGTCGCCCACACGCCATAATCTCGGGGTACAGTGATATTCACATCGAAATTGCAAAAGTCGTTATAAAATTCTTCGGTGCCGGTATAGGCATAACGATTCCAGCCGTCAATGTCATCATATACGGCAATACGCGGGAAGAAATACGCAATAAAGTAGGAGCCCGGCTCCACTTCGCCCGTACGATTGTGAGAGGTCTCGTTGAGCGTATACGAAAAATGGATTGTAAACTGCATCTTATCGCCCGGATCCAATTCGGGAATCGGCGCTATCATATTTGTGCCGCGCACTCTAAGCTGACCGGCATCGTACGTTTTCCCGTTGATTACAAACCTCTGGATATTTACGCCGTCCGTCAGGTCATTCGGATCGATATCCGAATCGCGTTCAACCCCTCTCTTGTAATAATTGGGATACAACTTAAACCAGACATGATTCAACGTATCCGGACTATCGTTATAATAAGTAATTGTTTCGGATCCGCCCAGCAGCCTGGTATCCGGCGTAAAGTTTACATCGATACTGTAATCAGCATGATTCTGCCAGTAATTCTTGCCAGGAGATCCATTCATGGATCGCGTGCCCTGGTCGTAAGTGGCCTGGATATCACGCGGGATGGGCAGTGAGTTTTGGGCAAAACTGCTAATTGTAAATAATAAACTAAAGAGAGTAAATGATAGTAGACGCTTCATGGATTCTTGAATAATTAGTATCAAAATTTAATCAGTCGATTCGAAAATAAACGAATCATTATAAATAACAATAGAGCACCAGCTAAATTTTCTACTTTTTAACTATCTAGCACCGTAGGACGGGTTGATAACCCGTCCCTTCACTTTACGCTAAAGTTAATCAATAACCGGATTATCAATCCGGCTACATAAATTGCAAATATTTATACAAACGTCTCGACAAATTCTGGTTTGCAATAACTATATGGCCATTTTTGCCAATGATTTACTAAATCCGCTTTAACTGGGTTCTGCAGAGTATATCGAATCGTATTTTCAAGCTCATTACATTTCCGCCCTGTATATCGTTTGAGATCCCGCATGATATAAGTAACAGGTGTTTCTTTCCCTTTAGTTTTAATTATGTGTCTAAAAACTAAATGAATATGATTAGGCATAATACAATAGGCATACAAATCATAGATTTTTGAATCTCGATAACAAATTGATCTTTCTACAAGTTTTGCAATTTCTTTTTTGCCGAGCCATTTGGGGCCGGTAGTTCCTTTATCCAGTATATCTTCATATGTTTTGAATATTTTTCGCTGTATATAAGTATTTAACTTTTTTTCTTTATTTAAATTCTCTTCGTATAGTTGCTTTTGAAAAATTTTTAGTTTTCTAATGGCTGCTCGAGGCAAGGAAGATTTTAATCTAATTGTTATAAAATATTGAGCTCCCTCGGGCTGCCAATGTGGCAACTTTCTTTTATAATAATTCATCTCTTGGCGGTGTAGGACGGGTTGATAACCCGTTAATTTTGTTATTTGATTTTAAAGTGACCGGATTATCAATCCGGCCTAAAAGATTCTATTCATCATTTATCATCGGAAGATCTACGCCGCGTTCATTTGCCGTTTCGATAGCATCCTCATAGCCGGCATCGGCATGGCGCATAACACCGCTTCCGGGATCATTGGTAAGTACACGTTCCAAGCGACGGTCTGCCATCTCGGTTCCGTCAGCCACACAAACCATCCCACCGTGAATCGAATAACCAATTCCCACGCCGCCGCCGTGATGCAGCGATACCCAGCTGGCTCCGCTGGCGGTATTCAGCAGTGCATTTAACAACGGCCAGTCGGCAATTGCATCCGAACCGTCCTTCATGCCTTCAGTCTCCCGATTGGGCGATGCTACTGATCCCGCATCCAGGTGATCCCGACCGATGACCAGCGGGGCGTCCACTTTTCCTTTCTTGACGAGCCAGTTAAACTTTGCTCCCATCTCGGCGCGTTCCCCGTATTCAAGCCAGCAGATTCGGGACGGTAATCCCTGGAAATGAACCTGGTCTTGCGCCTTGCGAATCCAGCGGTTGAGCGATTCCTTTTCGGGAAAAGTTTCCAGCACTGCCTTGTCTGTCGTATAAATATCTTCTGGATTACCGGATAACGCTGCCCAACGAAAGGGACCGGAGCCTTTACAAAACAGCGGCCGAATGAATGCCGGCACAAAACCAGGAAAGTCGAACGCTTCTTCCATCCCGCGATGGTCAGCCACCTGTCCGCGGATATTATTACCATAATCAAAAGTTATGGCACCCTTTTTTTGCATCTTCAACATCGTCTCAACATGCGTAACCATCGAATCAAGAACTGCATCCTGGTACATCTCGGGATTCAACTCGCGCTCTTCGGCCGCCTCTTCAAGCGACATTCCGGCAGGAATATATCCCAGCTGCAGATCATGGGCCGACGTCTGGTCGGTCAACACATCGGGAATCACACCCTTTTCATACATCTCGGGTAGTACTTCTGCCACATTACCCAACAGACCGATCGATAAAGCGTCACCTTTTTCTTTGGCATTCAGCGCTTTTTCAAGGGCTTCATCCAAATCCGTACACTTTTCATCACAATAGCCGGTCTCCACGCGACGGTCAATGCGATGCTCATCCACCTCGATACCGATACATGCAGCCCCATTCATCGTAGCAGCCAGCGGTTGAGCCCCGCCCATGCCGCCAAGTCCGGCAGTAACAAGCAGCCTACCCTGTAAAGTACCGTCAAAATGCTGACGGGCGCATTCGGCAAAGGTCTCATAAGTTCCCTGAAGAATACCCTGGGTACCGATATAAATCCAGGAACCGGCGGTCATCTGTCCGTACATGGTAAGCCCCATCTTATCAAGGCGTCTGAACTCATCCCAATTCGCCCACTTTGGTACCAGATGGGCATTGGCAATCAGCACGCGAGGAGCCTCTTCATGCGTCTTAAAAACGCCCACCGGCTTGCCACTCTGTACCAGTAACGTCTCATTATTTTCCAGGCGTTTCAGCGTCTTAATAATTTTGTGATAGCACTCCCAATTACGGGCGGCCTTGCCACCGCCGCCATAAACGATCAGCTCCTCCGGCTTTTCCGCCACATTAGGATCCAGGTTATTCATCAGCATACGCATGGCCGCTTCCTGGTGCCAGCCCTTGCACTGCAAATTTGTCCCTGTAGGTGCTTTAATATTCTTGACGACTCCAGTTTCTGTACTCATCGCTCAACTTTTTTATTCACATTTGTTAAGAATGTAAGGCTGCATCCCTACTAAGTCTAATATAATCGCATGATTTTGCTATAGGAAGTACGATAGTTCCTTATTATTGTATCAGAAATATTTTGCAAAATTTTCAAAGTTGCTTCACTATGTCGGTTTAATTATCATGCACGGCATAAGTTGATTTTTATAACATAATACTATCTCCAATTAAAACGAGGATATTATATGGCAAACGGTCAGGCAGAAGAAACAGGAGTGGCCCAGAAAAAGGATTTTTTTGGCCATCCCCGGGGACTATCTACTCTATTTTTTACAGAATTATGGGAACGCTTCAGCTATTACGGGATGCGCGCCCTGCTCGTTCTCTTTATGACGGCCGAGACAGTGGGACATAACCCCGGATTGGGATTTGACGTCCGGAAAGCTACTGCTGTTTATGGCCTCTATACTTTTTTCGTTTACGTACTTTCACTACCCGGCGGCTGGATTGCCGATAAACTTTGGGGACAACGAAAAACAGTATTTGTAGGTGGTTGTATCATCGCTGCAGGACATTTCACCATGGCCGGTCCTTTGGTGGGTTTACCCAACTTGCCTTCTTTTTTTGGGGGATTGATTCTGATCGTACTCGGCACCGGGCTTCTGAAGCCGAATGTCAGCTCAATAGTGGGCGACCTTTATCCCGAAGGCGGAGCACGAAGAGATGCGGGATTCTCGGTATTTTATATGGGAATCAATCTCGGAGCAATACTGGGCCCATTTCTCTGCGGAATCTTTGGAGAGGGGTATAACTGGCACTGGGGATTTTCACTGGCCGGTTTCGGAATGTTGCTTGGACTTATTTCTTACAAACTGGGAGGAAAATTTCTTGGGGATGCCGGTCATCTTAAAACCGGGGAAAGTGATGAGGTGCTTGCCAAACGCAGCCGCCGGTTTTGGACAGTCTTGTCTACCATTGCTGCTTTAATAATCGTTTTTGCATCCCTCGCCGCTGCTGGGGTTTTTCATATTTCACTCGAATCTCTGGCCGAATACCTGGGATTGGCAGCCGTTATTATTACCATAATATTTTTCGGCTATATCATTTTCTTCGGCGGCCATAATACTGACGAAAAGAAAAAATTAGGGGTCATTTTCTGGTTATTTATTCTGGCAGCTCTTTTCTGGAGTGGTTTTGAGCAAGCCGGTTCTTCAATGAATCTTTTCGCCAAAGATTTAACAAATCGCGTTTTTGGGCCTAATTCATGGCTGGCAGGCAGCGGTGCTATAATAATAACACTGGTATTAGCCATACCTATTGGATATGCCGTGTATAAAGTTTTCAAAAAAGAGAAGCTTTGGTCGCTTGCCAAATGGGTCATAGGAATCACCTCTGCAGCAATTCTAATCTTATTATATTGGATTTTGACGCAAATCGGAGGTGGATGGGAAACACCTGCAAGTACACTGCAGCTTATTAATCCCACATTTATCGTGATTTTTGCACCAATTTTCGGATGGCTGTGGACTTGGTTGGCAGCTCGTAATGCCAATCCCTCAATTCCCGTTAAATTTGCTTTGGGTTTATTTGGATTAGCCGGCGGCTTCTTTGTGCTATCTTGGGGCGCCTCTTATGCTACCAAGGCAAATCCGGTTACTCCTGCCTGGTTGGTCGTAACCTATTTTCTGCATACCTGCGGCGAGTTGTGTCTGTCGCCGGTGGGACTTTCATCTATGACCAAACTAGCTCCAAAAGGACGTGTCAGCCAGATGATGGGAATTTGGTTTGTTGCGGCGGCGCTCGGCAACTTATTCGCCGGCCTTGTAGCTGGCCAACTGGAAACACTGGCACCTACCAGCCTGTTCTGGAGCGTAGCTATGATGATTGGCGGCGGTGGGGTTATTGCCTTGCTGGCCAGCCCGGGTGTCAAGAAACTAATGGGCGACGTCGAATAAGATTTTCAATGTAGAGAAAAGCCACTCTTCATGCTGGGGAGTGGCTTTTTCTATTCAAAAACGATCGTTCGATTACCGTGAATGAAAATCCGTTCTTCAAGGAGCAATTTCACAGCTTTGGCCAGTACCAATTTTTCAACATCACGGCCGGCCTTGGTCATCTGTTCTGCTGTAAAAGTGTGGTTTACCGGCAATACGTCTTGTGCAATTATGGGTCCCTGATCCAGATCATCCGTAACAAAATGTGCCGTGGCTCCTATAATTTTAACCCCTCGTTCAAAGGCTTGTTTATAGGGGTTGGCACCAACAAATGCAGGCAAGAATGAATGATGAATATTTATAATCCTATTTTTGAAGCGGGATACAAATTCAGGAGTAAGGATCCGCATGTATTTTGCCAGTACTATATAGTCCGGCTTCAATTGCCCTATTATATCCAAAATCTCTTTCTCATGGGCTGTACGATCTACATTTTGGTGACTCACATAATGATATGGCACATCAAAGGCATCCGCCAAAGATTTTAAACCATTATGATTGCTGATAACTGCCTCAACCCGGGCCGGTATTTCACCATACCTGTATTGAAGTAATAAATCTCCGAGGCAATGTGGCTCTTTGGTAGCCATAATTACCATCGAACGCTTACCGATCTCAGCTTTACGGATATTTGCAGCTTCCGGTAATGCCTTCTCGAGATCTTCCAGCACCCCATTGGGCGTCTCTGATCCCTCAAATTCTGTACGCATTACAAAATGTTGCGTCGAAGAATCAACAAATTCCTGGTTATTTATGATATTTAATCCATGATCATAGATAACTTCCGTAATTTTGTATACCAATCCTTTTTCGTCAGGACAATCAATATGCAGAACCTGTGATCCCATCCCCTCTCCTTAATTTTTTTAGCTTGCTTTTTTATGCATTCAAGCTGATAAGCATTTTACAAATGCTCTGATAAGGTATGAAATTAAATCTAATACTGACATCCTTATAAGCGGATAGCAAAACCAGCCCCGATAAATGCATATCCGCTATTGGTATCGACCCCGGTATTTATATCAACCTGAATGGTGGAGATAATCAGATTTGTGAGTCCTGCTTCGATGAATTGTTGATCAGCAGCAGAATCAGAAATAAAACCGGCGTAGCCAAAAAATCCTGAAGAATTAGAGTTGGGAATAGAAAATCCGGGCGTTACCGTAATGGTGACAATTCCCGGCGTTTTGTCGGGTTCGAAGGTATAGCCAAAATTTGAAGTTACAGACCAGTTCTCCGAAAGCTGATAGCTACCGAGCAACGTCGCCGAAGAGTGCCACTTGTTATCGGTATAAGGGGAATAACCCGCAGGGATGGAAACCGATCCCAATCCCGAAAGAGTGAATGAGGAATTCGGATCACTATATAAGTCAAATTTTAATCCCAATCCCGGATCGACGACTCCTGTTTGATTGCCACTAAACGGAAGCTGTTTTGGGATTTAAGACGTATGAATTCCTAATCCCGTGGGTCGGACAAAAAGGAATCCTGTGCATGTAAGCATGCAATTGGGGCAACAGCAATAATAACCATAAGCGCTAACGTTGCCCGTACTCTCATAAGATGTAAATAGTTTTAGGTGAAGTAATTGATAATTACAGGTCCACCTAATAAATAAACCTGACGATACGTTCCAAAGACATTATATTTTGGACTATGACTAATCAAACCAAGCCACCGGTATCCGAGGAGAATCCGGAAATTACCGAAAAAGAACCTATAGCTGCCATCGCCACACCGGTCGGCGAAGGCGGCATTGCCGTAGTACGTGTATCCGGCAAAAATGTCATTCAAATTATAAATGGTGCATTCAAGGGGACAAATCTCACCCAACAGAATTCCCATACCGTGCATTATGGTAAACTGGTGGATCGAAAAGGTGACATTGTTGATGAAGTACTGATAACACTTTTTCATTCGCCCAAATCCTATACCGGCGAAGAAACCGTTGAGATTTCTTGTCACGGTGGCGTACTGGTTACCCAGGATGTACTGGAAACGGTTTTATCTTTAGGGATCCGCTCTGCCGAACCGGGCGAATTTACCCAGCGTGCGTTCCTTAATGGAAAAATGGAGCTAAGCCAGGCTGAAGCGGTTGCGGATCTCATCCACGCAAAAAGTCAAAAGGCGATTGATGCCGCTCAACAACAGCTGGAGGGCCGACTTGGGGAACATATCAAGCAGTTTCGTCAGCAGATTATTGATGCTACGGCGATGGTTGAGCTGGAACTCGATTTCGTAGAAGAGGATGTTGAATTTGCCAACAAGGACGAACTCGAACGCCTGCTCAAAGAACTCGATTCAGAGATTGACCAATTGTTGGCCACATATGAAACCGGTCGATTGGTTAAGCACGGCGTCCGAACAGTATTCATCGGCTTGCCCAATGCCGGTAAATCGACGCTGCTTAATACGCTGGTGGGCAAAGACCGGGCTATCGTCACCGATATTGCCGGTACCACCCGTGACACCATTGACGTGGACTGGAGCTACGATGGCATTCGGTTTAAGCTGACCGATACGGCCGGTCTTCGAGAGACTGAAGATATAATTGAGGCTGAAGGCGTCAAGCGATCCCAAAAAGCATTTGAAGAAGCCGACCTGGTGGTCTATCTGAAAGACCTTTCACGGTCTATCACTGCAGATGAACGTGAAGATCTTGCGAGGTTTCAAAAAAATGCGGGTGATACACCATTCGTTCTCATCGGCACGAAAAACGATATTGCTTTGGATATCGAAGACGAGCGACTGGATTATGATCTCAAAATATCGGCACTGGAAGGAGAAAGAATTGATGAGCTCAAAAAGTTGATGAAACAGCGGGCACTTGAAAACAAACACTACGATTCCTCCAGTCTACTGGTTACCTCCAGCCGTCACCGTGACGCCCTTGAAAAAGCCCAAGAACACGTGCACAGTGCCCTTAAGGCAGTAGATAAGGGTATG
>DATFLI010000323.1:0-2209 GCA_035267805.1 Balneolaceae bacterium | reverse complement strand
CGTTGCGGAATCAAGATGGTCGCGACTAAACGATTCAAATGCGATCTCATCAGACCATGTAGTGGATCTGTATCTCGAACAGCCCACAAAATTGCCTGAACTAACGAATGTTTTGGAAGATTCAGGACTGATCAGAAGCCGCGATGAATTTCGATGGGCGGCCGATATCCTGGGCTGGCATAATTTTAGGGAAGGACATTATCAGATCGACCATGGCTTTACTTATAATCAGTTCCTTTCCAAGCTGGCAAGAGGCATACAGGATCCGGTATCAATGACCATTTTGCCCGGTAGAATGAAAGGAGAGATCATTACTTCCGTCTCACAGGATTTTCAATTTGATTCGCTGGCTTTTGCCAAGATATTAAGTGACAGTACTTTTTTATCATCGGTTGACCTGCAAAAAAAAGATGTGATTGGGCGTCTTTATCCCAACACCTATTCTTTGTATTGGACCTCATCCCCAAAATTAGTATTTAAACGGATTCTGCAAGTCTTTAATAAAGCCGTAGTCTCTGCCCATAAAAGTCGTTTCAACGAGCTGGATGAATCCGTTGATGATATTATTACGCTTGCATCCATTATTGAGTGGGAGGCCAAGGTGGATAGCGAAAAATCGGTTATTAGCGGCTTGTACTGGAATCGAATTAAAAGAGGGATGAGATTGCAGGCTGATCCCACAATCAATTTTATTATTGGCAAACGGCGTCGGCTGTTATATGAGGATTACAAAATTGAAAGTCCTTATAATACATATTTGCACCGGGGGTTGCCGCCGGGGCCGATAACAAATCCAAGTTTGAGCTCCATTAAGGCTGCTTTATATCCCCAGGATAATGATTACTTATACATGGTTGCCAGTCCGGACGGGAGCCATGCCTTTTCAAAGACATTTGAGGAACACAAGCAGAAAAGTGCAAAATGGAGAAAGTGGATTCAGAAACAGTACCGACTTAAACGACAGCGGGAAGATAGTTTAAAAAGCAGCAATAACTAGGAAAAGAGAAATCAATATGAACTATGATTTATAGGGTTTTATGATGGACAAAATCATAGTCCCTCTCATCCTACGCCGAAGTCGCCGATGCTTTCCATTCCCCTAAATATAGCAAGTTTTCAGGCCAGACTTGTAGTGAAGTGAAGGGATTTTACTGATTCATAACCGGTTGCACGCCATCTTTTGTAATTTTAAAGACTTTTGCATCCTGGTTAACATGCGTCCCATTAAAATTAATATTACTGATCAAGCCCTTATATGATGGCTGATTTTTTAGCTCATTCTTGAGCAGCTCGGGATTGGCCACTCTATCCAGCGTTTGTAATACATAGGAGGCTGCATCATAGCCGATCATAGCAAAACGATTGGGCTCAATATCAAATCGCTGCTTAAATTCCTTCTTAAACTGTTTCACTTGGGAGCTTTTGGGATCCGTATAGAAGCTTTCGGTAAAATAAATATTACGATCAGCGATCCTGTCTGCCGGAATGTTCATTTTGCCCCATTCCTGCGAACCTAAGACGGTAAGATGGCTGTTCATGGCTTCCAGATCTACTAAAAGCAGATTAGCTAGATTCTGGGCTGCCTGCCCGGTAAAGGGGGCATAAATGCCATCCAAATGATGATAATTCATACTATCAATGACGGCGCTGTCAGGGGTGAAATATTTCGTATAATCTGTTAGATCATAACTCTGAGATTCAAAATCTTCTGCAAAGAAATAGACAACTTTAGCCCCCAGTTTTTCTGCCCTGTCGCGAAATGCATAAGCCGAGGTTTCGCCCAGTGAATTTTTACCAACGAGAACGGCTAGCGTATCCATATGCAAAGTATTCACGGCGTAATTGGCCATTACTTTACCATGCGTTGCAAAGGTTGGATTCGCCTGATAGACGTAAGGATTATCTAAATTCAGAGAATCGGAATTGGCAAGAGGGGCAATCATCGGTATTTCGTATTCTTCAGCCATTGAGGCCATACTGCTGGCAGGCCCGGAGTATAGAGGGCCGAGAACCACATCAATATTAGAGTTCCACACCAGATCTGTAAGAGCATAACCGGCAGAGTCTCGTTTAGCACCCGTATTCTGATATCGAATAAAGGCTTTTTTATCGGCATGCAGCTGGTTAAAATGTTCGGCCGCTAGAACATAACCGAAATATAATCCTTGAGATACCGTATAGGAAGGCGCATTGCTATCATATGAAGGGA
>DATFLI010000322.1:0-4686 GCA_035267805.1 Balneolaceae bacterium | reverse complement strand
CAAATATCCGAGCTTATACGAAGGACAAGTTCCCTCACGAGCACATTCGGGTGCCCATCATGATGATTATCTTAATATGGCGATGGATTTACTTACCAATAAGAGTGTACCTATCCCCAATTCAGTTGGTCATCTTGATCTGGTTTCACTTCTCAAGTCGAAAATTCCTATCGATCTGCCTAATCATAAGAAGTTTACGGTAATAGAGATCCAGCCCGATGGGCCTTGTTCCGGGAAACCCTTTGACCCAAGCTGTTTCACCAAAGACGAGGATGAAGAAATTGAAATATTGGTTCTGATGAGAAATGGGAATATCGTTATTCCAACATCAAATACCGTATTGAAACCTCACGATCAGATCTTGTTGATATCTTCTGAGGAAGTCTGGGAAAAATTGCGTGACCGGTTTCAGGCCCCGGAGCAGATGAAAGATATTCCCCGTAATAAAAACAATAATGAGTAAAACTCAAGTAAATCTTTTCTTTGATCGGACAGCTCCAAAAATTTGCGACGACACATCAGATAGAATATCGTTAAATTTTTAAAATACGTCTGTTATCAATTTGATAGCCATAATAATAGCAAGTACCGAAAAGGCATACTGGAGATAACGCTGATTAATTTTCAAATTTAAATAAGCGCCGCCAAAGCCGCCAAACAATCCCCCCAGAGCAAGCGGCAAAGCAGCTCCAAAATCCACATAACCCAAGTGGAAGTTAGTTAGTGCACTTGCACCGGATCCCGAAAGGGCTAGTTGTAACCATCCGGAAAGGGAAATGAGCACGATGGCAAAGGAAGAAATACTTACTGACTTTGCAAAATCCTTTTTGTAAAACAAGTTCAATAAAGGTACCATTACACCCCCGCCCCCGATGCCTGCCAAAGCTGCAACAAATCCACCGAGTCCACCGGTTACTGTTGCCTGTATCCATGTTACGGACGTCTGTTTCTCAATGGCAGAGGCATTACGAGAGCCTCGTCGGTAAAACATAAACGCCACATACAACAGTAAAAGACTAAATACGATTACAAATTCTTGTTTGTTATAATAGGAGGATGTGATAACTAATTTGCCCAGCGTGACGCCTGCGGCCCCGAGAATCCCGACTTTTAACCCTTCTCCCCAATAAAAATTATGTTGATTATACTGACGAACCGAACTGCCAAATGCAGCGACGAACGTACAAAACAGTGAGCTTCCGATAGCCAATAATACGGGATGTTGAATCCCGGCGTTGCTAAAAACAACAAACAGGATAGGAGTAAATAATATCCCGCCACCCAGACCAAAGAGCCCGGCCACAATTCCGGCAATAATTCCAAAAATTAATAAAATGAATAACTCCATTCCTTCCGAAAAGTGTAACTATTGGGATAATTATTAAAATAAAATCGAGATTTCACCCTGTAGGATAGTGCATGCATAACCGCCAAGTTCAACCCGATCTCCTTGCAATGTGCAATAGATTGTTCCGCCCCTTTGGGAAATCTGACGTGCTATTAGCTCGTTATTTCCCAATCTTGCACTCCAGTAAGGCGTTAACATAGTATGTGCCGAACCGGTTACGGGATCCTCTTCCACTCCAACAGCAGGCGCAAAGAATCGTGATACAAAATCGACTTCATTGCCCGGGGCAGTAACAATGATGCCGCGTACATCCGCTTCTTTTAATAACCGGATATCCGGATTCAAATTCCTCACTTGCTGCTCATTTTCAACTACGTACAAATAGTCAGTATCTTTATATAATTCCTGAGCCGGAATTCCAACGGCTTCTTCCAGAAAATCGGGAATATCCACCGGATTCACCTCGCTGGCAGGAAAATTCATCAAAAGTCGGTCATCTTCCCTGCGCACCTGCAATTCTCCGCTATTGGAATCAAAGCGAATCATATCCGCATCATAGCCAAGGTGCTCAAACAATACATGCGACGAAGCCAGGGTAGCATGTCCACACAAATCAACTTCTGCGACGGGTGTAAACCAACGTAACCGGTAGTCGTTTTCCTGTTTTACGAAAAAAGCCGTTTCCGACAAATTATTCTCCATAGCAATATTTTGCATCAGCTCATCGGGCAGCCATTCATCGAGCGGACAAACGGCCGCCGGATTCCCTTTAAAAGGTTGTTGTGAAAATGCATCCACTTGGTAAATAGATAATTTCATTGTTAGTGTTCGAATTTTTTTGTTTTTCGTATTTCTTATTTGCCGGGACTACTTATATAATACAATTGCTAACTAAATTAAACTGTATTTCTTACAAGTGTCCCGGTCATTTCAAATTTCAACATTCCGGAGAAAGAAGCTTATATTTAGTTTTGTAATATTTTAATCCCGATTATTTTAAATTCCTTCTCAAAAATCTATAAGGACGGGATTACACGAGTTTTTAAAGAATTTCATGCATTTATATCCTGAACGCATTTCAGAAAAAATTGGATTCGAGACGATCCGGGCTGCAACCATAGAGAAAGCACGATCGGTAATGGCGCAAGAACAGCTGTCGACAATGATGCCATTTTCGGATCGACAAGTCGTGGAACGGCGGCTGGCTCAGACCCGCGAAATGATGGGGCTTCTGCAGAATGACGCTGCTTTTCCGTTAAACGATCTCCATGATATTTTAGGATTTTTGAAGAAATCCAGAGCTGAGGATAGCATTCTTCCCCTACAGGCGTTTATGGAAATCTGGGATGTTAGTGCCACCGCCCGAAGGATTAAATCCTACCTGGAACAACGGGAAGAGCATTATCCTGAACTCAAAGAGATTTCTATCGGACTGATCCCTTTAGAAGAACTTGAAGAATTGTTTAAAGGCAAACTGACCGAAAATGGAGATCTGCGAAGTGATGCAAGCCGCGAGCTTCAATCTATCCGCAGGCGCCTGAACAATAAACGGAACGACTTACGCACTACTATTAACCGTGTGATGTCAAAGTTGTCGAAACAAGGTATGGCATCGGATGAAGGTGCTACCATTCGTAATGGGCGCATGGTTATACCGGTACAGGCAGAGTACAAACGAAAGGTACAGGGCTTTGTACATGATGTTTCCTCCACGGGACAGACGGTTTACCTGGAACCGGTAGAAGCGCTTAATATCAACAACGAAATTCGTCAATTAGAGTCAGAGGAACAACGTGAAATTGAGCGGATACTACGGGAACTTACGAAAACGGCGCGAAAAAACAGGGATGAGCTTCAACAAAATCTGGAGGTGTTGACAACCATTGATATTATTGCATCCAAAGCCCAGCTAAGCATCGATCTGAATGGATTTATACCGGTGATTTCGGAGACTGCTCATCTATATATAAAAGAAGCTTATAATCCGCTTTTGTTGCTAAAAAACATTGGGATCCCCAAAGAAAAACAGGAGCAAGTAGTACCATTGGACATGGAGCTCTTAGAAGATGAGCATTGCTTGGTGATTACCGGTCCCAATGCAGGTGGAAAATCGGTGGCCTTGAAAACCATAGGATTATGCAGCATGATGGTTCAATCGGGTTTTGCCATTCCCACGCGAGATGCTTCAGAGATCCCCATTTTTGACAGTATTTTTGTAGATATGGGAGACGATCAGTCCATCGAAAATGATCTGAGTACATTTTCTTCAAGGCTCGAATGGATGAAACATACCTTGAAAAATGCGGATGAACACAGCTTGATTCTTATCGACGAAGCAGCGGCCGGAACCGATCCTGAAGAAGGAGGAGCCTTATTTCAGTCACTGATTGAAATTTTAATGGAGCGAAAAGCTAAATCGTTGGTGACAACCCACCATGGATCGCTGAAGGTTTTTGCCCACGAGCACAAACATGCCGTCAACGGTTCAATGGAGTTCGATCAATCGACATTATCGCCGACATATAGATTCAAGAAAGGCGTCCCGGGCAGCAGTTATGCTTTTGAGATTGCTGAGCGCATGAAGCTACAGGAATATTTCCTGAAACGTGCCCGTTCACTGCTGGGCGACGCCAAAAGTGATATGGAAACTCTCATCTCGGAGTTAGAAACGAAGACACAGGAAGCTGAAGAACTGAAGAAAAAATACGATCAGCTAAAAACCAACACGGAAAAGGAACGGCATCGATACGAGGAAAAACGCTCGGCAATTGAAAAAGAAAAAGAGGAAATTCGTGAGAAAGCGTTGAAAGAGGCTAAATCAATCATAGACTCGGCTAATAAAAAGATTGAGGAAGCCGTCGAACGTATCGTCGAAAAAGGCCAAAAAGATGAACAAACAATTAAACAGGCGCGACAGGAAGTTGAACAGTTCCGCGAAAAGGTAGATACCCAACTGGAGGATCTGAAAGAAAAGAAGGAGCAGCGCTATCAGGATTCCAAGGAAAAACCAAAAGTTGGTGATTTGGTACGACTCGAAGATGCAAACACGACCGGAGAGCTTCAGGAAATAAGCGGGGCCCAAGCTATAGTTTTAGCGGGAGGACTGAGACTTAAAACAAAATATAAGAAACTGGTCAAAGTAACCGATGCCAGAGATCGCAAAAAGAACAAGCAGAAGATTCGCGTACATTTTGAGGATGGAAGTCGTCACAAGGTTGTCAAACCTCAATTAAGTATTCGCGGCATGCGCGGTCCTGAAGCGATGAAGGAAGTGCAAAGTTACCTGGATAATGCTATCGCTGCAGGACTCAATGAGGTACAGATTGTACACGGTAAAG
>DATFLI010000321.1:0-4435 GCA_035267805.1 Balneolaceae bacterium | reverse complement strand
GTACCATTACATGAGGGTTTTGTAGGGATTTATGTATGTGGACCAACCGTTTATGGAGATGCACATTTGGGTCATGCCAAAAGTTATGTCTCATTTGACGTTGTCATTCGTTATTTCCGTTATTTGGGATATAAAGTTCGTTATGTTCAGAACATCACGGATGTCGGTCACCTTACCGACGATGCCGACAGCGGTGAAGATAAACTGATCAAACAGGCTCGTCTCGAGCGACTTGAGCCCATGGAGATCGCGGAGAAATATACCTATAGTTATTTTCGTGATATGGACGCCCTTGGTGTCAAACGTCCGGATATATCCCCCAGAGCATCCGGACATATTCCCGAGCAAATAGCCATGGTCAGGAAATTGATTGACAACGGCCATGCCTATGTAAGTAACGGGAATGTGTACTTCGACGTCAAGTCGGATCCTGAATATGGTAAATTAAGTGGCCGGAAACAGGAGGATGCCGTAAGCGGAACCCGTGTGAATACTGCAAGTGATAAGAAAAACCCGGAAGATTTTGCCCTTTGGAAAAAAGCGGATCCTTCCCACATCATGAAATGGTCATCCCCCTGGAGTGAAGGATATCCTGGCTGGCATGTGGAATGTTCATCGATGTCGACCAAATACCTTGGCGAAACGTTCGATATCCACGGGGGCGGCATCGAGAATCAATTTCCTCATCACGAATGTGAAATAGCGCAAAGTGAAGGAGCCAATGAAAAGCCGTTTGCCCGTTATTGGATGCATAATAATATGGTGACGCTCAACGGACAAAAAATGGGCAAATCGTTGGGTAACGCCATTTCACTGCATCAGTTTTTTTCGGGAGATCACGAGTTACTGAGCAGAGCTTGGAAACCGAATGTCATACGTTTTTTCCTGTTACAAAGTCACTACCGAAGCACCACCGATTTTTCAGAAAAAGCCCTGGAAGCCGCCGAAGCCGGATTGAAAAATCTTCATGAAATTCTGAAAACAATTGAGGAAGCCGAATCTGGTAATGCCGAGTCATTCGATCTCGAAAATCTAAAAAATGATGTTGAAGAACAGCTTAACGATGATTTCAATTCCGCCAAAGCTATCGCGGTTCTGTTTGAGAAGCTTCGTCCATTGAAAAATGAGATTCAAAAGGGAAATGTTCCTCAAAATATTTCAGATATCGTTACCTATCTTAAAGATATCGTTGACGGTGTATTAGGACTTTGGCCGGAAGAATCGGAGCAGACACAATCCAATAAGGAATTGCTTGATAATATTATTAACATGCTAATCGATATACGTCAGGACGCGCGTAAGAACAAAAACTGGCAACTGGCGGATAACATTCGTGACCGGTTAGCAGAAATAGGAGTTCTCCTGGAAGATACTCCACAAGGTACCATCTATAAAATTCAATCTTAATTATTAAACAGCAGGTACATGTCATCTAAATACTTAGTTTGGGACGCCTCACCAAACGCATTTAAAACAGGCGTACTCCATCTCCCCTTTCCTGTTAGTATTTGGGGTCTGGTTTTAGCTGCCGTACTTTTTTTCATCGGATATTCGTATCTGGAAAAAAAAGAACGAGAAAAATTTGAAGGAACTGATAAGGAAGATAAAGAAGTCGTAGTCAATGGTTATTTATTGCTGGGACTGGGAATCGTATCCTTGATTATCGGCCAATTGCTTTTCCTATTTGTGATACACGGACCTATGATCCATCATATTGGTCCAATTACCGTACGTTGGTACGGCATGATGTGGGCATTGGCATTTATCGTCGGTTACTTTCTCGGTACCAAAATGTACCGCGATGCCGGTAAACCACAGGAAGAATTAGAATCACTACTGACCTATATTATTATTGCTACGGTCATTGGAGCACGATTGGGGCATGTACTTTTTTATGAACCAACGTATTATTTCAATCATCCTTCTGAAATCATAAAAATATGGCATGGCGGATTAGCCAGTCACGGTGCGGCTATCGGTATGATCATTGCCATCTGGTTATATTGCCGTAAATTTGGATATAAATTCCTTTGGGTAACCGACCGGGTTATGGTTCCCGTTGCCATTGGCGGTTCTTTTGTACGGATCGGGAATTTCTTCAATTCGGAGATTATTGGTCATGTGACACACGTACCCTGGGCCATCATTTTTGAAAGAAGAGATATGCTGCCTCGCCATCCGTCTCAATTATATGAATCGATTTGGTATTTTAGTTTGTTCGTTATTTTGTGGTTCATCTATAAAAAATACAAGAATAAACCACCGGAAGGATTTCTATTTGGTTTCGCTATGATCTACATGTTCATAGGCCGTTTTATGATAGAGTTTACTAAGGTCAGACAGGCCGATTTTGGACATGGCTGGCCATTGGATATGGGGCAAATACTGAGTATCCCTTTTATTCTATTGGGCATCTGGATCTTATGGAAGAAAGTGGATTTTAATAAAGTAAAGCATCCGCCGGATTCAACGGAATCGCCTCAGGCCACATAATCATTCATAGTAGATATCGCAAAACCGGTATTTTTAGGTTAAAAACTCAATAACGGAAAGCTTGTGTGAAAAGGCCACATTGTGTGTCCTTTTCATATGGTTCTATTAGCTTTGCAGAACCAGGGATTTTGTTCAATATCAAAGCCTGAGCGACTTCGGAACCGTAGCATCCCGAATGCTTTCGGGATTCGAGGATTTCGAAGTCGTGAAAATGCAGAGATTGAGCAAAAGAACAGTTTTGTATAGCCTTCTATTAATATTTGCCAGTAAATTGGTAACCTTCAAGAGGATATCTTAAATTAACTGCAATTATCGCATGAACCGACAAAAAATTATTGAATATGAAAATTAAATTCGGTACCGACGGCTGGCGCGCCGTCATCGCAAAAGATTATACATACGACAATTTGAGTGTCGTGACCCAGGCTACCGGACGCTGGATCAAAAATGAAAATATTACATCAAATGGGGTTATTATTGGGTATGACGGACGATTTGCAGGTCAGCAGTTTGCAGAACATGTAGCCAGTGTGTTTGCTGCTATGGAAATACCGGTTCGAATCGCTGACTGTATTACTCCCACTCCATCCGTCAGCTGGGCTGCCCTGGAATACGATGCTATCGGCATCGTCATTACGGCCAGTCATAATCCGCCATCATATAATGGATTTAAGATCAAAGCTCCATTTGGCGGACCTGCGACTCCAAGTCAGATCGAAGCTGTTGAAAATGAGCTCGACAATTTTGATTCGTCTCTGAAGGTTGAAAGTTATGAAACGTATCTTAAGCAAGGTCGCATTCGGGAAATCAATCTGCGGGAACAATTCATGAACGTTCTCAAAGAACGCCTTGATTTAGATGCCATCCGGGATAAAGGGATTAAAATCGCCCACGATTCTATGTTTGGAGCCGGACAAGGCGTCATCAAGGAATTATTAGGTGATCAAATCCTGGAACTTCATTCAGACTTTAATCCCGGTTTTCATGGTCAGGCTCCCGAACCTATCGAGAAAAATTTAGGAGAGTTGTCCAAGTTTATCGTTGACAACCGCTGCGCCGTAGGTATCGCAAATGATGGAGATGCCGATCGTGTTGGTATGTTCGACGAAACCGGCCGTTTTGTCGATTCTCACGAGGTTCTCTCCTTGCTGACAAAATATCTGAGTCAGAAGAAAGGGATGACGGGAAGTATTATCAAAACCTTTTCCACAACAAGTATGCTCGACAAACAGGCCGAAAAATATGGTTTGAAGATCGAAACAACACCTATTGGTTTTAAATATGTTGCTGAAAAGATTGTGGAAGGAGATGTTCTCGTTGGCGGCGAAGAATCCGGTGGATTAGCGGTCAAAGGACACATTCCCGAAAGAGACGGTATTTTCATCGGTCTTCTTATCACAGAAATGATGGTTAAAGAGGGAAAAGCCTTAAGTGAATTGGTTCAGGATCTGTTCGATGAATTTGGTCCCCATTACCATTATCGAAACGATATGCATACGTCCAATGATAAGAAGAATGCGATGATGACTTATTGTAAGGATAAAAAGCTTACTGAAATTGCCGGAAAGAAAGTTGAAAAATGGGAATTCATCGACGGAGTAAAACATTATCTGGAAGATGGTTCCTGGTTATTGGTTCGACCATCCGGAACCGAACCTGTTCTGCGCATTTATTCCGAAAGCAGTACGATGGATGAAGCCCAGAAACTCGTTGAATTCGCTTCTGACATCACTAATAAACAGTGATTTCAGAGAACAGTTAATAGTAAACAGTTATCAGTTTGTCCCCCGCACGGTTAGACCGTTCGGGGTTTTTTATCTATGCATCCGCGTTCCATCTTTTAAATTTGCACGAGCCTTTAACAGCGAGATCCCGGATCGGGGTCCGGGAAGACGTCAACCAAATGTTTGCATGCCTCTAATTTTTCAAGTTACACAGTGCC
>DATFLI010000320.1:0-12434 GCA_035267805.1 Balneolaceae bacterium | reverse complement strand
CCGGTAAATTTGCGGAGCGATCTTCCGAAGTTCCTGCCCCCAAATCAAATTCGTGAAAGCTAACGCCTTGGTTCGTCGTTTGGTCGTTGATACCTTTTAATGTAAGGACATATAAAATATTAGGATTGCTGGGGGCAAAGGTAAGTACACTGCGCCGATAGGTATCAGGAAAAGTGCTGGGAGTAATCTCCTGCCAGGTCTGGCCGTCATTGTTAGAGATAAAGACACCGGGGTTATGATTGGGATGGTTGGAGTTTGAGGATTGTTGATCATCAAAAGAAGCTTCAGATATAACTGCGGCTACCGTACCGTCAGACGCTACGGCCACATCACAAAAAAGTTGTTCCCCGGCCGTTCCCAGAACAGGATTGCTGGAAAAGCTTTGTCCGTCGGTTGATCGATAGATCCCAAATCCTACACTTGATATAAATACGGTTCCGGTGGTGGGACTAATAGCGATATCGCTAACGGTGTTGAAGACGCTTACCTTTCCGATGCTATTCGAGGTAGAATTGAAACTTGCCTGAGGCATTAACGACCAGGAATTGCCGTTATCGGTTGATTTGTAAAGGCCGTCTCCATAATAGGCGGCACCCGTCTCGTTTGCTGAATTCCCAATCACTTCGCCCGAGGCGTAATACCAGGTATCGGGGTTGTTTGGATCCTGCGCTACATCAGTGACACTGAAGTTGGCTAGATCCGGTGTTGTAAGTTGCCAGGAGGAACCGCCGTCAATCGATTTCCACATGCCGCCTGAAACGCCCCCCGCAAGTATAATATTGGAGTTACGCCGGTCAACAGCCAGGGCCCGCGTACGGCCTCCCAAATCAAAAGGACCGGTTTGCTTCCAATTATAATCAATTGCTTGAATTGACGGTGTTTTTGCTTTAGCACGTCGTCTTACTTGTTGGGCTGACGGCAGTGTTCGAGCATACCGTAGCTCTCGGTTTCTAATATCGGCAGGTATTTTATTCGTCGCAGGATCCCGCATCAGTCGGAAAAAGTACTTATAGCGTGCCATATTTCTTTTTACACGCTCTAATTTTTCCTGCTTGACATCTTTGTTTTTGGCTTCCTTTGTCTCCCGTCCTTGTTCTCCCGGCAGTTTTTCAGCAATTTTCTCCTGCAGGGAAGTGGAAAATCCCGGGATTTGAATCGGACGGGTCGTCAGGAAGTAGGTTCCTGATACAAACAGGAGAATCCCGAGTCCAATTGTTATTAAGAAACGTTTGGTAGCACTTGTCTTCATCTTAAAACCAGTATGAGCTTATTTGGGTACTAAGAATAAATCACATTTTAGCCTTTTACTATATCTTTTTTTGGATAAACTCAGGGGTAAATATGATTGTTATGTCTAATTTGTCGGGTTATGAGGATGAAAAGATATGATAATCAAATATGTACAATCTTTTTAATCCAACAAGATAATATTCAAAAAGTTTCATTTAAGATGAAAGTTTCAGCAGGTAAACGCAATTAAAATGTTTCTTTAATTCTTTCGATATTACAATTTTTAAAAGCGAACCTAATAGATCTTGATTTGAGTTTTAGAAATTCTTTTTACCGACATGTCGCCCAGACCAGCGATTCTCCCGTGGGATTGGAGATTGATTACGCTGAGGGCCCCTTTATCTATACCACCGACGGAAAACGATTTACCGATTTTATTTCAGGTATCGCCGTAAGCAGTCTTGGTCATCGCCATCCGAAAGTGGTTGAAGCCGTTAAAAAACAGGTTGATAAACACATGCATGTGATGGTTTACGGAGAGTTTATCCAAAAGCCACAATCGCAATATGCAGACCTCTTGACTGCACAGCTGCCTGAGGTGCTTGATCGTGTCTATTTTGTAAACAGTGGAACGGAAGCCAACGAAGGTGCCTTAAAACTGGCTAAAAAACATACCGGAAGGCATAAATTTGTGGCTTTTCATCACGGTTACCACGGCGACACCCATGGGTCGTTAAGCGTAACGGGTCGGGATGTCTACCGGGATCCTTATTTGCCATTGTTGCCGGATGTTCATTTCCTGGATTTTAACAGTTACGAGCACTTAGAAGCTATCGACGAACAAACCGCTGCCGTGATCCTGGAGCCCATACAAGGTGAAGGCGGCATCATCCCCGCTGAAAAACAATGGCTTAAAGCTATCCGAAAGCGATGTAATGAGGTGGGCGCATTACTCATTTTTGATGAAATTCAAACGGGCTTTTTTCGAACCGGCTCTCTTTTCGCTTTCAAACATTATGGGGTGGTGCCTGATATTCTGTGCCTGGCCAAAGCTATTGGAGGAGGCATGCCGATGGGGGCCTTTGTGTCCTCTTCGGATATTTTTGAAGCCTTCAAACATGATCCGCCCCTGAATCATGTGACTACTTTTGGAGGTCACCCTGTTGCTTGTGCGGCCGCTTACGCATCACTTAGTGAGTTATTAGCCGGTGATTTTAGTGCCCGGGCTCAAAAAATTGAATCCATGACAAGAGCAACGTTGAGAGCCGACGGCATTGTCGAGATTCGGGGAAAGGGGGCCATGCTCGGGATGGAGCTGCAAAGTAAAGAGCTGACGCAAAAAGTGGTAGAGGATTGCCTGGACAAGGGTATCATTCTGGGATGGACCCTTCATTCTGATACACTGGTGCGTCTTGCGCCACCATTGATTATTAAAGAAGATCTTTTAAAAGACACCTTAGAGATGAGTAATGACAGTGTTGAACAGCTTTTTTGAAACTCGATACCAAAAATTCAGAACATTTATGTACATTTTTAGTAAAAGAAAAGTGAAACTGAAGAAAAATCATTCTCAAACATGTTCAAAAAGAAATTAGTTTTATTTGTCTACAGTCTGATCGGCCTGTTATTTTTGACTGTTTCATGTACCGATAATCCGCCAACGATAGGTGATACTCCGCCTGAACTTCCCCCTTCCAGTTCCATGAACATGGATTTTTCAGGCTTTCAGAATAATCAGAAGATAAATAATACCGAGACTCAGAGTAGCAACAATTTTGGGCATGCTGTAGCGGCGGCTATCATTATGAAAGCGGTCGTTGATGCTAATCTCGTAATCCCTAAAATATTGCTGACAGCAGCCGCTAATTCGGATGCACAGCTGAATGATAACGATAAGTGGGAATGGAGCTATTCCAAGACGGCGGATGGAAATACCTATTCCGTACGACTGGTGGCCTCACGAGATGGCAGTGGTACCATAACCTGGGATTGTTATGTTACCAATTCCAATCTTAATCTTAACGATCAGTTATTCTTTAGCGGAACAACAAACAGCGATGCCACCGAGGGTACGTGGACATATTATAACTTGCAAAATACGGGTTCACAAGAAGAAGTCTCACAGATTAACTGGACGGTGAATGGACAGGATAATGTAAACCTGAAATTACAAGTTACATCCGATCGAAATGATAACAAGGGAGACTATATAAAGTATACTTTTGACGGTACTCTAAAGACGGCTACTTATTATGATGCCAGTACGGATGAGACTACCGAAATCCAGATTAATGTAGACACACACATCGGATACTTTATTTCTCCGAATTACAACAACGGGATGCAATCCTGCTGGGACAACAGCTTCCAGGATACTGCCTGCAGCGCGCTTTGATGATACCTTCCAGGCTAAACTTGTTCCAGCATCTGATGTGTTTAATTATTTAAAGGTTATTAAATGCTCTTGGCAACTGAATCTGAAACTGAGTTTAAGATTCGGAATTAAGGATGGCAGGAGATTTTAAAGAAAATTATTAACGGTTATTTGAAAAGGCTCGTGTGCTTGCACGGGCCTTTTTTGGGGGAAGGAATTTGAAAGCAATAATTTGGGTTTCAAGTAACGAAGGAAATCATTAGAAAAACTATTTACTGTTTATGAAATCTATTAATCCTGCCACCCATGAAGTCATTAAAGAATACGAATTGATGGATGATAAGATCCTGGATGATATTGTTCACCGGGCGGCGCTGGCACAGGACGATTGGCGTAAAAATTCTTTTGACGAGCGGGCATCGATTTTGAGGAAGGTTGCCAAAATACTGAAATCTAACAAATCAGATTACGCCCGGCTTATGGCACGGGAGATGGGCAAACCATTGCCGCAGGGTGAGTCGGAAAGTGAAAAATGTGCATGGGTTTGTAATTATTATGCTGATAATGCAGAAGATTTTCTTTCTGATGAAGTGATAGAATCTGATGCAGATAAAAGTTATGTAACATATAATCCGCTGGGAACCGTGCTGGCGATTATGCCCTGGAATTTTCCTTTTTGGCAGTTGTTTCGTTTTGGGGCTCCTGCGCTGATGGCCGGCAATGCCGCAATCTTAAAACATGCTCCCAATGTAACCGGGTGTGCGTTGGCAATCGAAGATATTATGCACAAAGCCGGTATCCCCAAAGATCTTTTTCGTACTGTAATTGCTGATGTAGACCAAACCCAGGAGCTTATTACGCATCGTGATATCCATGCCGTTACCTTGACAGGCAGTACGCGTGCCGGCAAGGCTGTTGCATCTAAGGCAGGGAGCGTGTTGAAAAAAACGGTTCTTGAGCTTGGAGGCAGTGATCCCTATGTGATTTTGGCAGATGCCGATATTGAAAATACCGCCGAAACATGCGTGACCTCCCGGCTTATTAACAGCGGACAAAGTTGCATTGCGGCAAAGCGATTTATAGTTGTGGAAGATAACTATGATGAGTTTCTGGAGGCGGTCATCGAAAAGATGAAAGCGAAGAAGATTGGAGATCCCTTTGAAAGCGTTACTGATATTGGGCCTATGGCTCGTGAAGATTTGCGGGACCAATTGCACGACCAAGTTCAATTAAGCGTCAAGCGGGGGGCAAATTGTGTTATAGGTGGTGAGATTCCTGATAATGATGGTGCTTTCTATCCGCCAACGGTCCTAACTGATATTACAAATGTGATGCCTGCCTATGACCAGGAGCTCTTTGGTCCGGTGGCGACGGTAATCAAAGTAAGAGATGAGGAAGAAGCTATTGAAGTGGCCAATGATACCAACTATGGACTTGGAGCCGCCATCTTTTCGGAAGATATCGATCATGCCGAAGAAATTGCAGCTAATGAGTTGCAAGCTGGGTGTTGCTTTATAAATGAATTTGTAAAGTCAGACCCACGCCTTCCGTTCGGGGGCATTAAGAATTCGGGATATGGGCGCGAGTTATCTCATTTCGGTATCAAAGAGTTCGTAAATATTAAAACAGTTTATCGAGCATAATTCTTTTGTGATTATTTGTTCTCCCTGTGTTTACCCCGGTTTATACCCATATTAAAAGGTGCCAAAGGGTGCCGGGATAGTAACTTTGTATATACGATCACTTAAGTTTATCAAAACCCGGTAATTGCAGTTTTTGATTTTATATCGGGATGACACGATGGCGTCAGTTTAAACGTTATTTTAACGTTGGAATAAACCGGAATTGATTACTGATGTTGTGGAACAGGAAAAAAATCCCATTCGGGGGCGGGGGGCCTCAGATAACCCTGCAAACCGATTTGAGGACAAATATACCGATTATGATTTGGATCAGGAGACGGGACAAAAGCCTTCGCAGGATACCCGGTTGATTCCTGATGACACAAATGAAATCCTTTCAAAGAACGAAAGTCCCGATATTCCTTTTACCTATGGATTGAATCCTTACCGCGGATGTGAACACGGTTGTATCTATTGTTATGCTCGTCCTTTCCATGAATTTTTGGGCTTTTCGGCGGGACTTGATTTCGAAACCCGGATTATGGTTAAATATGATGCCGCTAAGAAATTACGGGCGAAATTCGCATCCAAAAACTGGAAGCCGGAGGCTGTCACGTTAAGTGGGGTCACCGATGCCTATCAACCTGTGGAGCGTAAGCTTGAAATTACGCGCAGTTGCATGGAAGTGTTTGCCGAATCCCGAAATCCGGTTGGAATTATCACCAAAAATTATTTGGTCACTCGTGACATCGATCTGCTCGAGGAGCTCTCAAAATACAATGCCGTACATGTAACCCTTTCAATAACTACCCTGGACCGGGATTTGGCCCGTGTCATGGAGCCGAGAACTTCGCAGCCCTACCGACGGTTGGAAGCAATTGAAAAGCTGGCTGACAGGGGTATTTCAGTCGGGGTGAATGTGGCTCCCATCATCCCGGGATTGACAGACCATGAATGTGCTGATATCCTCAAGGCGGCACATGATGCCGGTGCTACGCATGCTGGATATACCATTGTTAGATTACCATACGGGGTCAAGGATCTTTTTCAGGACTGGCTGGAGCAGCATTTTCCTGATCGCAAAGAAAAAGTATTAAATCGCATAATTGATATCAGAGAGGGGAAATTATATGAGAGTAGCTTTGGCAAACGCTTTCACGGAAAAGGAGAATTTGCCAATCAGATTCGGGATATGTTTCGCATCCAAACCAAAAAGTTGGGACTAAATGAAACCTCTTTATCACTCTCAACAGAACATTTCCGGCGGCCGGAGAATGGACAATTAAATATATTTTAATGTAACTTTTTGCTGTCCCATTCGTTTAACCAAGCAGAGATAGTAGTTTACCCGGTACCTGGAAGACCAAAAAATTTTCTAAGCATAGTTAACTGTTTTTTGTTTCTGGGTATCGGTTTTTTTTATTCAATTCCCGCCTCATTTTAATATATTCAGGAACGGTTCACTATGTGAATTTGTACGTTCATTCTGAATGAAGAATAACCCAAATATAATTTTTATGTCTGATACTCCTTCTACAATGTTGGATCTCGGGACGAAAGCGCCTGACTTCAAACTTTTTGATACTGTGAACAACCAGCTGGTTTCTCTGGATGATTTCGATAATGCCAAAGGACTTTTGGTAGCTTTTATTTGTAATCACTGTCCCTTTGTTCAGCACATCCTGGATGGATTTGTAAATACAGTGCGTGACCTTCAGCAGAAAGGAATTGGCGTAGTTGCCATAAGTGCCAATGATGTTGAAAATTATCCCGATGACAGCCCCGTTAAGATGGCGTCGCTAGCACGGGAGCGTCAATTTTCATTTCCATATCTTTATGATGGTACGCAGGAAATTGCCAAAGCCTATCATGCCGCTTGTACACCGGATTTGTTTTTGTTTGATGAAAATGATGAGCTTGTTTATCGTGGCCAATTTGATGACAGCCGTCCCGGTAATGATGAGCCTGTGACCGGGAATGATCTTCGAGAAGCCGTTGAATTGCTTTTTGACGGTAAAATTATGGAAGATCAGAAACCCAGTATGGGATGTAATATTAAATGGAAAAAAGGCAATGCCCCCGAATATTTTGGATAGGATGGAGGATCCATGTCAGCTGACATCAATAATGATCGCAAAGTAGCCGGGATCCGTCGTGATTATGCTCGTGAAGAGCTGACGGAATCGGCCGTTAAGGCGGATCCCATCGACCAGTTTAAGAGTTGGTTCGAGCAGGCACTTTCTGCAGATATGCTCGATCCCAATGCGATGACCCTGTCTACGGCAACAAGTGATGGGATTCCTTCCTCAAGGATCGTTTTGCTCAAAGGCGTAGACGAGCAGGGTTTTCGATTCTATTCAAACTATTTAAGTCGAAAAGGGAAAGAACTGCAGGAAAATCCCCATGCGGCGCTGTGTTTTTACTGGCCTCCGCTCGAACGCCAGGTTCGGATAGAAGGCGCAGTGCGTAAATTAAGCAGAGAGGAGTCCGAAACCTATTTTCAGCAGCGTCCACGAATGAGCCAGATTGGGGCATGGGCATCAAAACAAAGCAGTGAAGTAGATTCCCGGGAAGAATTGGAGAAAAATGTCGAAGAGATAAAACAGAAATTTGCAAATGACGAAGTCCCTCTGCCCGATTTTTGGGGAGGATATATCGTGGAACCATCGAGAATTGAATTTTGGCAGGGGAGGACCGGCCGTATGCACGATCGCATCTGCTATGAAAGGAATAAAGGTGGGTGGAAAATATCACGGCTTTCCCCATGACCAAAGCTAACTATTTATTCTATCAGTGATGGGAACGAATAAACTACAGCGCTTCGAGGAAATCGGTACCTTTGAGAACGTTTTTGAGCTTACCGATTTTCAAGATGAAGATGTTGATAAACCGAAAGGACGCTGGCAAGAGGATATCTTTGGCAATTCCAATCCGATTTTTCTTGAACTTGCCTGTGGTAAAGGAGCTTATGCGCTGGAGCTGGCACGTCGGAATCCCCAAAAAAATTTTGTCGGTATCGATATTAAAGGTGCCCGTATTTGGAAAGGAGCGAAACGAGCACTGGCGGAAGAGTTGGAAAATCTGCGATTTTTGAGAATTTATATTGATCATCTGGACGAGTATTTCGGCCCTGACGAGGTGGACGACATATGGATTACATTTCCGGACCCTTATCCGAATTTTGGGGACAGAAGCAAAAGATTAACATCGCCAAAATTTCTGGATATCTATTCAAGAGTACTTAAATCTGAGGGAAAAGTGCGCCTGAAAACCGACAGCGATGAACTTTTTGAATTTACACGGAATGTGGTAGAAAATCAGGATTGTTCGATCGATGAAATAATTGAGAATATTTATGCCGAATGTCCGGAGGATGAAATATTGACGATCAAAACATTTTATGAAAAAAGGCATTTGGAAGCCGGCAAAACCATTAAATTTATCTCTTTTAGCCTGCCTGATCAGATTTTAGTTTGACTGACTGAGATCAGAATCTATGCTGAGAAGCCTCAGAGTTATATCCTTGGATAATTAAATTCTAATGGATTGCTTTTAATATAAGATTTGTTAGATTACTACTTAACACTGTTAACCTCTGTGTGATATGGTGAATTCAAGTGATAATATCAGTCTCAAGCAGCGAATCATCAATGCGGCACGACAGGTTTTGTTGTCTGATGGGTACCGCAACTTTTCCCTTCGCAAAATTGCCCGAAAGATTGATGTAAGTGCGACGAGCATTTACCTGCATTTCGATAATAAAGATCATCTTATTCATGCCCTGATGGAGGAGGCCATAGATCGGTTGAACTGTCAGCTGGAAGAATGTATCAAGATTCATGCCGATCCCATTGCAAAGCTGGAGGCCCTGGCACATGAATACGTAACTTTTGCACTGGAGCATCCCCGGGAATATCAAATCATTTATCTGATAAGTTCGGATGAGATGACCCGGTATCCCAAGGAAAAATTTCGCAAGGCGAGAAAAGGATATGAGCTGGTAATTTCCGTATTGGAAGAAGGCGTTCATTCGGGTTTGATTGTTGAGAAAAAACCGCGAATGGCTGCATATACATTTTGGGCACAATTACACGGCGTGATGTCAATTGTGCTGTCAAAGCGATTAGATAATCGTATTGATCAACAAGAATTTATCGAAGAGGCAATAGATCATATTATCAAAGGATATCAAGCGAGAATTTCGCTTAAGTCAAAGAAAACTGGCTAATTGCATGTTAATCTGGAGGAGAAAATTATGGAAATTTTAAGACAAAGCTTCGGCATTTTGTATCAGGATCCCCTGTGGGCCGTGATTGTCAGTATGCTTATTGTTGCGACCTTATTCGCTTATTGGGGAACCCCGTTGTGGATGTGGGCCATTGCTGGATTTATCGCTTTGTGGGGATTTGCAGCACCTGTCTGGTTATTTGTAGTATACGCTGCGTTGGTTGTGATATTTAATATTAAACCTATCCGGCGTATTGTATTAACCGGTCCCCTGATGAAGTTGCTGGACGCGCTGAATTTTTTGCCGGCTATTTCGGAAACAGAACGTACGGCTATCGAAGCCGGAAATGTATGGGTGGATGCCGAGCTTTTTTCAGGCAAGCCGGATCTAAAGCGACTTGCAAATGAATCGTATCCCGATCTTTCTGAAAAAGAAAAGGAATTTCTTAATGGCCCGGTCGAAGAATTGTGTTCGATGGTGGATGATTGGGATGTTTATGTTCGAAAGGGATTTACAGAAGAGGCTTGGGATTTTATGCGGGAGCACAAGTTTTTTGGATTAATTATCCCGGAAGAATATGGAGGGCTTAATTTTTCGGCCAGCGCTCACAGCGCTATCATTGGTAAACTGGTATCGCGTTGTGGACCGTTGGCAACGACGGTGATGGTACCTAACTCACTGGGGCCCGCTGAATTATTGATGCATTACGGAACCAAAGAGCAAAAAGATTACTATTTGCCGCGTTTGGCTACCGGAGAAGAGATGCCTTGCTTTGCGCTGACCGAGCCCACGGCCGGTTCTGATGCCGGTTCAATGGCAGCCGAGGGGGAAGTTTTCAAAGGGGATGACGGCAAATTATATATACGGCTGAATTTCAGCAAACGTTATATCACACTGGCTGCTATTTCGACGCTTATTGGTCTTGCCTTTAAACTTCGCGATCCCGAGAATTATCTGGGCAAAGGAGAAAATCTGGGCATTACCTGCGCCTTGATCCCCAGTGATACCGAAGGCATTGAACTGGGGCGCCGACACGATCCGATGGGTGTGCCTTTTTATAATTGCCCGATTGATGCTGAAGGTGCCGTGGTTTCGGTCGATCAAATTATCGGCGGTCCGGAGCAGGCCGGCAACGGCTGGCGTATGCTGATGGAATCGCTGGGCGTTGGGCGGGGAATCTCATTACCTGCACAGAGCGTAGGCGGCGCAAAAGTGGCCACCCGGGCAATTGGAGCTTATGCTTCTATCCGCCGGCAGTTTGGCATCAACATTGGCAAATTTGAGGGTATTGAAGAGCCAATGGCCCGTATCGGTGGATTTACTTACCTGCTGGATGCTGCCAGGAGATACACCTGCGCGGGATTGGATATTGGCGAAAAGCCGGCTGTCATTACCGCTATTGCAAAGTACAACAGTACTGAGCTGGGACGTAAAATTGTAAATGATGCAATGGACATCCAGGGCGGTTCGGCTATTCAGCGCGGGCCGCGCAATATTTTTGCCCACAGTTATATTTCAATGCCCATTGCAATAACCGTGGAAGGAGCGAATATCCTGACGCGCTCGCTCATGATCTTCGGGCAGGGCGCCATCCGGTGTCATCCATATGCTTATGATGAAATTGATGCCCTGACCAAAGGCGATACTAAGAAATTCGATAGAGCCTTTTGGAAACATATCGGGCACGTTGTCAGAAATAAAGCCCGGTCTTTCTTGTTGAGCATCACCCGCGGTTCTGTAGCTTCATCGCCGGTTAGCGGTCCTGCATCCAAATACTATAAAAAGCTTGCCTGGAGTTCAGCATCCTTTGCCTTCCTGGCGGATATCGCGTTGGGCTCGTACGGAGGAGGATTGAAGATCAAGGAAAAGATAAGCGGACGATTTGCGGATATCCTGAGCTGGATGTACCTGGCCACGGCAACATTGCGACGCTATGATGCAGAAGGTCAGAATAAAGAAGACCGGATTTTCTTCGAATGGGCCATGCAGTACGCTTTTGCACAGATCCAGGAGGCCTTTGACGCTATTTATCGCGAAATCAAAGTGCCGGGACTTTCCTGGCTGTTTCACGGTCCCATTGCCCTGTGGTCGCGGATGAATCGGATCAGTACGATGCCTTCCGATAAGCTGGGGCACAAGGTGGCTCAAGCCATGCAGCAACGCGGAAAACAGCGTGACCGGATTACCGATGGAATCTATTTACCGAAAGATAAAAACGAAGCTTTGGGCCGATATGAGCACGCCATGGAGCTGATGGAAAGGGCACAGCCCGTTTATCGGAAAATCCACGTGGCTACCAAGAAAAAAGAACTTCCCAAGGTCCAGCCACGATTTGTTATAGATAAAGCCCTTGAAAAAGGCATCCTGAATGAGGATGAGGCTGAGCTAATCCGCAAGGCTGAAGATGCCCGGGTGGATGTTGTTCAGGTGGATAATTTTACCCTTGAGGAATATAAGAATCAGACGCCCTCAAATCCCCAGTACAAAGAAAGTGCCAAGCCTGAGCAGATTGTTAAATAGGTAACTCCCACGTTGCATGAGCGTAAAGTCCTGTCGGCTAATTACCGGCAGGGCTTTTTTCTTTAATTAGAATAAAAAGTAGTTTAAAACACTTTGTTTATATATTAAAATAGAATTATATTCTTATATATTGTTAATTAAAATTATATTCAACTATATGCCTGGATCCAAATTAGATCGTATCGATAGGCAAATATTATCCATCCTTCAGCAAGATGGACGTATTCCTAATAATAAGTTAGCTGAAAAGATAGGATTAACCACTACGCCGACCCTGGAACGGGTAAAGCGGCTGGAAAAGGAGGGAGTAATTAAAGGATACAGTGCCCAGGTAGATGCCAATGCTGTAGATCGCGGGTTGATAGTATTCTGTTCCCTGAGGTTGGCAGTGCACCAAATGCATACACTTAACGAAGTTTGCGAAGACATTGATAAAATGCCGGAAATTCAGGCCTGTTAT
>DATFLI010000319.1:0-6887 GCA_035267805.1 Balneolaceae bacterium | reverse complement strand
TCGTTATCTGATGCGTCTAAAAGAGGGTTTTGCAAAATAAGTTTACTAATGAGTTATCCGGCTTTACACAACAAGCAAAATTAACGCATTATTTGCAAAGTTTCGAAGCTAGCAGTTAAATTATTGGGAAAGGCTGTCACTGTCTGGATTCGCATCTCCCAGCTTATAATCAATCTTTTTCAACATCCGGAACGCCGAGTGCCGGTAAATACCGTCCATTGCGTAAACGCTGTTGATAGCACTGCGTGCTTTTTCGAGACGATTGGTATTAATATAGGCATTGCCCATATACCAAAAAGCCTTCTCTTTAAGGATAGGATTAATATCATTAACCTTATCCAATACCTGTTTAAATGATAAGATGGCTTGATCAAAAGTGCCGTCATTGTATTGGATAATCCCTTTATTCAGGTAAGCTTTGACCGCCGCCGGTTTATCACCGTAATTTTTGATGATCTGATTATAAGTAGCCATCGCCTTATCCACATTCCCTGAGATTGCTGCTTCAAAACCAACATTCAGCAGCGAGTCACTTGTAGAAAGCTTTGATGACTGGGAACGCAATATCCGGGCGGATGACAGATTCTCATCCAGTGTAATCTTTTTAACGGTAGCATCTTTGAGGCTTTGACCGGTGCCAATCCGCAAAATATTTATGGCTACGGCCAAAAGAATAACCGCAGCAGCGGCCGCCATCCACTTCCAATATCGCTGTATCGAATACACAATATTTTTTTCATTGGCCGAAGCAGAATCGGTTTCTGATGAATCGGCATCAAATTGCTCTTCAAACAATTTTTTGAGACCCAGCTCAGTGTTTAACAGTTCGATATAGGCCGGGCGTTCAAGAAGCTTTTCCCAAAGCTGCAAAGCCTGCTTCTCCGTCAGCTTGCCTTTTACATAGGCATCAATCTGCTTTTCGAGTTCTAAATCTCTTGATATTTTGTGCATAAGATTATCGTATTAATGCGTCTAATCCCCCATAAACAACAATTACTACAGGGGTCTACTTAGTAAGACCCCTGAGAAGGCTAATCCTTACATTATATTTCACTTTTTTTCTGATAGCACTCATTTAGCTTATTTATCAGCCGATGTTTTCTGGTCCAGGCGTTGCTTACGCTAATCCCAAAATGTTTAGCAACCTTGTTGGTATGGATATCGGGATGGTCAAACCAGTACTGCATAAATTTCTGGTATTTGCTTTTAAGCTGACCCAGACACCACTTCAAAAGCTTCATTTGTTCTTCGTCAAGCAGTGATTGTAATTGGCTGGGTTCCTGCTTTCGGGCCTCATCCACATTATCCATCGTATCGGGCCACTTCTTCTTTTGCATCTTCAAGTAGTTATTTCTACAGGTAGAAAGGATATACGAAACCACTTGATCGGGGTCCTTCAAACGGTTTTCCCTAATACTTTCGATCGAATCAATAAGCGATTCCTGTGCGCAATCCTCGGCATCGGTTTGAGTCGCATTCATATGAACACGCAAAAAAGCCATTAACCGGGGACGCAGGGCCTCCAGCAGCACATTAACTGTTTTGGAATCATTTTCTTTGAGAGCTGTAACTAATTCTGAATAGTCCATAATTCATATTTGAAAAGCCAACGATAACTATAGAAAGTATAAAAAGTTAGGTAATAATAAATAGCAGCTTTAAATTTTAGTAGTAAAAGCGCCAAATATTTCCTTTCTTCATTAATAACCGAAAGCATCTGCGGCGAAACCATTCAGCCAGACACTACATGTATCGCGTTCAGCTTAAAAATTTCGAAGGTCCCCTGGATCTGTTGCTCTTCTTTATTAAGAGGGATGAACTCGATATCTATGATATTCCCATACATTATATTACCAATCAATTTTTGGAATACATTAACCTGATGGAGGAACTCGATCTGGATGTGGCCAGCGAATTCATCCTGATGGCCAGTATGCTGATGTCGATTAAAGCCAAGATGATGTTGCCGCAGGAAGAGTCCGACGACGAGCTAGACGAACATGATCCGCGGTATGAACTGGTGCAGCGCCTGTTGGAATACAAGCGCTACAAAGAAATGGCCGGCAAGATGGGAACCATCGAGGATGAGGCCCAGAAAAAACATTTTCGGGGTTATTTTAAAGCCGATAAAGTAGAAAAACAGGCCTCGGGCGAAGCACTCAAGGATGTAACCATGTTCGAGCTGATGGCTGCCTTTAAAAAAGTGCTGTCGGATGCGACCAGGCAAAACTCCATCCATCATGTGGAGAAAATTCAGCATACCATTGAAGAACAGGCTGAGTATGTGCTGGGCCGGCTCCAGAAAACAGGACGTACGTCATTCCGGTCAATGTGCATGGAATTAAAAACACGAACCAAGATTGTCGTCACATTCCTGGCCATCCTGGAAATGCTTAAGGAACGTCAAATTAATCTTTATATCGAAGAAGACGATCCCAAAGAATTTTTTCTTGATCTTAAACCTGTTGATGAAATCATCGGCACGCCCAGCTAAACGCCAACCGAAATCATTTCTGACCATGAAAAAGAAATTCAGTTTTTTATCTCTATTCCTATATACCTTTTTAATCAGTAGCATCAGCACGGCATGTTTGGCACAGACCGCTCCGATGACCAAGCAAAGTAACAAGCTGCTCAAGTACCAGGATGCGATAACCGTTCCGTTCCTGAAAAGTCACCTTTCGGTGCTTGCCGCCGACTCCATGGAGGGGCGCGAAACCGCTATGCCGGGACAAAAGAAAGCGGCCCGCTACCTGGCCAGCCAATACCGCCGGATGGGATTGAAGCCTGTAGGTGATGACGGCACTTATTTCCAACATTTTAACGTCGAAGCCACAAAAAATGACAGTGTGGTATTTACGACGTATGCCCTGCAGGATGGGAAAAGAGCACCCGTTGATCGTTCGGTTGCCAGCGAGCATTCAACCGGAAATTACATCCGTGCTTTTGGAGGATCCGATACTTTGGACGGCGATATCGTTTTTGCCGGCTTCGGCGTCAATGATGATTCGCACGGCATTCATCATCTGTCGGATATGGACCTAAGCGGCAAATGGGTGATGGTATTCCAGGAAATACCTCATGTGGTTGATGGAGATACGCTGATTGACCCTGCAGCCAATAGTCGTTCCCGCTTTCAGTCGATCTTCGGCAAAGGAGCAGCAGGTATTTTGGTTATTCCGACCATGAGTGATGAAGATTTTGCTAAATCCGCCAGGCAAGCTGAGTTCGGATTTAGCAAACCTTCCGGAATGCGTCTGCCATACCGGCCAGCCCGAAGCTTTGATCGGGGATACGATGTGATCAGCCCCCGGATGGCCGCCCGCTTGTTGAATCTGGACAAGGCAAGCGATCTTGAGAATTATCGTCAGGATCTTATAGCCGACATAACCGATTTTCAACCCAAAGAACTCACCTATAGTCTCACGCAGATCCCCTATTCTAAAAAATTGACGCTGGATACCGAAAATGTGCTTGCCTTTTTGGAAGGATCGGATCCCAAACTCAAAGACCAGGTTGTAGTGATGAGTGCTCATTACGATCATCTCGGCATCGGTCGGCCTGATTCTACGGGCGATCGTATCTACAATGGCGCTGACGATGATGGAAGTGGCACTATTGGTGTACTTAATGTGGCCCACGCTTTTGTAGATGCCGCCAAACATGGTATTCGTCCCAAGCGCAGCATTCTATTTCTGCATGTTACAGGCGAAGAAAAAGGATTGCTCGGCTCGCGTTATTATTCAGATCATCCGGTTTTCCCCATAGATAAGACAATCGCAGACCTGAATACCGATATGATCGGTCGTATCGACCCGCGTCATCAGAAGGAAGGCGTCGAAAACTATGTGTATCTCATCGGTGCTGATCTCATTTCTTCCCAGCTCGATAGCCTGATCCGTGTGGCCAACAAGCAAGCGGGACAGGTAGCGTTAAGCAGCCGCTATAACGATTTGAATGATCCCAACCAGTTTTACCGCCGCAGCGACCACTGGAATTTTGGCCGGCTGGGGATCCCTTTTGTATTTTTCTTTACCGGGGTACACAAAGATTATCATCGCCCTTCTGATGAGGTTGATAAAATTCGCTTCGAAAAGATGTCCAGGATCGTGCGGACGATGTATGTTACGGCGGTGCTTGTTGCCGATACCGATAATCCCCCGAAAGTGGACAACCAGGCATTTATTAATGCCACAAAAATAGGTGATTAGGTTTTAGAGATAAAAAGAGTTAGGGATTATGGATATTTCCTCGGCCGAAAGTTTTGCTCCAAACTATATTTACTACTCATTACGTTAAGCAATTCAAAGGTGATATTTTTTAGAAAAGAGGTGAAATAACGATGATTCATAAAGCCATACTTACTGATATCCCCATCGCACAATTTTTGTCAGAGTTGGAGATGTTGCTGAAGAAATCCGGCATATCAACATCGCGGAGGCAGATTCAAGCAGAAATCAATCCGAAAGAGAGTCGGGGTTTTCCTTCTGCCGAAGAATACAGCCCGCAGGTGGGGCGTATTATTGTGTATTTGGAAGCTCATTTTACCGAAGAATTGAGTCTCGATGAGTTGGCTGAAAAAGTGGAACTGAGCAAGTATCAGCTAATCAGGCGGTTCAGGGAAGAAGAAGGTACGACACCCTGGAAATATATAATCCAACAGCGGGTGGAAAAAGCAAAGCAACTGCTGGAGCAGGGAGTGTCTCCCGGGCAAGTAGCTGCGGAAACCGGCTTCTATGACCAGTCGCATTTCAGCAAATCCTTTCGCGAAGAAACCGGACAAACGCCCAAAGAATACCAGGAAGAAAATTTTATCAACCGGAATTAGTTGTCTGTTAAGGCGTTAACCCTGCAATATTTTACAATACAAAAGCGGCCGGTAGTTTTACATTGGCAATATAATCCCCAATAAAAAACTGCATTATGGATCCGTCAAAATTTATTACCCTCCAAAATACACTTAGCGACCGGCTGTTTAAGTCGCGCATTGTTATCATCAACGGTGAAATAACGGAGCAGATGGCCGGCGAAGTTACCGCTCAACTGCTGGCTCTGGCCTCGGATTCGAGCAAGCCCATCACCGTATTTATTCATTCGCAGGGCGGCCATGTGGATTCCGGTCATGCCATCTACGACGCTATTCGTTCTATCGATGCAAAGGTGCGCATCATTGGCAATGGTTGGGTGGCCAGCGCCGGAGCGCTAATTTATGTTGCCGTGCCTCTCGAAGATCGCTACAGCCTGCCCAATACGCGCTTTTTGCTGCATCAGCCCAGCGGTGGTGTAAGGGGAAGCGGGAGTGATATCGCCATCGAGGCAGAGGAGATTGTGAAGATGCGCCGTCGCCTCAATGAAATTCTTGCCGAAGCCACCGGCCAGCCACTTGAAAAAATTGAGCAAGATACCCAACGAAATTTTTGGCTTACTGCGACAGAGGCCAGGGAATATGGACTGGTGGGCTCCATCATCCAAAAAATTTCTGAGGTAAAATAGCCCCAAACGATCAGCTAAATTGCGGCGGTCGCATTATTGTATTTATCCCGGTATTCGATGGGCGTCAGACCTGTAATTCTGCGGAAGAGGTTCCGAAACGACTTGGTGTCGGAATAGCCCACATCGTACATCACTTCGTTGATATTCTTTCGGCTGGTCTCGAGGCTTTTCTTAGCGGCTTCAACTTTCACCCGTTGTACATATTCCGTTATCGTATTGGAGGTCGCTTTTTTGAAACGACGTTCCAGTGTCCGCCGACTCATGGCAAACTGATCGGCCAAGTCATCCACCCGAATGGTCTCCTCGTAATGCTCCTCGATAAACTTTTGTACCTTGATGATCTTCTCATCCTCATGATCCTTTTGGCCCTCAAAGATGATAAAGGCCGATTGGCTATCCCGGTCGATATCAATAGAAAAGGCTTTGGAAGCTATGATAGCCACTTCGCGTCCGGCATATTTTTCGATCAGGTGTAACAACAAATTTAAAAAAGCATAGGCCCCGCCGCTTGTGTAGATGCCGTCTTCCTCGGTCATGATTTTTTCATCGACCACCTCCACATCCGGGAACCGAGCCCTGAAGTCGTTGGCATGCATCCAGTGGGTCGCGCATTTTTTGCCGTTGAGCAATCCGGTGGAAGCCAAAAAGAAGGCGCCCACGCATAAGCTGGCGACTTCGGCTCCATTTTTATATTGATCAATAATCCAGGGAATGAATGCCTTATTGGGCTCTTTGGATGTCTCCAGGTCGTCGTGAATCGCGGGGATAATAATCAAGTCGGTTTTCCGGACATCCTGCAACAACGTATCCGGGCTGACGGCAAAAAGTCCGGAAGTCTGGCGGGTCTCCTTTTCAAGCCCCACAAGATGTACCTCAAAAACAGGCCTTCGTCCCATCTCGGCCAGAATGCCATTCACCTGGTTAAAAATCTGGTGGGTCCCGCCAATGTTGACAACGCTGGTATGTCCACGTGGTATCAAAATGGATACATGTTTCATTATGCTCTCCTCTAGATTTTAATACTGTCATTCATATTTGATGCTAATACAGCTTACTCACCGTTTTTGTCGCAATCAACCCTTGAGAATGCCGTATATACACCTGTTAATTATCAATTTAAGACAATATACTACTTTTAGAACATGTACGATCACTTGTGATAAAGAGTAAATCTGTTTTTAACATTGCCAAAAATTGAACCCAACTAAAAATAATAGATGAGAAAAATAACCATTCTATCAATGATAACATTGGACGGGATCCTACAATCTCCCGGAAATCCCGAAGAAGATACATCGGGCGGATTTGAATACGGCGGCTGGGTCGCACCCCATGGCGATGAAGCCTATAAAAAAGCCCTGGAGAAAGAGTTAAAACAACCCGCAAATTATCTC
>DATFLI010000318.1:0-6227 GCA_035267805.1 Balneolaceae bacterium | reverse complement strand
GACCTGGCCAAACTCAATTTGAAACCGCTCGATGAACTTACGTACTGGATTGATGTGAGGGATAATGATGCTATCGCGGGCTATAAAAGAACACGCTCCAATATACAGAAGATCAAAATGGCTTCCATAACAGAAACCATTACCGATGCTGAAAAGGATCAATCGGAAGTCGATCAGCAGTTCAAAGAACTCAGGGAAGGATATGATAACGTTCAACAGGACTTTGAAAATTTTCAGAATAACCTGAGAAATAATCCGGATAACACGTGGAAGCATCAGCAATCACTTGAAAAGATCAGGAAAGAGCAACAGGATCTGAATAAGAAAGTCGATGAAATAAGCAATAAATTTGACGAGGTAAAAAAGAAACTTCAAAAAAATAACCTGGTATCTAAAGAGACGCAGGACAAGTATAAAGAACTACAAAAACTTATAAAACAGATTAAGGACCCTGCTCTTTTAAAGGCCTTAAAAGAGTTACAAAAGAGTATGGATAACCTCGGACAGGAGCAGATTCAGCAGGCGCTTCAGAATTATAAATTTAACGAATCGTTGTATAAAGAACGGTTACAGCGAACTATCGAGCTTTTCAAGTCGTTGAAATTGAACGCTGAACTTGAGAATATGACCAGGAACCTGGAGAATCTTAAATCCAGGGAAGATTCTCTAATGCAAAAACAGGCCGGTCCATCTGAGCAGTTACAGGAGCAGCAACAAATACAAAAGAACCTCCGGGACGTGGCGAAGAAACTCGACAAAATGAACAACGGGGATATTCCTGAACGGGCGCGGGGTATGATGAAAAAACTGCAAAAAGAGACTCATCAATCATACCAAAAAGCGGATGAAAACCTTCAGAAAAACCTGGAAGAGCTGCAAAAACGGCGCCGGGATAATCAATTGATGCAACAGCAGCAGCAACAAGCCGGACAGCAGATGAGCCAGATGATCCAAAGCATAAAGAAGGCTCAAAAGTCATTGAATCAAAAGAAAGCGCATGTTAACCTGATGGCGCTGCAAAGTATATTACAGGATCTCATGCTGTTGTCGGATGAACAGGAAAAAATAAGTGTGCAGGTGAGTGAGCTCCCGGATGGCAGCAAGGCCTTCGTGGAACAGGCCCGGCGGCAGACCAATGTATCACAGAGTTTCGAACAGGTTGTTGACAGTCTGAGCCAGGTGGCCAAAGAAGTCCCCGAGTTGTCGAATGCCATTATTAAGAAGAAGAAAGAGGCACAGGTAAACTTGAAACAATCACAATCGTACCTGGCAGACCGTGATCAGGCCAATGCTTCGGCGGAAGTCAGGACGGCCCTGGGTAATATCAATGACCTGTCCTCCATGATCGCCTCATTGATCGATCAAATGAAACAGAGCGGCCAGTCAGGCGGTGGTGGTATGGGCGGAAGCCTGATGGAACAGTTGCAGAAATTGTCACAGCAGCAAAAGGGATTGAATGATCAACTACAGAATCTTATAAACGACCTTCAGGGCAACCGCCTGACGGAAAGCCAAATGCAGCGATTTAATCAATTGGCCAGAACACAAAACCAAATACGCGAGCAACTTCAACGCATACAAAAAGGGGGTGAGTTGCAACCGGGCGATAAAACGCTAAGTGAGTTGCAACGCCTGTCTGATCAGATGGATCAGGCTATCAACGATATGCGCGGTGGCAGCAAGGACCGGCCATTTATTCAACGGCAGCAGAATATTTTATCACGGATGTTATCGGCTGAAAAGGCCGTTCAGGAACGGGGTAAAAGTAAAAAACGGCAATCTGAGTCAGCCGATCAAACGCTTAAGGCGCCGCCTCCACAGATGACTATGCAACAACTGCAAGAGGAATTACGCAAACGCCTGCAATCGGATGAAAACACCCCGTTTAGCAGCGATTATCAGAAACTGATTGAACGGTACTACCAGTTACTGCAGGAAGAGATTAAGAATTAGTGTTGAGTGTTAATGACTGGACACAGAGTGTCCGGGGGTGCGTTACGCCCCGGAGGGACGTAACGAGATAGAGAGGCCGACTGACCACGGACCACAGGCCACAAACATTATCTCGTTACAGGACTCTGTCCTGTATCGAACAGGTGGACACTCTGTGTCCTGTCTCTATTATTGAATACAGGATTTATACATGCCTAAGATTCATTCCACAATACCCACCTCCTGATGTCATGCCTCCGAAAAGAGCATAAATATAATAAAATATACAAGATAGGTGTCATTGCGAGGAGTGATAGAGGCGAATGCCGATTGAACGACGTGGCAATCTCCTTCCGTTGATATCACATAAAGACAATACATCGGAAGGGGATTACTTCGGCAAAAGCGCCTCGTAATGACACTTAGAGCGTTTGTTCGCTACGACACTCTGTGTCCTGTTTCAACTTCTCCACTGGGTGAGAGGGGTTGTAAAAATATTATAATGTAAATCATCACATATTATTTCAGTTATCTCTATTTTCTGAATAGTATACTCAATGCCTATTGCCTAAAGAGCAGTTCATAACCTTCAACTTTATTAGTGGTGTTACTTTTCCTCGATGAAAAGTAACCAAAAATCTCCGGCGAGCGTAAAATGGGCTAAATCCGTCTCCATTTCGCTAAAAAAATCCAATGCTCCACTTCGGAGCTTGCCTGTTTTAAAGAACCATGCGGTATGGATTTTTTTTAAACGCTACATTCCACCAGATTCTTAACGCCCATTTTTCTGAGGCCGGAAACTTTTAAAGATTCATTTTTTGGGGTCACTAGCCCTTGATATACACACCCTCAATTGTTCATTGAATTCATGCTTTCCAGACGTGTATATCGCTCTTAACCTTAATCCCTTTCATCGCGTTTCGGGTGTCGACGACACATTCGTTCCAGTCGGCCAGTTGTTGGTAGTCGATGCAGCTGTGATTGGTGGATATGACAACCGCATCGAAGGATGACAATGTTTTCTTATCCCATTCTATAGATTTGGTCCCTTTCCAGTTGGCGTGTTCCCGGGTTGGGGGGACAATGGGGATATAGGGATCGTAATAAGAGACATCGGCCCCGTATTTCTCCAGTAGATCCATGAGTTTATAGGTCGGTGACTCCCGCATATCGTCTACATCGGGTTTATAAGACAAACCAAGGACCAGCACTTTACTGCCGTTGACCGATTTTTTGTGGGCGTTCAGGGCTTCTGTTGTTCGGCCGATCACGTATTTCGGCATATTAGTATTGATCTCACCGGCCAGTTCAATGAAGCGGGTGTTCATCTCATATTCGCGGGCTTTCCATGTGAGGTAAAAGGGATCGATGGGTATACAATGTCCGCCAAGGCCGGGTCCCGGGGTAAACTTCATATATCCAAATGGTTTTGAGGCCGCCGCGTCGATCACTTCGTGAATATCAATATCCATGGATTCAAATACGGTCTTGAGCTCATTCACGAGGGCAATATTGACCGAACGGAATATATTTTCCAGTAATTTTGTTGCTTCGGCCGCTTTGGTACTGCTCACAGGCACGGTCTTTACAACCACTTCTCCATACAACGTATTGGCAATCTCCAGGGCGTCTGCTCCGTCTCCTCCCACGACTTTGGGAATGGTGCCGGTGGTAAAATCAGGATTCCCCGGGTCTTCACGCTCCGGGCTATAGGCCAGGTAAAAATCTTTCCCGGACTTTAAACCCGAAGCTTCTTCACATATCGGCCGGATCAACTCATCCGTTGTACCCGGGTAGGTTGTGGACTCCAGTGTAATCAGATGGCCTTTGCGGATATGAGGAGCAATGGAACGGGTGGTTCCTTCCACATAACTCATATCCGGTTCACGGTGATCGTCCAGAGGCGTGGGGACGCACATAATGATGGCATCAACGTCTTGTAATTTGGAAAAATCGGAAGTAAATGCAGTAAGATCCGATTCACTCAGGTTTTTAATTTTATCCCCGTTGATATGCCGGATATAACTCTCGCCCCTGTTCAGTTTTTCTATTTTATTTTCATCAATATCAAAACCAACGACAGGGAATTTTTCATCATGAAAAGCAAGCGCAAGTGGTAAACCGACATATCCGAGACCAACAATTCCAACCGAGTAATTTCTCTCTTTAATTTTATTTAAAATGATATCTTTCATGTATTTAATAAATAATCTGTTTGAACTTAATTTCATTGGAAATTAAGAAAATAAGAAGTGCAGTGCTAAAATTATAGCACTATTAAATATAAATTAATGGGCGAAAGTTTCCCAACGGATTATTTGTTTAAAAGTCCGACCAATAATCTTCAAATCCAATAACAAACAATAGTTTTCAATATATTTGAAATCTCTTTTTAATCGATACACCATATGTTTCACATCCAAATTCCCGCCACGATAACCAGTAACCTGTGCCCAACCGGTCAGTCCCGGTTTTACGGCATATCGCAATTCAAAATTAGGGATGGTGGAACGCCAATAACGGCATTCTTTGACAGCGAGTGGACGGGGACCTACTAAACTCATATCTCCTTTAAAAACATTAATGAGTTGGGGTAATTCATCAATGTTGCTAATCCGTAAAAATTGCCCAAAAGAAAATATTCTTTTATCTCCGACCTCAGTTACGATAGGCTGATTATCCTTATTTCGTTTCGATATACCAGTATGCATCGTACGAAATTTATAGCAAATAAAAATTTTCCCATTCTTTCCGGTTCGTTCTTGTTTAAACATCACCGGTCCCCTAGAGGAAAATTTAATCCCAAATGCTATGAAAGGATACAATATAACGAATACCAGCAAACCGAACATGGAACCGATAATATCAAGGAACCGCTTGGTTCTTCGATAGCGGCGATTCAGGCGAATATTATTCATATTAATATTCATCAGCGCCCGGTTGATACAAACCTTTTCCTTATTTTCTTCAAAAGAGATACCCTTCTCTTTCAGCCCCGTAGTAAGAACTTCGCTATTCTGCATTATTCCAGTTTTTTATTTAGCCAATTAATGTTAAATAAGGATCTATAGATGATCGTACTTCCTTAATCACATCAAACCCATGTACAATATACACTTACCAACAGGTGTAACCCCTAAATACAGAAGTAAATAATAATTAAATAATGCTTATGTATCCAGTCTTTATATTCTAAATCATTAACATACAATGATAACCGGTCGGTTAGATGATTTCCAATTATAAGAATCTACTATAGTAAATTCAATTTTTTGTGGTAAATAACGAATAATTTGTTGTAAAATGGTGCAGGACGTTGTGCGCTGACGATAGAGAAAAGTGAAAAGTGTAAAGATTATAGAGTTCTTTTAGCTCTTATATCTGGTTTCGCAAGTGCCGTATATGACGACGGACGACTAACTCTCGTTACGAGACTTTTCTCGTTACGTCCCTCCGGGGCGTCACGGTCAATCGGACACTCTGTGTCCAGTCATCATAATCCTTTTATCTCGTGGCGGGGCTCTGCCCCGCCATGCCAGACGGGAGGCTCTGCCTCCCAGGCGTTATCATAGGAATGGGCACTTATTCCAGTTTATTGCCTTTGGCACGACTTACCCCCCTTAGTCCCCCCTATCCTAGGGGGAGAAACTTGCTTAGGGGTTTTTGGAACGCCTATTGCTTGTTCGGATTTTGTTTACTAATTAACGTATGTAATAAATAATAAATAACATATCGTGTCATTGCGAGGAAGGAGTGGATACGACTGACGTGGCAATCCCCTTCCGTTGATAACGCTCAGTGACACCTCTGCCTCTGAAAAAAAACTAATAATCCCGTTACGAGACTCTGTCTCGTAATGCCCACGCGGACACTCTGTGTCCCGTCATCCTATCCCTTTAAAAACACCCAATAACCAATAACTTATAATTACCAAAAATAACGTCATTCCGGGCCCCGTCCCGGAATCTTGTTGATTAGGGTAATTAATGAATTCCGGTTCCTTGCCCCTGGCACGACTTACCCACTCCAATAAATTGATTTCCCGAAACTTGAATGTTGAGGTTTTGATAACCATCTCCTTCCATTAATAACACTTATGGCTGTTCAACGGAAGGGGTTTGCCACGTCATTTACTCGACATTCGTCTCGTGCATTCCTCTTTTAGACTTTGGGTAGAAAATTTTATTGATTAGATCTAAGAAAAACTACCGACCCTGGCAAGTAACTTAAAGACTCCTCAGGGTATAAACCCATATTGCGAATCAACACTTGCCAGGGAAAGTAGGTATCCTAAT
>DATFLI010000317.1:0-7259 GCA_035267805.1 Balneolaceae bacterium | reverse complement strand
TCTTTCTCTTCGAGCGTTTCATGGTGATACTGAATGCCCTGAGCCCAACCAATAGCAGGTGTATACTGAGATCCGACATCGCCGGACATCGGAAGTACTGTAGGGCATTCCAATCCCGGTTTATTACAGACAACACCTATGTCACGGCCGTCACTATACCCGCCAGACTTCCCCATGGGAGCAGCCATCGCATCCTCCAAGGTCAATCCCTGTGCAAGCATAAATGGCCTGGACCGGTAATATGCACTAGCGGCATCCCTTTTATTGGTAATCAGCGATGAAAGTAAAATCTGTCCCAGTTCATGGCCTCGGGCAGAAAATTGATACAGCACATCCTTATTTGGCACCAACTCGTTTTCTTCTTTATCATCCATTGCCCGGGATGCCAACATCAGTTCTGCAACCTTATTCCAGTCTATAGATTCTACAACTTTTGGTAGTTCATTTTCCGCTTTCTTCTTCGGCATAACAACTTAAATCAATACTTAGCTTAACATTCTTGTTTTCTCTGTCACCTTTTTGAAGCTGTGTTCAAAATGATCCATTTCCTTTTTCCGTCCGATCGTAATACGCACACAGTTCGGCAATCCGAACGCATTGGTCCGCCGCAGGATAACGCCCTCTTCGAGCATAGCTTGAGTAAAGTTAATCGCATTTTTTTCATCAGGAAGAACCATCAGCACAGAATTAGAGATCGACGGTACATAAGCAACCTGATGCTCCTCAAAAAATTGGTACAACCTTTTCTTACCCTCCTCAACAGTTTTACGACTTTTTTTAATAAACGCAGGATCCCCCAGAGCCGCCAGGGCTGCCGCCTGTGCCAGAGTTGTAGGCTCAAAGGTCAACTTTGTTTTCAGCATATTTGCTATAATCTCTTTGGAGGCTAAAGCATAACCCACACGGAAGCCGGCCAAGCCATAAGCCTTGGAAAAAGTTCGAAGTGTAATCACATTATCATAATTATAATCCAGCGCGTGGGGATAATCCGATACCTCCCGGGCATATTCAAAATAGGCCTCATCCATGACCACCAAAACGTCGTTAGGCACTTTGCGCATGAATCGTTCAAACTCAGAATCAGTAATATAAGTACCGGTAGGGTTATTCGGATTTGCTATATAAATCATCTTAGTCCGATCAGTTATAGCCTCTGCCATCGCATCCAAATCGTAACGGTAATCTTCGGTAACAGGTATTTTTTTAAGCGATATACCTCGAATATTGGCCTGAACAAAAAAGCCGACGAACGTTGCGTCGGCAGTAATGGCTTCTTCGTTATTTAAGAAAAAAGTACGACATAGAATGGCAATCACACTTTCTGATCCGGCGGCCACCATAATATTATCCGGTTCAACATTATTTTGATCGGCCAACACTTTACGCAGCTGCCGAGCAACCGGATCCGGATAATCCTGAATCTCCTGCAAGGCTTTAACCACCTCTCGTTCTACAGTAGAACTGCATCCGAGGCGATTTTCGTTTGATGCCAGCTTGGATATTTGCGGCGGATCATATTCCCGCTGTACTTCAGCTATCGTTTTACCGGCCACATATGGTGAGAGGTCTCGGATGTTAAAAGGAACCAGTGTACGATCAGCTGAATCAGACATAAGTAACACCTTTTTTAATAAATGAAATTCTCACTTTTGACGAGATTCTTGGGGGTTTCAATATGCCCAAAATAGCCCATTTAAACAATGAAATTTCGCTAAAACTTTCTAAAAAAATCAAATTGTAAGGTCGGCTTTCACTTCTTACATTCTATCAAAAATTACGTATAAATATGCCAAAAGTTGCAATTGTAACTGGAGCCAGTCGTGGAATAGGTAAAGAAACTTGCCGGGCACTTGCCCAAAAAAGACATACAGTAATTGCGGTTGCTCGGTCTGAAGAAAAACTTAAAGATCTTGAACGGGAAAATCCGTCATATGTTAAAGCAGTTCCCACAGATCTTACCAATCCTGATGAAATCAATAAGCTGAATGAGATAATTAGAAACAATTATCACGGCATTGATATCCTGGTAAATAATGCCGGAACTTTGATAAATAAACCCTTCCGGGAACTATCCCTGGATGATTGGCGATCTCAAATTGACAGCAACCTTATGAGTGCGGTAGCTATTTCCAAAAAATTACTGCCATTGTTCAATAAACCTGCTCATGTTGTCAACATTAGCAGCATGGGTGGTTTCCAGGGAAGTGTTAAATTCCCTGGACTTACCGCATATAGCGTATCGAAAGGAGCTCTAAGCATTTTTACAGAATGCCTCGCTGCGGAACTTAAGGATAAAAAAATCGGGGTTAATGCCCTTTGCCTTGGAGCGGTTCAAACCGAGATGTTGAAGGAAGCTTTTCCTGGTATTGCAGCCCCTGTTAACCCTGGGGAGATGGGAGAATATATTGCTGATTTTGCATCTACCGGTCATCGATTCTACAATGGTAAAATTTTACCCGTTGCTTTAGAAGACCCCGAATAAGGTACCAAATGGGATTCTTTATCTATATTTTTCTACATTACCCACTAATTTTAAAACAATACCGAGAGTCTTGAAAAAACATCTGCTAACGCTATTATTAAGCATCATTCTTATCGGGAGTTTTCAAACTTCAGCACAAGCACAAACCATCGAATTGGTAGCCGGCAATACCCTGAATGGAGCAATGACCGGAGTATTGCTTGGGGGAGCAACGATGGCTCTTCAGAATAGCACCGACTATGCCCCCGTTCGTGTTGGTTTGGGAGCCGGTACGCTCTTCGGCATTGGAGTTGGTATACACGATGTATCAGCCATTGGAAAAGGTCAGCAGTTTTATATTTCAGGGACTTTCAACGACGGAACCAACACATCGATCCTGGTATTATTGGATACCATTTATGGAGCTGCAGGTGGAGCGATTGTTGCATCCTCCTTCTCGCTGATTGTCCATTCTCCGGTTGTCGATGCCTTACAATACGGCTCCGGAACAGGCGCTTGGGTAGGCTTTGGTTTCGGTCTTCTGGATGCCTTTATGTTTGCCAGGGGACCCAATTTCAACTCAGAAAGCGCAAACCTACATCAAAATGATGTTGATGGATTTTTGACCTATAGTAATGCATCCCATTCAATACAACTCGGTATGATAAGTCCGACTGTCTTTAAGCAGAAAGAGATGTCTCCAGAAACCATAAGAACAAACTATCATCCCTCTTTGAATGTCATCAACTTAAAAATCGGACTTTAATCTATTTCATTATCTTCAGGTTCATAATCGTCGGGCGTTTCTAAACTTGCCCCTTCTTCCGGTTCTTTGGCTAAGGCCAAGAATCTGATCAATTCCTTAACGGTACTGTTGTGTCCTGATAATGAAGGATGCAACCCGTCACTTAAATAATTCCAGGCAGCCGGTCCCGGATTTTCTTCGTGCTCATGATCGTGGTCTTCATGTTCGTGGTGATCATGATCCCCTTCATTATCATTCATTCGTGTGCCCAATGGATCAACGATATACCCTTTTTTGCCACTCAAAATTTCCCGATAGCTACTTAAATCCTCTTCAAATAAATCAAAATTAAACAATCGAATCTGCTGTAACATCTCTGTAATAACCGGAGGTGGAGTTAGCCAGATCAATGGATTATCAGTTACTTCTCCGATAACAGTCTCAATGGTATTCAGATTCTCCCAAAAATCGGCAAGCGAAACCAGCGTTCGATCCGGGGCAACATGCAGACGTTGGGCATCAAAAGTTCCCAATGCCACAATTACCCAGTCAGGATCGTGATCCAGGACATCCCGGTTGAGACGCTTTAAGGCATCAGTTGATGTATCATATGAAACGCCGCTATTTATAAAAGTGAAGTCTGCATCCTCCAAACCAATTTCCAATACATTCTGAAAGATATTAAACCAACCCTGCAGGTCATCCGTTATAGAATCCCCCAGAGCCACAATTGTTTCTCCCGCTTCAAAAGGCAAGTCCTCAATCCAATCCGCTACTTCGCCATCTTCTAATAATTCAATTGCTGCCTGTTTGGCATTTGATTGAAACCGGTCTCGCAGTTTTTTAAGCTCACTGGTTTCCAAACCGAAAATTCCAGCCATCGCCTCGGGGTTATCGATTCCCGGCAACAGCGGAAATTGCTTTTCGAGGTTCAAAAATTGTAACAAATATTTTTCCAGGACTTCTTTTTCTTCTTCAGATGCTTTAAAATCAGACATAAATAAAATGTATTCTAATTTGAATTACGTAGTAATTTTTCGACGAGATCAGGAGTTCCCTTTGATGCCCGTTCCTGAATATGCTCCCAACCGGAATAATCCATTAACTCGGGCGTCGAAGGGTCAATAATATATTTTGAGATTTTGAATGGTGCCAAATCCACAAGTCCCGCCGCGGGATAAACAACCAGGGAAGTTCCAATCACAATAAGGATATCAGCTTTGGGTACAATCTGTGCTGCTTTATCCATATTGGGCACCGGCTCACCGAACCAAACCACATGAGGTCTTAGCTGGACTCCATCTTCAGCAGTATCGCCCAGCTCGATGGTATCGCCACCGATATCATAAATCAAAGTCGGATCTTTCTCACTGCGTACTTTTGACAACTGTCCATGGAGATGCAGCACATCGGTTGATCCTGCCCGCTCATGAAGGGCGTCTACATTTTGGGTGATAATCGTTACGTCAAACTGTTCTTCTAATCGGGCCAGGGCTTGATGGCCTTCATTGGGATCTACGGAGTGAGCCTGCACACGACGTTCGTTATAAAAATCCAAAACAAGCTGTTTATCTTTATCCCATGCCGAGGGAGTCGCTACATCTCGTATATCATACCCCTCCCACAAACCGTTGGAATCGCGAAAGGTCTTCAGTCCGCTATCGGCACTCATTCCGGCGCCCGTTAAAACAACGACCTTCTCCATAAACTGCTCAGTTTAGATTGGCAGCAGATGCAATACTATGTATGAACGTATTGCGGGGTTATCGAATCCAACCATGAACTCGATTCCTCATAATTTTCTACCACTTCAGGGGACTTTTCATTGATGAAGGTTGTGACCATGCGCTCAACATCAGCTCTCATGGTTTTAATTGCATTATTAATCAGGGCTTGATTAAATCCCTTATCCCCGAGTCGGAGGGTAAACTCCAGCGAAATGACCCTGCTTAAAATTCGTCCCAACTCGACGAGACGATTTTGACCTAAGGATTGATTAATCTTAAAATCCAAAATCTCACTGAAATATTCAGAAGCCCGTTTGGTAAGCCGAAAGTCACTTAAAAAATTATACAAGTTTTTAAACTTAAGCCGTCTCATCTGCTTTAGAACAGATTCCGATATCTGTTGATATAAGATGTCATTTGATCCTTCAAAAATTTGGAACGGACGACTATCGATAAATGCCCTACCCGCGATATTATCAAGGCGATAACCTTTAGCTCCCATCAATTGCAAAAGTGATTGAGAAGCCTGCTGCATAAGGTCGGTACAGTAGCTTTTTATGGCATTGGCTGACAGATCCATACCGGCGACGTTCTTACTTAAAGGAACATTCTCACTGGTATAAGCGCACATTGCTGAAACAATAGTAAACGAAGACTGCAATCGGTGCAATCGCTTCTTTACCTGGTCATAATTAAACAGGCTTTGACCGCCCACATATCTTTCTTTGCAATGAGTTATGCCTTCTTCCATCATTCGCTTGAGAAAACCAATACCCATGCCCGGGAATTGCAACCTGCTCCGATGAAGTACATCCAACATCATTTTAATACCGGTTGAGCTGGGTTCCAAACGATATTCTTCCGGAACGGAAATATTAATATTATTTCTTCCGTAGGGAAGCATGTATAAACCTACGTTTTTATAATATTCCTCAACTTCAATGCCTCCTCTTCTGCTGTCATGAATAAAAAATCCAATGTCGCGACCAAGCTTATCGCCGCCATTACGTTGTCGGGCCGTAATCAGCCAAAAATCCGCAGCTCCCGTTAATCCAGCCCAATGTTTGGTGCCTTTGATATCATAAACTGAGCCTCCATCCTTTTTTATCTTTTTAAAAGAGGTCTCCATATGCAAAGCATCAGAGCCAAAATCCGGCTCGGTAATCATCAAGCCTCCCATATTGTTCTCTTTGAGGAAACGATCAAAAACAGGTTTTTTAACCTCTTTACTTCCATAATTAGCCACCGGCTGGAGAAAAAGAGCACCATTAATTCCCATCATTAAAGACAATGGAAGTGATTCGTAGGAACTGGCTTCCAGCATTGATAATGCTTCGTGAGTTTCTGCTCCCCTACCTCCATATTCCTCGGGAATAAATACACTTAATGGCTTGCATTCCATAATATCCTCGAAGATATCCTGTGGCAAGCCTCGTTCCAAGCTTATTTTATCTATATCATTTTGCTCATTAAATAAGCTGTATAATTTTGTTTTGTAATGATCTATAAAATCAGAAAAGTCCATGTGCTAATTGATCGGATTAGATATTAAAGCCTATTCTAACGGTAAAGCCTCAATATAGCGTTGTTACAAAGATATGGAATATACCGAATTATATGCCTTCGTAAAAACATATTAAGCAGTTAAATATAGCTTTTTAAGCTATTTACGGGATTAGGGTCAAAAAAAAGCCCCGATCGCATGGCGAAAGGGGCTGTGATAAAAAAAAGAGCAGTCGGGGACCTACGCTCCCGCCTGGGGGGCAGTACCATCGGCGCTGCCGGGTGTCACGGCCGTGTTCGGGATGGGAACGGGTGGGGCCCCGGCGCATGACCCGCCTGCTCAAAAAGGGTAAAAAAATCAGTATGTCAATGTCAGGTTCGTTGCGCTGTCGGCTTTCAACCTCGCCGAAGCCCTGGCGCAGTTGACCTTTGGCGTAGTGATAGCTGAGAGGGGGTAAGCGGGCTTGCGGCGACCCGGCGGGTCGTGCAAGCCATATAAGGGAAGCCGGTGGCCTGATTAGTACGGCTCGGCTGAGCGTGTTACCACGCGTACACCTGCCGCCTATCGATCTGGTCGTCTTCCAGAAGGCTCTGTGGGGAATGTTTATCTTGGAGCGTGCTTCGCGCTTAGATGCTTTCAGCGGCTTATCACTTCCGCACATCGCTACCCTGCGGTGCCCCTGGCGGGACAACAGGTCCACGAGCGGTGCGTCCACTCCGGTCCTCTCGTACTAGGAGCAGCTCTCCGCAACATTCCAACGCCCACAGCAGATAGGGACCGAACTGTCTCACGACGTTCTGAACCCAGCTCGCGTACCGCTTT
>DATFLI010000316.1:0-3581 GCA_035267805.1 Balneolaceae bacterium | reverse complement strand
CATTTTAGGTGTTGATGTATGGGAGCATGCTTATTACCTGCATTATCAGAACGAGCGAGGCAAGTACGTTAATAATTTCTGGAACTTGGTTAATTGGGATCAAGTGAATGAATATTACAACGATGCTAAGTAAATCCCATTTTAATTTTTATGAAGGGCACTCTACAATTTTGTGGGGTGCTTCTTCATATCTTTATAATTGAATAGTACTTTGTTACGTTTTAAAAAATAAACGTTGATAAAAATTTAGATCATTATGCAATTTGGACTTGGAGGAGGACCCGATGTTTCCTGGATGCGTGAAGAATTGACCGATCTGGGCATTGAGGAACTTAAAACAGTTGAAGATGTTGACCGTGCTATGAAAGATTATGACAAGGGCACGATGCTTATGGTTATTAACTCGGTTTGCGGATGTGCTGCAGGAAATGCACGTCCCGGCGTAAAACTTGCTCTCGAAAATTCGGATGCCCAACCTGATCACATGGTAACAGTATTTGCCGGTCAGGACAAAGAAGCGACGGCCCGGGCTCGTGAATATTTTAGCGAATACCCGCCTTCTTCACCGGCTTTCGCCTATTTTAAAGATGGCGAAATCAAAGCAATGATTCCGCGGCACCGCATTGAAGGACGCACGAAAACAGAAGTAGCTGAAGATTTGAAGATGGTATTTGATGCTTTTACCGGTGAGGCAAAAGCCAAGGAAAGCTAATTTATCAGAATAATTGGATAAAGCCGTTGGATGTTAAATTCACCGGCTTTTTTAATGTTAATGCTCACCACGACTAATTTATAGCTACCTTTTTTAAGCAGGTTGTTTTGAAGATTCATCATCTTGCCTCTCTGTACAATCGGATCACTCATAATTGTCCCTTACTTGACGATAATCTGCGGAAACAGCAACAATTGGTCAGAAAATCCGTAGGGTTATTCTATTCAACATGGTATATTTAAGTCTATTTTATAAGTTTTGGTAATTTTAATTTTCGGTGTGAATCGCCCAGAAATTGCTCTTTTTGAGTACGTAATAATGGGTAACAATTATAAATGATGGGGCAAAGGCTAACATATTGGATTTTTTTAGGAGTCATTGGATTTGCCGTATTTTTCGTATTGCATTCTTCCATTGATTTTAATGCCGGTGCTCCTATTCAGAATAGTCGCTCAGCAATAGAAGGAAAAACTGAAGAACTTGCTACCCAGCTGGGGTTTTCTGTGGATTCATTACAGTTGATGACGACCCGCACGCAGCATTTTAAATATTATAAGGCCCTTGAAGATTCTTTGGGAGAAGATGTGCCACCCGCCGGAGTCCTGAGCGAACGGGGACTAAATTTAACCGGTTGGAAAGTCAATATCGGTGTGGCCCAAAAAGAAGATGAAAATATTGTTCACGAGCGTGGGGATTTCATAAATAAGCTTGGTCGTCTGGAATTGCAATATGATCAAAGAGGACGTGTACGGCGGATTCATGCGAATCGTGAAAATTCCAATCCTACCTTTGTGGCAGGTGATTCGCTGTTTAGTATTGCTAATCATATTGTACAGGACATACTGGGATATAGTCTCAGGGATTATAAGCTCAATTTTGTTGACGTTAAAGATACGCTTTTAAACGCTAGTGAGCCTGCTTCGCGTCAACATCCGTTGAATCTTTCAAATTCCGATGTTGGCAATAACATGGTATTTAATTGGTCGCGCAGCAATCCCAATTCATCAGGGCCGTCCAAACTTTCGCTCGAAGTTAAACCTGTTATTCGTGAAACGAATAAGTCGAATATATCAAGTATCCGGTATGGAGTTTCTATCGAGAGCTTTAAAGCAATGGACCAGTATGAGCCCGAACAGCTCGACGCTTCGGAAGGTATTACCAATTTCGATTTGCTTGCTACCTTCGGAGCATTGGGAATTTTGGCCATTATGGTATTTTATCTTGGTATTAAGTACATCAACAAGGGACAAGTGGAATGGCGACGCGCTTTGTTCATTCTGATTAGCATTACACTGGGGGCCTTGGGATGGCGCGCTTTTTACCTGATGAATACAATGAATGGCTTTTTCAATCAGACCAGCGAAGCCGTTTTTATTTTGAATAATCTCATTTTCGCTGCTGCTATGGGATTGTATGGCGCATTGGCATATATCGGCTGGGAGGCTTCTGCACGATCCCGGGATCAAAACCAGGTGCATTTATTGGATGCTTTTTGGCGCAAGCGTTTTTTCTTCAGGGAGACGGGTGAAGGACTACTTCGAGGGTATGCGCTCGGTGGAGTGATGCTGGGTATCTTTGCCGTCGGGTTATATTTATTTGGCGCGGAATACTACCAGGCTGATAGTCAGTACGGATTTGCCGAACCCAGCATGCAGCCTAAATTGCTTACCATTAATATGGCAATTTGGATTAATGTATGGTTGGTTGCCTTAGGACATGTAGGGGTAACAACGGAGTTTTTAAAGTCACGAATAAAATCCCGATGGCTTTTTTATGTGGTAGGGGTCATCCTTCTGGGATTTCTTTTTTCTGGTGCGGGTAAAATGATAGAAATTATAGGTCCTGTTTGGTATGATTTCATCGTCTTTTCTTTTATTGCAGCAGTTATACTCTACGCTATGGAGGTTGCGGGATTGTTGTCATTTTCTACCGGCTGGTGGGTATTTGCTGCTATCTTGATGATTATGCCTTATTGGGGGTCGTCAAGTATGGATGTGGCATACGTCTCGTGGACCCAATTTTTTGTGTTAGCACTGCCCCTTGTTTACGGTTTTATCGCGTACAATTACGGGGATTCGGTATCCGAGATTGGGGGATACATCCCGGAATACCAAGAGCGCATGGCCAATCACCTGCGTGTAGAGAAAGAAATTGAAATCGCACGCGAGAGCCAATTCAAGCTGATGCCGCTACAACCTCCATCCATAAAAGATGTGGATGTTTATGGATTTTTTATGCCTTCGTTCGAAGTAGGAGGCGATTATTTCGATTACATCATCGGCACCAATGGAATGGCTGATAGTCAAGTATTAAATATGACGATTGCTGACGTTTCGGGAAAGGCGATGAAAGCAGCCATGCACGCAGTTTTTACCAGCGGGCTGTTGCTTTCCCGGTTGCACCGCGATGCCCCTGAAGCCATCCTTCGTGAAATAGCGCCGACACTTCACACGAGGACAGATCCTCAGACCTTCATTACGTGTATTATAGCACAATATCATTTGTCATCACAAAAACTGCGTGTGGCCAATGCAGGACATTGTTTGCCGATTTTGAAACGAGATGGTAAAGCGCAGTTTGTTTACACGCCTGATCCAAAATATCCCCTGGGAGTGCGACCGGCCGTTAATTATGAAGCGCTGGAAATCCAATTACAAAAAGGCGATTTTTTGTTGTTATATTCGGATGGTCTGCCTGAAGCAGTAAATCCGTCGGGAGAACGGTTCGGGTTTGAAAGCTTGATAACTTTGATCGAATCGCTGGATACCGATAACAGGTTAAGTAATGAAATCTCTATGGATATTAAGCGTCGCATCCAAAAGTTCAGCGATTATCAATTGGCTGATGACACGACAATCATTTGTTTAAA
>DATFLI010000315.1:0-2275 GCA_035267805.1 Balneolaceae bacterium | reverse complement strand
AGGACAAAGGGGTGCTTTAGATGAAGTATAGAAAATAGCGTCCTTTGCGTCCATGTGTCCAGTAAACAGAAAAAGCCTCCAGCCGTGAAGCTGAAAGCCTGGTAACATTCTAATTCTTTCAGGTTACCCCGCCAGGAGAACTTCTGTGAATATCTTACCCCCTACAATCATGTCTTGCGCCTCGTAGTCTCTGATCATCTCAGTAAAGGCCCGGGTAGCCACATCGACGGGATCAGCCGTCGGGGTATTATACTTTTCAAGATACGTTGTAAATCCTGTGCCTTCCGGCTTGATGAACGGGAGATGACAGGTGGTCATCCCGGCATGTAACCGGGTGCAGGCGGGCTTAAATTCTCTTTTCCTATTTAGGTCGTACCCCCATGGGGCCCCCGCTTTATCAAACCCTGTTACGCCTATGTTGATGTTGTAGCGTTTTTGGGCCAACAGGCCAGGATTATCACTACGATAAGTTTTGAGCTGTTTAGAAAGCCAGTGGGCCACTTCCCTGGGGGTTTCCCCGCAACCGGGTATCCGGTCCTGGATTTCCGGGATCATCATTCCTACCCAACTCACACCGACGCGCCGGTTAACTTTGTGTATTTTCGGGGTATTGGTGGATACGACCTCAGAATCGCTACGCTTTAGATCATCATAGACGTTCAAATCCTCGGGAACTTTGAAAGTTACCCCATCTGATAATAAAATCGCTCCATTTTTCAGTATCGCTGCTGCTATGGCTGACATAAGATTATGTGGTTAAATAAAATTCGATATCATCGTCTAATTGGGCTGTGGCCTGGTTCGTTGTCGCGGAGCCGTCGAGTCCTTCAACATGAGCTTCGAGAATGATTTCCGCATAAAATAATTGATTATTGTTTAAATAACTTCCGATGTCTAGCGACAGGTCAAGCGACAGCGGGCTACTGGATATGCTCGTTTGTTGGCTATCTTCCAGCGATTCGCCTAAGATCTTGACCGTACATTTTGCATATCCGTTAACCCCGGAGCCGTCGCTCGTAACCCCGTAGTGTAAAAAACCTTTTAAGCGTATAGTGTCGAGTGAAAATTTCTTTTCAAATTGTACCTGAAGTTTGATCTCGGTCTTTGTGTCGCTGTTGGTGCCGGATGTATTAACGGTCGTCTTCCATTGACTCACGCCCGGCCCGGATACAGACAATTCATCGCCATAATTATACCCGGCGGTTGCGGCTTTTTTGTAAAGCACTTCACGAATACCCTCACTGAATATCTTACCGTCGGCTTGTGCAAAAAAACGAGCATTGGAACCGGCTTCGTCGTCGGCTCCGGCGAAAAAAGCCTTGATAGCCCCGTTTCCCGATTGAATACCCGTGAAGCCATTAGCAGCGTTACCGCCTACCAAATGGTTGACGTCACCTTTCCAGCCCGATAGGATAATGTCACCGGTCCCCTTATCGTAGGAGAACCGGTCGCCCAAGCTGAACTGTTCGTTGGCGGCGTCGATAAACAATCCATCGCCTTCGAAAATTTTGTTGTTGTTTGTGCTCCATAAACCTTCATCATCAAAATTCATAATATATCAATTTTTTAAAGTTTTTGCCGAAAATCCGGCTTCATATTTCGTTTCTAAGGCGCTATCTTTTTAGATGTTAAGCTCTGGTCATTTTGACCATTGCTTTTACCCTTTAGAGAACCTGCCTCCGACATACTTTTCTTCTCATTATTGTACCGCTTGCCAATAAGGGTTAGGGTTCTGCCTCTAATTGAAAATCCTCCCATTGCTGGGGGATACTGGTTGGTACTAGTTTCTCTTTCCACGAATCATCAGCTGGTCGGATCCTATGATATTCGTGTAGGATCGCATTGTTCTGCAAGGTCAGGAGCGTTTGAATATCAACTTTTGTGTCCATTGGGCAGCCCAAATAATTCTTATTCAAGCCTGGAGCCCACTCTTGGATGGGGTGCATTGTTGAACCAAATGCTGATTCCAGATTTTTCAGTCTTTTCTCTATGCTGCTCATCGGTTACGCTGTTCTGCCAGTTTTTCTAATTTTTCAATTCGTTCAGTTAGTTCAATATCCTTATGAAGCCGTGCATACCTGTTAGCCAGACCGGAAAGGGCATTCACGGCATTAATCGTATTGCTAACATCGTTTGCGTCATAGTCCGGATCCATGATAATACGCTCCAATTTCTTAAAAACATCCGTCATACGAAGACGCAATGTATCAAGGTCTATAGGTTTCCGGCTCCGGTGCTGTTTGTAGCTTCCCATTATTTCGGCTTATTTTGTTCT
>DATFLI010000314.1:0-7662 GCA_035267805.1 Balneolaceae bacterium | reverse complement strand
GTGTGGAAATGATTATTCTTTTAGAAACTTATTTTAGTCAACCCTTGAATGGAGACAATGTTTGATTGTTTAATCATCGCTCTTTATGATCTCCAGGAAGGCTTTAACAGTGGCATCCAATCCCCGGAACAGTGCAGTGGAAACCAATGCGTGCCCAATACTTACGTCATGCAGGTTAGGCATTGTTTTTACTATGTCCGGCAAATTGTCAAGGTTTAGGCCGTGTCCGGCATTTACTTTCATGCCCATTTTTTGGGCCAGTTCGGCTCCTCTTTTCAATCGTTCGAGTTCTTGTTGCCTGGCCTTTTTTCCTTCAGCATTAGCGTAGGTTCCCGTATGCAGCTCAATAGCATCGCTACCCAACTCGTGGGCCAGTTCGATATCTTTTTTATTGGGATCGATGAAGAGGCTGATTTCAATATCCGTTTCGCGAATTTTTGGGAAGACACGCTTTTGAAAGTCATCGAAAATTGCCGGCATCCTGAGTCCGCCTTCGGTTGTTAGCTCTTCGCGATTTTCCGGCACGAGCGTAATCAAATGAGGATTCACGTCGCGGCAGATATCCAGCATCTCATCGGTAGCCGCCATTTCGAAATCAAGCTTCCCTTTGACTCTCCTTTTGATGTTGTAGACATCTTCGGTTTGGATGTGTCGACGGTCTTTTCGCAAGTGGAATACGATGCCTGCGGCCCCGGCTTTTTCACAAGCTTCAGCCGCGTCTGCGGGGTCGGGATAACCTTCTCCGCGAGCATTCCGAAGGGTGGCCACATGGTCCACATTTACCAAAAGTTGCATAATCAGATTCGTGCCTTAATTTATAGTTGTCTTTGAAGCTTTAAATATAGATCATTTGAAGGAGAGTTTAAGCGATAATTAAGGAATGGCATGAAACAAATAAGGACGGCTCTTTGTTTAATAGCGATATTTTTACTTTCGGGATGTGGTATAGCCCGTCGAACTGCCCGGCCGGTTCCGCAAAATGGTAATGCCGGCAGCGGTAATTCGACTTCAGCCGCACAAAAACCTGTTGTTGCCATGCACGTCTCTTCGTTGAACGAAGCGCAAGCTACACTCATGCAAGCCTATCGCGATTGGAAGGGAACACCCTATAAGTTGGGAGGGGCTTCAAAAAAAGGCGTAGATTGCTCGATGCTGGTCAATATTATTTTCGAACAATATTTTGGGATTAAGCTGCCTTCCAATACCCGGGCGCAACTCAATACCGGCAGAGGAATACGTCGTGCGGGCGTTCGAACGGGAGACCTGGTCTTCTTTAGAACCGGGCGTAAAACATTGCATGTGGGTATTATGGTGAACCATGGAGAATTCCTCCATGCTTCTACGTCGAGTGGAGTCCGAATCAGTAAGTTTGGCAAAAGCTACTGGCGTAACCGTTTTCTTGCTGCCCGGCGGGTCTTTTCGGATTGAGTTGCAAAAGTCTGACTTGTTATGAAAGAACCGGAAGCGAGTTCAGGACGACATTTTTGGGTTTGAAAAAGCCCATTTTAGAAAAATTTTGTAATTCTAAAATGGCACTTCATCGTCAATATCTGACATGTCAATCGTCGGCTCATCATCATTGAATGGAACATCATTTTGCGGCGGTCCGCCTTGAGCCCTCTCCTGACCTCGTTCAATTTTCCAGGCTTTCACATCAGTATACCAGCGTCCGTTATATTCTCGGCTCTGTATATCAACATGTGCTGTGACTGATTCATCTTCCTGAAGGTTGAACTCATCAATTTTATCTCCCCACTGAACCATACAGATTTCTTTTGGATATTGATCCTGCGTTTCGAGGATGAACTCTTGTTTGCGCCAGGGGCCATTCTTTCCGGTGCCTGATTGCTCTTCAAGAATTTGGGTAACTTTACCTTTTATTTGAATATCCATGGTTCAAGTAAATTCTGTTATCAGTTAATGTGGAAAAGAATATGGATGCCTATGATTTATTTCAATAAAAAATTGAAGATTATTTAATCCTGTTATTTTTGTTTAACAGGACTTTGATAATCCGAAAGGAACCACACTGCCAGAATTACAACACCGCATATGGTAAATAAAAGCTCATCGGTTTTTGAGAAAAAATCCGCCAGTATCCATGGAACTACGATAAGAATGAGGCCGGTGACAAGTTCAACATATCCGTGAAAAGAGAAGGGTATCAGCTTTACCAGGCCCATCGAAAATCCGGTAAAAATGGTCATTAAGAAATGAACGATTGCAAGGGTATAGGCTAGAATCGTTCCGGCTTGTGACAGAGAAAACAGAGAGGGAGCGGCCAAAAAGAAAAGAGCGGTGATATAATCTAAATTGCCATGTACCTTCGAACTGATCATAACTTCAGGATTAAGTTAACATGTATAATCAGTTTACAAAAATTGCAGAACAAAAGGGATTGCAAAGTATATCAATTCATAAGAAATGTTTGGGCAATTTTGGTGTAAGCTTCTTAATTTGACTAGGGAGAGAAAAGACGACTATTGGAGATCAATATGGTTAAATCACATGGCTTAAATACTGATCTGCTTCAATTTCTAGAGCGGCGCGACTCGTATCCCCATCATCCTGATGCTGTCAGACATATTCAAACACATATTTCGCATGTGTTTATGGTTCCGCCCTTCGTCTATAAAATTAAGAAGCCGGTCAATTTTGATTTTTTAGACTATAGCACGCTGGAAAAACGCCGCCAATTCTGTCACCGGGAGGTGGCGTTGAATAAGCGACTGTGCAAGGATATCTATTTGGGGGTTGTTGCGATCTTGAAGGAAGGTAATAACTATCGTTTTGCGGCAGAAGATGAGCATCCTGATTTGGCGGTGGAGTATGCGGTAAAAATGAAAGAGCTTTCTGAAGAGTATTTCCTACATACATATATCAGGGAAGGGACGCTGAACCGGAGTCATCTTGATCGGGTAGCTAATAAGCTGGCTGATTTTTACAACAGACAGCAACCGGATTCCGAGGTTTCGAAATGGGGAAAGATTGAGAAGATTCGCGTGAATACGGATGAAAATTTTAGCCAAACCAAAGCATTTATCGGTCAGACGATTGATAAGAATACCTTTGAGGCTATCAGGCTATTTACGAATCAATATTTTGTGCAGAATGATGAGCTGTTTAATCGGCGGATCCGTGAGGGGAGGATTGTAGATGGCCATGGAGATCTGCATTTGGAGCATATCCACATTGGGCCTGACCAAGTGCGTATTTATGATTGTATAGAATTTAATGATCGTTTCCGATACGGAGATTTGGCCGCTGATCTTGCTTACCTGGCTATGGACCTTGATTTCAATGATTGCTGGCCGGAAGAGCGGTATCTTATTGATCGAATGGCACAGAAACTGGATGATGAGGACCTGGTGCGGATTATCGACTTTTATAAATGTTACCGGGCCTATGTTAAGGGCAAAGTCAAGAGCTTGCAGAGTTCAGAGCAGGAAGTAGAACCGGGTGAGCGCAGGCAGGCTGCTATATTGGCCAGGCAATATTTTGATCTGTCTCTACGCTATGCCCTTTTGGGATCTAAGCCCGTGGTACTCGTTTTTATGGGACGGGTCGGAACCGGTAAAAGTACGTTGGCCGAACAGCTCTCAAAAAAGCTGAATGTGAAATATTTTTCGTCAGATTGTATTCGGAAAAAGATGGCAGCAATACCGTTGACCAAGCGCGTTTCGGTTAAGGAACGAGCCAGGCTTTATTCTTCAGAAATGTCGAAAAAAACATATGATGAACTTCATAAACACGCTGTAGAGATCGTTGAAAATGGTCAAAGTGTGATATTGGATGCTACTTTTAGTCATAAGCAAGGCAGGCAGCGATTGACGGATGAGTTAAACCCCCTAAATGTAGATTACTGTTTTGTTGAGATTCAGGCTTCGGATGAAACGATTAAGGCACGATTGAAATCCCGAAAGCAACAAAACAATGTCGTTTCGGATGCACGCCTGGAGGATTTTGATAAGCTAAATGAAAAATACGATCCGCCTGATGAATTACCTGTTAATCAATTGATAAAAATTAACAGCGAGCAAACAGTCGAGAAATCACTCAGTCAGCTATATGAAAGTCTGGCTATAAAAAACGTGGACAGGTAGATTTTTCCATTTTACATGACGGTGAAAAACATCCAAGGGCAGCTCTTGCATGTTGGGCATTAGAGCTGTTTTCCAATTTTCATAAGCAGGTTTTTGTAATACGATATCGCCTTTTCTTTGGTTAAGCCTCCTGATTTTCCCTCATTCGTTGTACTCATATTTTGAGTATTTATCGTGAGTTGTACCTGTGTACGTTTACCTTCTTCATTTAGTATGGCATTAATTTTAATTCTCTCATCTTTTGTAAAAGAGGGTAGGATTTTAGAGGCGGTCCGGTAATCGGTATCAATAACACCACTTTTTTGATCCGAAAAATCTAGTTTATAGCCTTCTTTACTTAGGGTCTTGACTACCGCATTAAAAGTTTCATTATATCCGGCGTCAAAGGTCTTGGTGCGTATATCCGTGGAAATACTTTTCGAGTTTGCGCAGCTTATAAACATCAGTAAGGAGAGCAGGAAAATGGATAGTGATACTTTCATTTTGTTCATGACTAAATAATTAAATAACACTTTAAGCTTAATGTCCTGCGTTTTAACGAACATATTTAAATAATCGTATGCCTATGAAAATGTCATTCCCGGGCACATCCGAAGAATTTTGCTCTACATAGCAGCACTGAGGAAAATAATGCAAGATTTAATAAGGCGACGGGTGTAAGTTCCGGTATTTTAAAAAAACCGCCGCATCCATTTTACCATCCCATAAACGAACTGATTTTTGGTTCCAGTGCGTCTGCCATTTTACCTTGTTGTTTTAAATTTGGATGCCCGTCACAGCCGTCGGAGTATTTATTTTCAAAGGCAAATCTTGTGATGGTAGAATCACCCGTAGCTTTTCGGTTGGCAATCACTCGTTGCAGATAACCGGCTAATTTTTCTCGTTGGGATTCACCGAACATGGGACTGTTCAGCAAAAGAATTTTGGCAGCCGGGTGAATTTTATGGACCCGTCCGACAAATTGTGTGTAATCATTTACAAACGCATCTCCGTCGAGATCGGGGCGCGGTTCCTTGCCGCCTCCTGCAGAGAAATCGTTTGTTCCCAGTGCGATCACAATCAAATCCGGCACATAGCGATCAAAATCCCATGGAGTAATTGAATCGGTGTATTCCATAAAAACGCCTCCGTATACATCAGGCATGGTGGGACTGGGAGAATTCCAATTGCGATGCATCCCGATACCCGAAACAGAACTAAGCATCCACTGGGCATTGAAATGCCGGGCCAGTCGTGGTCCATAGGCGTACCAGGCATGGGTCTGGTCAAACCATGTGCCTTTGTTACAGGGAGTTTGGCGGGCATCATCCCCATATCCGCAGGTAATGGAATCGCCAATAAACTCGATCTTTCGTTTTGGCAATGGATCGGTCTGCAATAGTTTGCCGGTTCGGATGGCAACCAGCTCGTTATGACCGTTCTGGCCTTCGGTGGCTTTACTAAGGATGAGGTTATGTTCCCCCGATTGCAGGCTGTCTGCCAGCGTGTACCATTCCTTACCCGGACGAGTGCGAAACCGCTTGGGAGTTCCATTATCGACAACTACGGTGAACCAATTATAGTTAGTCGAGTCCCGGAATTCATCCTGAAGATCCACATCCAGATGAGTACCTTGAAATTTCATATAAAAAGTGACACCCGATGCCGCGAATTTAATGGCCCCGTTATCGTTGAGATGGCGTCCCATCACCTGTATCGGAGCTTTTGCTGCCTGGTATTTTTTATTGCCGCCCGAACAGGCAATAAGGATTAAGAGCGACAAGATCGTCAGCAGTTTATACGGAATTCGTGCTTGAATAGAAATGGAATACGTTGTGAGTGGTAGCTTACTTTTTTGAGGCCGGGACATGAGCGTATTTAATTAATTGGATTTAATAGCTGTCAGGCTACAGATTTATGAGCTTTTTGGCAAATTCCTGAGAATTTTGATGGTTGCTTCAAAGATTTACGGCTCATATAGTACCCAAGAAAGGACTTCCCGATAATAAAGCATCGGGACAGGCTTCTCGTCCAGTGTGGGAAGGTATAAAAAAGAAAAGGCCTTATCTCTATGATAAAGCCTTTATTAAATTGAGTGCCCAAGAAAGGACTCGAACCTTCACGGGACTAGGTCCCACTAGCTCCTGAAGCTAGCGCGTCTACCAATTCCGCCACTTGGGCAATATTTTCCATCTATTTTGAAGGCTCCAAATATAGTAGTTTTACATACTAATTTGAAACCTCGTTTTTTAGTTTTTTAACGATTCCTTTGAAATGAGAAAAGCAAAGATTAGCACATATAAAAAAAGCCTGCTAAAAGCAGGCTTTAAATCATGTACCAAAAATAGATACTATTTGTAATCCAGGCTGCGAACGTTAGTAGCGCTCAGACCTTTTGGAGTTTCTTCTACTTCAAATTCGACAGCTTCGTTGTCTTCTAGTCCCTGGTTGTAATCCAGATTTTCGACATTGTTGCGGTGGACGAAAACATCCTTACCACCGTCATCCGGCTTGATGAATCCAAATCCTTTTTGAGTGTCGAAAAATTTTACTTTGCCTTGTGCCATAAAAATATACTGTGTTTTGTCACCTATTGGTTGAATCATTGAAAGGAGTTGAACTAACGCGTCGTTTCAGTAATAACTGGTAGGTGGGTAATTAAATGTAACGCTGTAAGATAGGGGTCCTGTGAGGAAATACCTATTTCTATTTCACCGTTCTTTGAAAGAACAACAACTTGTTCAATAAAAAATGCGGATAATGATAAAAAAGGGAATTAAATGATTTGAGAGGGTTTTTGAGGCTAATCACCAAATTTAAACGTGTAAGTAAATTTGACAAGCAGCGCCCGGTAATCTGATACCGGCAGCCTTGGAAGGCCGGTTTGTGTGCGCCGGGTATTCATGATATGATCGTATACGATCCACAGGTCATTGCCCTCTTCAAAGTTATATCGGAATCGTGCATTGACACTGGTTTTATCTATTTCGCTGTTATACTGAGCAAAGGTTGTTAAAGAAAGATGCGTATCGAGTGCATAGCGAAAACGGAGCCGGTTGAGATGGGTATGAAATTGTTGATCCCGCTTTTTGAAATGAATTTTATTGTATTCGTATTCATCACCGATTTCAAAATGTGAAGAAATGTTCCATTCGGCTGATAAGCCTATGGTAGATTGGTTACCGTCATAAAATTGTCCCAAAGTGGCAGAAAGGCCGGGACGGAGTTTCCAGCCGTTAGGTGCTTCATAGCTTAGTTCCAGGTTTCCATACCAGTAGGTGCCTGCCGGCACGCTAACATTATTTTCATTTGAAAAAGTGAATGGCCGCAGCAAATTATCATACCTAACATTATACTGTGCCCGGTATTTAGATCCGCCTTTGGTGTCAAAACCAAAGTGGGGATTAATAAGTCCCGTCTCAACATGGTGGTCGATATTTCGCACATACATGTTGGAAAGGTTATTAATCCAAATCTGCTGAAAAATGGGCGAAGAATCTGTGATCCATCGATATTCTACTCGATTTTGATAGAATGAAAAATCACGGCGAATAGTAAAGCCTAACTCCGGCATAAAATG
>DATFLI010000313.1:0-2285 GCA_035267805.1 Balneolaceae bacterium | reverse complement strand
TATGAGGAGCCGGATCTCGAAGAGGAATCTGAAGAAATTGATGAGGAGGAGATTGATGCGGAAATCAACCAGAGTATGCTCAATTCTCTGGTCGAAGGCTTTCTGGTTGAAGCTGTTCGCAAGGGCGTCAGTGACATTCATATAGTACCATCTGGCCCTACCTCAACAGATATTCGTTTTCGAATTGATGGTAAACTTGATCTTTGGCATCAACAAAATAATGTAAAGCCCGAAGCAATATCGGCAGTTGTGAAAGATAAGACACGAAATGTGGATCGGTTTGAGCGGGATGCTTCGCAGGATGGTTTTATACAGCGCTCGGTCGATGGCCACAGTATTCGATATCGTGTTTCTATTATGCCCATGGTGGGAAAACAATTCGATAGAAAATTTGAATCGATTGTGATTCGTGTTCTTGACGATCGAAAGGTAATTACAGATCTAAATGTGCTTGGTTTGCAGGAAAAGGCCAAGGCTGATTTTGTTAAAGCAATTGAAAAGCCTTCCGGTATTGTTATAATTACAGGTCCTACGGGAAGTGGTAAATCAACCACACTTGTTGCTGCCCTTTATTATGTGATTGATCCCAGCGTGAATGTTTTGACTGTTGAAGAGCCGGTAGAATACCTGATTGAAGGTGCGCGTCAGCTTAAATTAAGCAATCATATGTCTTTTGACCAGGCAATGCGGGGAATTTTGCGCCATGACCCGGACATTGTATTAGTTGGTGAGATTCGGGATCTCAAGACTGCAGAAATTGCAATTAAGCTTGCTAATACGGGGCACTTAACATTTTCCACTCTGCACACGAATGATGCGCCCAGTGCTATTTCCCGACTTTATAAAATGGGCGTTGAACCATTTCTTATTGCAAATGCTGTTAATATTATCATGGCACAACGCTTGGTCAGAACGCTTTGTAAGCACTGCAAAGAACCATATGAGCCGCATCCGGAAACAGCAAAAGGGATCGGCTTTACCGAAGAAGAGATTGAAGAAACTACATTTTATAGGGCGGTAGGCTGTGATAAATGCACCAACGGGTATAAAGGCCGGACGGCAATAATGGAGGCTCTTTATTTTGATAAGGAAATCAGGAAAATGATCCTTGAATCTGGGAAAGAAATTGATGAGGTTGCGATCAAAGAATACGCGATTAAACAGGGGATGCTGAGTTTGCGTGCATCGGGACGTGAACGAATCAAAAGTGGGGTGACTACCATAGAAGAGATTGTAGCAATTACAATCGAAGATTAGCAAAAGGCGCAATCATAAATTATTAATCATATGTGTTTTTCATTGGGGTTTGCACAAGTTCAAATTTGGAGAATTGGTTATGTCAACTGAAAATCAGGCAGAAAAGGATGCAACGCCAGAATTTATCCGGCAATTTCTGAAAAAACCGCCATTGTTGCTAAGGAATTTCCACTATGAGGATATAATGGAATTTTTGACCCTTGGTAAAGAGGAGCGGTTTGTTCAAGATGATGTAATCATTAATGAATCCGAATATGTTAATTCTGCTTATCTTATTGCAAATGGCAAGGTTTCCATTTGGAAGGATAATATCCAGTTAACCAGTCTTACGAGGGGGAATTTCTTGGGAGAAACATTTTTATTTAGTAAAAATAATCGCATGGCGAAAGTAGTCTCGGAAGGAGATACCCAACTGCTAAAGTTTGAACGATATGAAGCCTTAAATTTCTTTCGCAAGAAACCTGAGAAGCTGTTTAATATCTTTACTAGAAATATAATAGAGATTCAGCAGAAAAAGATTGGAAATATGAATGTACAGTTATTGCAGCTTAAAAAACGACTTCTTGATGATATAAATTGGTAACCAGCAGTTAAATTGATTGTATATATTGAGTTCTTTTCGTTTTCTAAGTAAGAAACAGTACGTTTGGAAAGGTTTCGGTAATTATTATATAGTTGAAATACAAAAAAATTATTGTTTTGATAAATGGATTTTGTATTTACCCGAATAATTATGTTACATAACACTGTGAAGTTTACAATTAAAAAATTTTTCGTAACAAATGGGTTAGTAATTGTTCTTATTAAGGGATAATATAAAACAGCAAAAGAAGAAAAAATTGATCTACAGATGGAAGTAGGGGTAGCCAAAAATAGAGTCAAAGAAATAATTAGCTCGCTGGAAGATCAGATCAGATCCAGTTCCAGGGGTATTGAACGTCACTATGAAATTGGCGCTGTTATAGAGGAACAGTCTGAAGAAACGCGTGCAGAATTACGTGAGGTTGTAGAGTCATTTTTGGCGAAAA
>DATFLI010000312.1:0-6742 GCA_035267805.1 Balneolaceae bacterium | reverse complement strand
TCTTATATCGATCTTGAAATTGATAGCATCCGGGAATTGAGTCATGATATTATCCCTATTGATGTAGAAGAAGAGGGAGTATCACACGCCTTTGCTCTACTCCTCAGGCGGTCACAAAGAATTCATAATGTAAAATGCACTTTGGAAGCTAGTGATGTGCTGGATAAAATCAACAATAGAGAGTTTTCCTCCAGCTTATATCATATCACGCAGGAGGCTATCAAGAATGCTGCTATCCATGGAGAGGCAAGTCGAATTTTGGTTACTGTTGACCAACAAGAAGATCAACTGCATTTGCAGATCAGGGATGACGGCAAAGGCTTTTCACTTGAAGAAACAAACAACGAGGGTAAGGGACTGCGCATTATTGAACACAGGGTGGATTTGATGGGCGGTACCTTTAGTATTGAGAGACTGCCTGACTCGGAGGATTTCATGACTTGTGTGAGATGTAAATTTCCGGCAAAATCTATGAAATAAATATATGTTGTAGGGCATTACTCTTCATCAAAATACATGGCAATTAAAAAGTAATTCCTGCCCTTTTTTCTGGAATCAGTAATATATGTAAGCCTTTTCTGCTATAATATAACATTTACGGTACGTAAAGTGGCTACCTTTATTAATAGTCATTTAAACTAATAAAGGAGAGCCTGCCATGACCCTGCCAAAGCAAGTAGATCGTCTTCTTGTAACCGCCATAATCTCAAGCTTCATCGGTTTGGTCGGATGCCAAAGAACGGGGATGGAACGCTCCAATGAGGCCCGGATTTCTTTGCAAACTATGGACGAGGAAATAACTTCGGCAATCCTTCAGCTGGATGCCACCGGGACCACCCTAACGAATCTTATCAAACCGGGGCAACCTGACCCCAAAAAGGCTCTACATGCATTTTCGGAAAACGTAACCCAAATTATTGCTACAGAAACCAAATTTGCCCGGCATGCCGATAAACTATCTGAACGAGGCACCGATTATTTCGAAGAATGGCAAAAAGAGGGTACCGAATACAAGAATCCACAAATACAGCAGCTGAGTGAAAACCGCAGGTCGATAGTGAGTGGGGTTTATGGCAGAATTGCTCATCAGAGTATCGGTGTTACCGAAGCATTTAAATTGTATGTATCAAATGTAAAGGAAATTCAGATGTTTCTTTCCAATGATCTTTCGACAAATGGGATGACGGCGATTGCGCCGACCGCCCACCGGGTGATCACAGATGGCGACAGTCTTAAAGAGGCTATGCAAAATGTGATTCAAAGTGCACGCAGGGAAATGGCCCAAATCGGCAGTGGCATGTAATAATTTTAAAGAATTTAACTCCTTATTGTCAGGTAATTTAAAACAACAACCTAAAAAACAAACTACCATGGGAAATCTACTTTATATCATAGCTGTTTTATTAATCATTGGATGGGCCATTGGATTTATTGGCTACGGTGTCGGCGGGCTGATACACATTCTGCTTGTTATTGCGGTAATTGCAATACTCTTTAGGCTAATACAAGGAAGGCAGCTTGTTTAAATCGAGCATCCGGTCATTCATTTCATACTCAGTAAAATCAACTCAGAGAAACATATTATGAATTCAAGAAAAGTATTATTTGCCATAGTTGGTGTTGTTGCTCTAACCACCGCAATAGGATTTTTGTTGGCTCCTCACAAAGATTCAACCGGGAAAAAGAAAACCGCTAAAAAAAACAATGGAAGGCTTGATGAAGAGAGAAAAACCCAAAAAACCGTTAGTGGGGTCCGCAATCAAATAAAAGAAATGGATAAAGACATCGACCGTATGATTGATGAAGGAGGCTAGTGTAGAGAACAAAACGTTTTCCAATCGGTTAACCAATATATTACAGGGATAAAAATTTGTCATCAAAAATCCAGGATTCAGCCCCAAAAATATGTGATAGATGTCCTATCCTAGGATTAAAAAAACTACAATAAAGAAAAAAGGAGTGACAAATGGCCATTAATTTTAATGAAGAAAACGATGGAAAAATCCTGGTTATCCACGTCAGCGGAAGACTGGTAAGGAAAGATTATTTACAGCTCATTCCCAAATCCAAACAGCTCATCCGAAAACATGGAAAGATACGCATACTCTTCGATATGACTGATTTTCAGGGTTGGGACGAAGGAGCTGTTTGGGAAGATATAAAACTAGGCATGGAACACTTTTCAGATGTCGAGCGGATCGCAATGGTCGGAGAAGAGCATTGGCAGCAAGATATTTCCACATTTAGCAAACCATTTACAAGAGCCAAAATCCGATACTTTGATCATACCGATATGGATACGGCATATCGGTGGCTGACAGCAAACATAGCACCATCCGCACATTGAGGGTACTGAAATAATTTTATAGTGCACGAAAGTGTAAAAATACCGATTATTTAGAATAAGGAGATAGCATTAGCCGCCCTTAACAAACGAGTAGATATGAATGAAAAATAAGAGAGAACTATTGTACTCCCTGTATATCGAGCTGGTGAAACTTCAAAAGGAGGTTATAGCTTCCAATCTCAAATTGCTCGTCATACTGGAAGGAAGAGACGCCGCCGGAAAAGACGGCACGGTAAAACGCATTATCAAACACCTCAGCCCCCGCGAAACCCGGGTGGTGGCACTCGGCAAACCATCCGACCTGCAGGAGCGCCAATGGTACTTCGAGCGCTATTCGGCCCATTTGCCGGTATCGGGGGAATTTGTACTCTTCAACCGAAGCTGGTACAACCGGGCCGGGGTGGAAAAAGTGATGGGATTCTGTAGTAAAAGTGAATACCAGTTGTTTTTTAAGCAGGTGGAACTGTTTGAGGAGCTCCTTATTAAGGCCGGCTTCATCATCCTTAAATATTATCTGGACATCAGTAAAGAAGAACAGGAACAACGACTAGACGACCGAAAAGAGAACCCTTTAAAGCAGTGGAAAATAAGTCCCATTGACAAGGTAGCTCAACAGCATTGGGACGGCTATTCTGAAGCCCGGGATGCGATGCTGCTTAAAACCAATTTCAAACATGCCCCCTGGTTTGTAGTAGATGCGGAGAACAAAAAGCCCGCTCATATCGCTCTTATCACCCATCTTTTAAGGCAATTAGAATACAAGGATTGTAATACTAGGTTGGTATCGCACGATTATGGCTTGATTCATCTGGCTACGCCCAAAACCATTAAAGAAAAACTTTACTGATTTTAAAAATCAGCGGTGTAGAATGATATTATTATGAATGATCTTTCTGAAAAGTCAAAAACACCAGCAACGAAAGAAGGATCACAACCAAATGCATCCGACGACATAAAAACAATGCCCCTGCCGGTTGCGGTAGTAAAGCTGACTGTGAAGGCCCAGGCAAAAGGGGTGGAGAGGTAAGATATGCAGGATGAGACGATCTTGATTCTGTTATTTGCGGTGGCGGCAGCTGTGGCCATTGCGGTGCGACAGCTACGCGTGCCGTACACGGTAGCACTGGTGTTAACGGGGTTAGTGTTAGGTCTGCTGAAACTCTTCACCCCACCAAATCTGACGAAGGAACTGCTCTACACCATCTTCCTACCCGGATTACTTTTTGAAGCCGCTTTTCATATCGAGTTCCGGGAATTCTGGCGCAACCGCCTGACCATCGCTTCGCTTGCAGTTCCGGGCGTGGCGGCAGCCGTAGCATTAACAGCCCTGATCTTGACGCCCGTTATAAATACCCTCCATTTGGAGCAGAATTTTACATGGCAATATGCCATGGTTTTTGGAGCATTGATCTCGGCAACCGATCCCATTGCGGTGGTTGCCATTTTCAAGAGTCTCGGAGTACCCCGGAGGTTGTCGGTTCTGCTGGATGGTGAAAGCCTGCTTAATGATGGGACGGCAATTGTATTTTTCATCTTAAGTTTATCGTTGGCCACTGGCGCCAGGGTTACGGCCGGACAACTATCCCTCGATTTCCTGAAAATTGTTGGTTTCGGCGGACTAATCGGAGCGGCGGTTGGTCTGGCTACCTCGCAGGTCATTAAACAGATTGATGATGCGATGATCGAGATCACCCTGACAACCATCGCGGCTTACAGTTCATTTGCAGCTGCCGAGTATTTCCATTATTCGGGTGTGATCGCAGTTGTGGTGGCCGGCGTATTCTGTGGTAATTACGGTGCACGGGTAGGTATGACCCCAACCACAAAAGTGGCCGTGGAAACATTCTGGGAGTATGTGGCCTTTGCACTGAATTACATCATCTTCCTCCTCATTGGCCTGGAAGTAAATCTTGATACTTTGTTCCAATCGTGGGAAGTGATTCTTTTTGCCTACCTGGTTGTTACGGCGGGCCGCGGATTGTTGATCTTCGGCGTCTCAGGAGTATTGCAAAAGACAAGAGAGAGGATTCTCTGGAAATGGAGCGTTATACTAACATGGGGAGGATTGCGCGGAGCCCTGCCTATGGTGCTGGTATTAAGCCTTGCAAAGAATTTCCCCCATCGCGAACTGTTGGTGACGATGACATTCGGTGTGGTCATGATCTCGATTCTGGTTCATGGCATGACTATTTCGCCTTTATTACGCTGGCTGGGTATCGTCAAGGGTCGTGAAAACCGGGAAGCATATGAGTTCGCCCGTGGAAAATTACAGGCGGCCGGGGCAGCGCTCGAAGAATTGGGGCGTATGTCGTATGTGCGATTTTCCCGGGATGAAGTACATGACCAACTTAAAAAAGAATATGAAAAGCGTATCGAGGAAGAACAAAAACAGATCGGCAAACTTGAACTGGACCGGGCGGCTATTGAGGCCGAAGAATTTCAGTGGGCCCGCCGGCACCTCCTGCTGACAGAAAAGAACCATGTCATGGACTCCTTCCGGCAGGGTTTGCTCAACCAGGAGGTCTATGAGAAGTTGCTGGCCAATATCGACGCGCGCCTGCTGCGCCTGGAATCTGGCGATACCGATCAGACAACCACAGAATCAGATAGTAAATAACCAGGATGCAATCAAATGAACATTCTAGGAGAGTTCTGAAAATGAAATACCCGGGACATTTTGAAGAAAATAAAAATTAAATGTGCTCAAAAAGGAGAATACCATCATGAAAGATCATGCCGAAAAGTCAAAAACACCAACACCGAAAGCAGGATCTCAACCAGATGCAGTCGATTTAAAAACGATGTCTCTTCCGGAGCTAGAAAAAAAATTAGAAACATCCCCGGAGGGTCTAACTCAAGACGAAGCCCAAAAACGACTGGCTCAGTGCGGACCAAACGAGCTAACAGAAAAGAAAACAAACCTTTTTCTGAAATTCATGGGCTATTTCTGGGGACCCATACCGTGGATGATCGAAGCGGCGGTCATCCTTTCGGCTGTAGCCCGACACTGGCCGGATTTTTTTATCATTCTTACCTTACTGTTGGCTAACGCATTCGTGGGTTTCTGGGAAGAACACACCGCAGGGAATGCCATTGCTGCCCTAAAGGCAAAACTCGCTGTGAAGGCTCGGGTAAAACGGAATGGAAAGTGGATCACGCCACCCGCGCGCGAGCTGGTTCCGGGCGATGTCATTCGATTGCGGTTGGGCGATATTGTGCCAGCCGATGCACGTTTGTTGGATGGCGACCCTATCGAGGTAGATCAGTCCGCGTTGACAGGCGAATCGCTGCCTGCTGAGCGCAAACCGGGGGAGGCGGTTTTTTCGGGTTCTATCATCCGTCGGGGAGAAATTGGAGCGCTGGTCTATGGCACGGGGACAAATACCTATTTTGGCAAGACGGCACAACTGGTATCAGAAGCGGTAACCATCAGTCACTTTCAAAAAGCCGTCCTAAAGATCGGCGATTACCTGATCATTCTTGCGGTGGTTTTAGTGGTGGTGATCATTAGTGTAGCCCTGTTTCGAGGCGATCCGATCCTTACCACCTTGCAATTTGCCCTGGTGCTGACCGTAGCCGCCATACCCGTAGCCATGCCCACCGTTTTATCGGTGACGATGGCGGTTGGAGCGCGGCTGCTTGCACGAAAAAAAGCGATTGTCAGTAAATTGGTAGCCATCGAAGAATTGGCTGGCGTGGATGTGTTGTGTGCGGACAAAACCGGTACGCTGACCCAAAATAAGTTGACATTAGGTGAACCCTTCAGCATAAATAATATCCCCGCCGATCAGGTGATTCTTAGTGGCGCACTGGCATCTCGTTCTGAAAATAACGACACCATTGATCTGGCTGTACTGGGCGGACTTAAAGACAAGGATGCATTGAATACCTATGAGGTCGTTCACTTCCAGCCGTTCGACCCGGTGCATAAACGCACGGAAGCTACGGTCAAATCCAATGACCGAAAAACGTTCAAGGTCACCAAAGGAGCACCACAGGTAATCCTGGAATTGGCAGTCGATGACGAGCAAATTAAACAAAGCGTGGATAAAGCCGTGAATGAATTTGCCTCACGCGGCTTCCGTTCATTGGGCGTGGCGCGGGCCGAGGGTGACGGTCCATGGCAATTTATGGGCGTACTGCCCCTGTTTGATCCTCCCCGGGAGGATGCGAAAGAAACCATTTCTATTGCGAAATCCATGGGGGTTAAAATTGAGATGGTTACGGGCGATGCTCTGGCCATCGCCAGAGAAACCGCTAAAAAGCTAGGCCTGGGTACAAATATTCTCGATGGTACCCGTTTGGGTGACTCCAAGAAAGAAGAAACCACGGCGGTTGCCGATTCCATTGTGGGGGCCGACGGTTTTGCCCAGGTCTTCCCCGAGCACAAATACC
>DATFLI010000311.1:0-2593 GCA_035267805.1 Balneolaceae bacterium | reverse complement strand
ATGTTATATCGGAAGGCGCTGGAACTTCGAAAAAAGGTGGGAAATCCCTACGATATTGCTACTTCTCTGGGTAGTATGGCTAAAATGGAAATAAAAGCCGGTAATTTTAACCGGGCTGCAGGGTATGCAGATTCTATCCAGACGATTGGCGACACCACCGGAAGTTATAAGATTTTGCATATTGCTTCCGCCTGGAAAGGACGGGTTCAGGATTCGCTGGGCCACTATAATACTGCACTTACCCATTTCAAAAAAGCTTACGCATACAGCAAATACTTATCTCCTGAAGATCAATTGGAACAACTCAAGAATCTGTCTCACGCTTATCACAAGATAAATTCTGACAGTGCCATCTATTATGGCCAGAAAGCTATTGATATTATAGAGAAGACCAGGACAAAAGTGGGAGAAAGTCCTGAGCTGAAATCAGACTATTTCCAACGACATTCCGAATTTTATACCCAACTAGCTTCGTGGGTACTCTCCTATCATCAAAATACATCCCGGGCGTATCAACTGGTCGAAAAGGCCAAAGCGCGTTCGTTTACCGATGAACTGGCAAAAGCATCACAAAATGTCGATCAGAAGCTTCCGGAACAGGTTCGCGTTAAGCGCCGTGAAAAAAACCGGCATATCGACGATCTGTATTCCAAGCTGGAAGCAACAAGAGATGCTGAGAAACGTGCATCCATTAAGAGAAAAATACGTGCTGCCGAGCTAAATTATGCTGCTTATGAAAATACTCTTCGGGATAAATATCCTCAGCTTAAATCTTTTAAGGCTCCGAAATCAATCAATCTTGAAGAAGCCCGGCAGATGACAGATGAAAATACGGCGGTTCTGGAATACGCATTGGCGGACAATGATCTTATTATGTTTTTGATCAGTCAGGAAAAAGTTCGGGTTGAGCAGTTTTCTCTTTCCGGCAACAGGCCGCTGGACCGTAAGCTGACGTCGTGGGTATCGAATTTTAAAGATGCCATCTTAGCTGAGGCTCCCAAGTCCAGACTTCAATCAGCATCTGCTAAATTATATAACGTGCTGTTAAAACCATTTGAGAAAGATCTTCAGTCTTTTTCAAAGCTGATAATCGTCCCTGACGGAGCGCTGGCCTATCTTCCTTTTGAAGCACTCTATCATAACGGCAAGTACCTGATCCAGCATTACCAGATCAAGTATGAGCCCTCTCTCACGAGTCTGAAAATGCTTAAAGAGCACGATAAGCAACATCCCAAAGATTTGTTGGCCGTGGCGGGCTCGAACATTTCAGAGAAAAACGACAGCGGTTCATTTAAAAGGAACACCTTATCAGCACTGCCTTCCACACTTATTGAGGTCGACTCTATAGCCTCACACTTCAAACGGGTTTCGCTCCTGGAGAAAAAGAAGGTATCTGAAGGTGCTTTTAAAAAACTGGTCCGCAATAATAGCTATAAATACATCCACATGGCCACTCACGGCATTATCGATGAAAACGACCCAAGACGCAGTGGGCTGGCTTTGTCAGCTAATGGCAGGGTCACCGCTTCTTCCAAGGATGATGGCTTGTTACGAAGTTCTGAGATTTTCGGTCTCAATATCAATTCGGATATGGTAGTACTGAGTGCCTGCAATACCGGCTTGGGCAAAGTTGTACGGGGGGAAGGTATGCTGGGGATGCAGCGGTCGTTTTTCTATGCAGGGGCTTCTACAGTAGTAGTGAGCCTGTGGAATGTATACGATCGATCAACTGCCTATCTGATGAATGAATTTTATAAGAACCTGTTGAAGGATCAACAAAATGGAGAAGATTGGTCGGATGCCCTGTTACGCTGGATTGGCTGGGATGATTCGTTGCCTTTCGGCAGTAAAGCGGAGGCAATGCGACAGGCTAAACTCAAAATGATCCACCATCCGCTTTTTAATCATCCTATCTACTGGGCCCCGTTTATTGTGGTCGGGCGGTAACAAAATGTTAGTTTAACCTGAGGGAAATGGTCCAGGTTGCAAACATGGCCTTCAAATAAAAGAATTTAAAACATGTTGTGTTCGGGAGTGCAACTCCGCACAAAGAGGCATGCGCCGGTACAAGCTGAATATCTTTCGTTGCCAGAACTGGTCCAAGTTACAAACTTGAACCAGGTCCATCTTAGCAGAATCAAAACATCTCATCAAATAGGCTCCTCAAACTGACGCAAGTTTGTAACTTGTGCCTTGATAAACCAACTGGCGAAAGTTTGTAACTTGTGCCCCATTACTCATAACCAGTACACTCCCTATATCGGCAAACACCAACCAATTTGAACGATTAGCCATTAAAGACAGATTAGCGTATTTTCCCGTTCGCTCTTTAATCGCCTGGCAAATCTTGGCACTCAACAATCCCTAATTTTATCTCAATCATGAGCGACACTTCCGAAACCGGTCCTCTCGGACAATTACTTCGTTATCTGAAGCCATACCGAAGAAAGGTTACACTTGCCACCATTTATTCGGTATTTAATAAACTCTTTGACCTTGCTCCGCCTGCACTGATTGGTGCAGCGGTAGATATTGTTGTAAAAGGGAAAGAAAGCCTGGTGGGAAGATTAGGGATTACGGAACCGGCCAACCA
>DATFLI010000310.1:0-5278 GCA_035267805.1 Balneolaceae bacterium | reverse complement strand
GGGTGTAAGATATCTTTTGAGAGACATCCTTAAATATGGCATTGCTCTCTTTAGCGGCCGTTTTCGATGCTTCTACTTTGACCTTTCCATTTGCCAATTTGGGTTCATCAATTTCATAGATCCGATTGGCCTTTAAACTATCCATTTTGGTTTTTACGCCACTTGGCCATCTGATAGATAAATGGTAAAAGCTACCCGATCCGTTGGCGGCAAACATCTGTATGGGGGCGGATCCCGATTCATAACCGCCACCAGAAGTGACTTGCCTTTGCTGAGCCTTGGCCCCGCCTGTCAACGTTAATTTGGCTCCAACAGCCTGCGTATTGGGTGGAAGTCCCTTCAGTCTGACTTCAATCCGTGGAGCCGGTACTGTGTTTTCATATATGGAGGCTTGTTGCTTCAACCGGTTATTAATGATATCAAGGTCCCCATCATTATCAAGATCGGCCGTTGCCATACCCTGTGAGACATCTTTATTATGAAATCCCCATTTTTCACTTTGATCGGTAAACGTCAAATCACCATTATTGCGATAAATCTTATTCACCAACTTTAACGACGGGTACTCGAACAGGTAGCGCTGATTCTCAACTGATCCTTTTATAATTTCCTGTCTCGTATGGTATTGGGTATCCATATCCAATAAATCAAACCAATTACCGGTGTTTACTATCAAATCCTGATATCCATCAAGATCTATATCCATGAATTTGCTGGCCCACGACCATCCGCTGGCGGCCAAACCGCTATAATTGGCAGTTTCTGCAAACGTAGTGTCACCGCGATTCAGATAGAGCGAATTTTGATTATACTGGGGACGTTCCAGAAAACTTCCCGGTCCTGAAGAGAATGCTTCACTTCCTGACTGTCGCAACTGCCGCTGATGAATCGGGCTGAGCATTTCAGAAACAAAGATATCAGATAAACCATCGTTATTTATATCTGAAAAGGCGACAGACATTGCCGAATACGAAAAATCACGGATATTCTTTTCGCCCAATGCTTTAAATACACCTCTTCCCTGATTTATCCAGACACGATCCGGAGTCCAGTAGTCATTACAAATATATAAATCTGGTAAGCCGTCGTTATTGATATCATGAAATTTAGCCGTTAACCCCCAGTCCGGTTTCAATCCGAGGGGCTTACCTTCGGCACTCAAAAAGTGAGCGTCTAAATCTTTAATTTCTTTGAAACCTCCCCAATTTGGACCAACCCCCCCTTGGTTTAAATATAATTCATCCACCCTGCCTATTTTTCTCCGTGCAGGCCGTCCCTTTTTTTGAGGTAAAAGGGTATAATAAGGCTTAAACTGAGGCTTAAGCTTATAGGTATTCCCCACCTTTACAACCGTATTCTGCCAGCTTAATTGCTTGGGATTGAATACGTCTCTAGCAGATTTTCGGCGATAGTTAGTAATATATAGATCCAAGTCTCCATCTCCATCAATATCAGCTAATGCAATGCTAGTTGCCCCACGACTGGATCCCAACCCACTATTTTTATCCAGCGTAAAATGTCCTTTCCCATTATTCAGATAGAGATTATTTTTTTTGTCCAATGAGGTAACCAACAAATCCAGGTCGGCATCTCCATCGACATCCACAAATACTGCTCCCGTGGAGTAATAACCTTTTTGAGCAACCCCGGCAGAGTCGGTAATATCCTTAAAATGCATGTCGCCCATATTTTCATAAAGCTTGTTAGGCCCATCAAGCTGACAGAAATATATATCGATCCTACCATCACCATTAATATCACCGGTTGCGACTCCAGATCCATCGAGCAATATCCTGTTTTTAACGATAAGAGAGTCCGGCAAATGATTTTTAAATTCTATCCCAGCTCGTTCAGGGTCCAATTTTTTAAAACCGGTTTTTCCATTCCCGGGGTTTATCTTAGACCAGCGATGACCAGGCGCATTATGCCATTTTAGGCTCCTCTTCTGTTGAGAGCAACTTGCTAATATCCCCATTACAACAACTGGGAATATCAAAAATCCCAAAAGTCTGTGATATGAATTAATCACCAAATTATATTTCCTGTTACCGTATCTGTTAGAAGATTGAACTCATTGTTTTATGCAACTTTTTTAAAATGAAGTTCCAATCCCGGCATCACCCTTTTATCAATCGTCACCTATCAGGTAATGGGTATATTATGCGTATTTTATTTCTTGGCCCTCATACCCTTTTAAATATTACCAAACTATAAGGTAGACAGCTAAATGACAATTTCTGCTCCCGGCTAACTGGACATCATATTTTTTATCCCCCAAAAAGCCGGAGTAGGTTCGTTATCCCTGTTGAACAATAAAGGATAATTAGTATGAGTCGTAGGAGTATAATTCAACCAAGAGTCTCCATTATTAACCCCCCAGAATGTCACGCGACTGATTTTATCCCGGTTTTTATGAAGTAGTCTAAAAATCGCCTTATATCGGTCAGTCAATTGCGTCTGAACCGAGTCTGGCAAACCATTTTTATAAGGATCATAATCAACAGAATCCTTACTATTAAAATCTCCTCTCTTACTTAATACCGTAATATCAAGCTCACTAATCATCACTTTGACACCAAGCTTGGCAAAGGCATCGATACTTTTCTGGACTTGCTGCAAATCCGGCACCTTCAATCCCCAGTGGCCCTGTATACCAACGCCATCGATCCGAACCCCTTGTTCCTGCAGATATTTAATCAGCTTGACAACCCCCTGGCGTTTGGCCGGTTTGTAGAGATCATAGTCATTATAGTAAAGTTCTGCATCGGGAGCTGCACTATCGGCATACTCATAAGCGAGGGGCAAATATTCTTTCCCAATGATTTGCATCCATTTTGACTTCCGGAGTGTACCATCACTACTAACCGCCTCATTTACAACATCCCAACCGTCAATTTTTCCCTTGTATCTACCCGCCTCCATGGAGATATGTTGTCGCATTCTCTTAAGCAGGGTTTCTCTATCTGTTACTGTGCCATCTTTATTCTGGAATACCCACTCGGGGACCTGATGATGCCAAACCAAATTATGCCCGAGAATAAACATGTCATTTTCTTGCCCGAATCTCACATAACGATCGGCAGGATCAAAATTAAAGGAATCAGGCGCAGGATTTATGCGTTCCCATTTCAATACATTTTCTGGAGATATGGCATTAAACTGTTTTTTTACGAGTGCTATTGCTCCCGGTTCCTTGCCATAAAGTTGCCGTTTATTAATGGCTGCTCCTACTTTAAAATCATTCTTAAAAATTGTTTTTAAAGAGGGAGTTTTTTTTTGATTCTGCTCACTATGGCATCCTGCAATGATTATAATAAGCAAGCCTGTTACCGTATATAATAAATTTCGCATATTGTATAATTAGAGATGGCTTTGATTAGTAAAAATAGAAGGACAATTAATATTCAGAAACTTTTCTCATATACAGACATGTTTTGAATGGATATAATATTCCCGCAATTAAATTATCCTTTTTAAGGATATGGGCCACCGTGTTAAATAAACAGTTACAGTTTTTTTATTCCCGGTACAGTAAAATATTTAACACGTATGGCCCATTTTGTTAGATCAGTATCCAGAATTTTGTTTGAGATTTGAATTACGGTTTATTTCTTCCGAGGGAATCGGATATAATTTTCGGTAATCCTGGGCTGCACTTACCCCGCGTTTTTTAGCATCACTTATAAAGCGATCGTGACGCAAGAGGTCCAGCCTGCGGTGTCCTTCTCCTTCAAACTCCCTTGCCTCTTCTGCCAATACAGAATCTCTAAATGCTGATTGGCTCAAGCCGGATAATGGAGGGTATGTACTTTGGGGTTGTGCATGACTTGTACCTTCTCCCCGGGCTCGTGCGCGCACCTTGTTTATTGCGTCATAAGCTGCTGGCGTTGGCCCATTGTTTGCTTCATTCAGGGATTCCGCATAAGTCAGCAGCACATCGGAATAACGAATAATCGGCGTGCCCATATTGGTTTCCAAGTTACCGGAATTCTTATCCAGGTAATAATATTTGACAACAAAAGGCCTGTTTAAAGTCACCTGTTGGTTAACCAAGTTGGAAGATCCTGACGCATAATAATAAGGCATCGTTTCACGCATGGTCTGCGACTTTCGGTAGGTATCAGGGGTGTTATTGAAATATGTTGTATCCGCTTGCCAATAAACATATCCCCTGCCTACATTGTAGAAATGCACTTCTCCCTTGCTAGTAGACTGGTCCGCCGGACCAAAACTAAAGGGGAAAGAATTACGTTTTGCGCTGGTATGCCCTCCCTGCAGATGCTGAATGGAAAATATCATTTCCTTATTGTTATTATCAGCGGGATTAAAAACGTTATGATAGTCAGGCATAAGCCCAAACTCGTTCAAATCCATGACTTTTTTGCATTCTGCAGCCGCTTCTGGCCACTTCTGTTGCTGGGCATACACTTTGGCTAATAAAGCCATCGCCGCTCCAGAAGTAACTTTACCTTGCTGATGATCACTTTCGCTGTAAGGTGACAAATCATCGATTGCAGAGTTTAAGTCACTTTCGATAAACGCATAAATAGAGTCAGCGGAAGTGCGAGGCTTGTTTACATTTTTCAGACTTGTAGTGGCATGCTTGTAAAGCGGTACTCCGCCCCACAACGTAACCATCTTAAAATAGACCAAAGCCCTCAAAAACTTTGCCTGGCCAGCTATATTATTTTTAGCGCTGGAAGGGATCTTGGAATTCTGCAAATTATCCAGCAAGGTGTTGGCCCTGTTGATAGCATCGTACCCAACGGACCAAACATCCTGTAGATTACCATCGCTCGGAGTCCAACTGAAATTGTCAAAATCATTAGGATTCTGATAAGCTTGTAATATACCTGTAGGGTTTTCATTCAGGTATATATTATCTTCGTTGACAACTCCCCACCAGAATCTGGCATAAACTCCGTTAAGTGCTACTTGTGCCTGATCTTGATTTTTATAGAAATCATTGGATGCGACTGTGCTATATGGTGTTTCATTAAGTTTGCATCCATATGCTCCGATCATGAGCACAATTAGCAACAAACTTGTTATACTTTTCACTCGTTTATTTATTCTTATCAATTTCTTCATTACAGCCCCGATTAAAATCCTAATTTCAAATTAAAACGAATTGTTCTGGAAGCGGGATACGCAAATCGGTCAACTCCTTGTGCCGTATTCGTAGAATGTGCACTACCGAACGAGTTAACCTCCGGATCGTAACCCGGATAACTGGTTATAACTGCTAAATTATCTGCGGCTACTCCAACACTTGCTT
>DATFLI010000309.1:0-3936 GCA_035267805.1 Balneolaceae bacterium | reverse complement strand
CACTCTGATACGAATTTCGGTCAGCCGGAAGTGCAGCTGGGATTATTACCAGGCGGCGGCGGTACCCAACGACTGCCGAGACTTATCGGCATCCAAAACGCTCTGACCTACCTATTGACGGGCAAGAATATTTATCCCCATAAAGCCCATAGGCTGGGGTTGGTGGATGAACTAACACATAAAGACGCGATTCTTACGGCGGCCAAAACAGCCGTCAGGAAAATCAACGCCGGACACTTTGAGCGCAAGGATAAACGCCCTATGCTCCATCAGCTCATGGAAGGATTAAGTCCGCTACGAAAAATCATCTATTCGCAGGCCCGCAAAAGAGCACAATCAAATATAAAAGGTAACTACCCGGCTCCTCTTAAGATTATTGATTGTGTGGAAGAGGGATACAAAAATGGCATGCAGGCCGGACTGGAGCTTGAATCTATAAGTTTTGGACAACTCGCTGCAACACCGGAGTCCAAGGCGTTGGTCAATCTATTTTTCGCCATGCAAAGCGCCAAGAAAAATCCAATGAAAGATTTGGTGAGGGAAGTCCAAAAAATTGGCGTGCTGGGTGCAGGGCTCATGGGTTCGGGTATTGCGGATGTGAGTGTAAATAACGAATACCGCGTTCTGCTAAAAGATCAGAATATCGAGCAGGCCAGCAAGGGTAAGAAGAATATCTGGCAGAATCTCAATGAAAAGTATTCCAAGCATATTATTTCTTCATTTGAGCGGGATCGGGTTGCCAGCCTGGTGACGCCCACGGCCGACTACAAGGGCTTCCAAAATGTTGATCTCATCATCGAGGCCGTTTTTGAGGATCTGGATCTCAAACAAAATATCCTAAAAGAAATTGACGAGGTGATTCCCGACGATTGCATCTATGCCTCAAATACGTCTTCGCTTCCCATCCATAAAATTGCAGAGGCTTCCAGCCATCCCGAACAAGTGGTTGGCATGCATTATTTTTCACCGGTACCCAAGATGCCGCTAATGGAAGTTATTACTACCGACAAAACGGCCGACTGGGTAACAGCAACCGCCAGACAAGTGGGTATCCGGCAGGGCAAACATGTGATTGTGGTTAATGACGGCCCCGGTTTTTATACCACGCGGATATTGGCCCCATTTATGAATGAAGCTTTAATGCTGCTGGAAGAAGGCATCGCAATCGAAAAGCTGGACGATTATATGAAACAGTTCGGCTTTCCGGTCGGCCCGGCAGCTCTTTTTGATGAGGTGGGCATTGATGTAGCAGCACATATCACAGAAGTGCTGGGCGACCTGTTTGCCGAGCGGGGCGTTCATCCCAGTACAAAACCCACAGAGCTTTTTGACGCGGGTTACAAAGGACGAAAGAATAAGAAAGGATTTTACAAATACGAGGAAAAAGGATCCGGGAAAAAGAAAAAAAATCCGAATTCGGAAATTTATCAATATTTCGAGGGAAACGGCCAGGCGTCCCTGGATAAGGAAACTGTGCAGCAGCGTATGGTGCTTACAATGGTTAATGAGGCGGCATTTTGTCTTCAGGAAAATATTTTACATACCCCGACAGATGGTAATCTTGGTGCTGTTTTGGGATTGGGTTTCCCCCCTTTCCTTGGAGGTCCGTTCCGTTATGTTGACCGTGAAGGGGCCGAAACAATCGTTGATCGTCTCAAAAGATTTGAAGAGCAGCACGGGCCACGTTTCAAAGCAGCCGATATCCTGAAAGATCATGCGAAGACGGGCAAAAAATTCCATCGGGATTAGTTCTGTCTTGTTGACCTTGGGGGTTCGGGAGTACAACCCCACAACCAGAGTTAGGATTAGTTGAAGATTCGGGAGTCGCAGCTTTTTTACATCGGAGGGAATCACCGCGGTCGCTAAGAAGACTTCCGGGGCTCCCTTGCGATGACATTTCTGAAAAAGAACCTGCCATTTCAATTGGAACAAAATGTAGCGCGAAAATCCCCATGTGTAGAAGTCTGTAATCAAAGTTCATTCATAATTCTCAATTCTATATTCGAAATTCATGAATCGAGTTCCCTATTCCCTGCTCCAAACAATTGGAGCAAGGCTGCAAAAATGGTATCTTTAGTAGCTATTTTTAACTGTTAGTATGTAATTTAAATTATTGTTTCATGTTTAATACAGTATTGTTTTTGATGGGATCACCCAAAGGTGGTGGTGGATGGATTAACCTCGTATTTTTAGGCGCTATTTTCGCCATCTTTTACTTTTTTATTATTCGTCCTCAAAGCAAACGCCAAAAAGAGATCCAAAAGATGGTTGACGACCTTGAAAAAGGCGACAAAATAGTTACCAGCGGAGGAATGATTGCCCGGGTAACCACTGTTGATGAGGACACAGTTTTAGCTGAAATCGACAATGGCGTTAAAGCGCGTTTCAAGAAGAGTTCTATTACGGACGTGAATCCGAATCAAGATTAACCTAGCTATAAATTTGTTATGTCCGGTGAAATACAATTCGATAGCATAGAATCAGCTATCGATGATATAAAGCAAGGTCGTATTGTAATCGTTGCGGATGATGAAGACCGCGAAAATGAAGGCGACTTTGTGATGGCCGCTGAGAAAGTGTCTCCTGAAGCAATCAACCTGATGGCCAAACATGGGCGCGGGCTCATTTGCGTACCCATTACACGTCAGAAGGCCTATGCCCTGAATCTCGATTATATGGTTACCGACGGGGCAGACCCAAACGAGGCGGCATTCACCGTTTCAGTAGATCATAAAGATCGAACCACTACCGGCATTTCAGCCGCCGATCGTTCCAATACGATTAAAGAAATGATTCATGATAATGCCAAACCGGAAGATTTTCGGCGCCCCGGCCATGTGTTTCCGCTGATCGGTACCAATGGGGGAGTACTTCGCCGCGCCGGACATACCGAAGCCGCTATCGACTTAGCCCGCATGGCGGGAATGAAACCAGCCGGCATTATTTGCGAAATTATGAAGGATAATGGTACCATGGCTCGTCTTTCCGATCTGGTGGATATTGCCAAAGAATTCGACATGAAGCTGATCAGCATCAAAGACCTGATTGCTTACCGGATGAAAAATGAGTCTTTGGTACGTAAGGTTGTAGATGTAAATCTGCCTACTATTTATGGGGATTTTACGCTCCATGCTTTTGAAGAACGCCTGACCGGTGATCACCATCTGGCCTTATGCAAAGGCGAATGGGAAGAAGACGAACCGGTACTCGTACGGGTTCATTCCTCGTGCATGACCGGCGATATTTTTGGATCAAAGCGCTGCGACTGCGGCGAGCAACTGCACCAGGCTCTGTTACAGGTTGAAAAAGAAGGCAAGGGCGTTGTTTTATATATGAATCAGGAAGGACGTGGTATTGGGCTGGTAAACAAGCTAAAAGCTTACAAGCTCCAGGAACAAGGCATGGATACGGTGGAAGCTAACGAAGCCCTGGGGTTTGAACCGGATCACCGGGATTACGGCGTCGGGGCTCAGATATTACGTGCACTCGGTGTTTCCAAGATGCGCCTGATGACCAACAATCCCGTAAAACGCGTTGGACTCAAGAGTTTTGGCTTAGAAATGGTCGAGCGTGTACCTATCGAGGTTGGTGCCTATCCCGAAAATGTAAAATACCTGAAGACCAAGAGAGATAAAATGGGACACGAGTTGAAACTTGAGGATGTTGATCCTCACAGTCCCGAGTTTTTGGATAGCATCGTTAAAGATGAGGATTAAGAGGGGCCAATCGATTAGTCGCCGACAAATCACAGTCCTTGAACAATTAATTGCAACAGATCCCGGATCAAGTCCGGGATGACACAGTTGGTGTTGGTGATCCGGAGGGTTTGAAGGATGGCCAATTTTCTCGATATTCGGGATTGAAAGTCGATAGCGCTTTTGTCACAAGTCTGGAGTCTTGCGACATAGATTATCCTCTCCATTTAAAATTATGTGT
>DATFLI010000308.1:0-31980 GCA_035267805.1 Balneolaceae bacterium | reverse complement strand
GACCCGGTTTAAGCAATTTACCAAAGAACATCCCATTCATAAATATTATCGCGGCGGCCTTGCGGGAGCTTGTATCAGTTTATTGGTACTATTGGGATTTACGACAAGCCAACCATCCGCGATGAACCGCTTGGCCCATGCCTGGATCAGCTACTCGCCACCCAACCCGTATCGCTACACAATTGAACCGGGTACTGTAACGCTCGAACAGGGCGAAGCCTTCGTCCCGAAAATCACCTTTGAAGATGAATATCCTAAAAATCTTTCACTGGCATTCAAGACGGATATTGAGAAAGATTTTCGCAATCGTAATGCAGCATCGGTATCCGACCGGGAAGCGACTTTCCCTCCTATCTCGCTTACAACCAATGGTAGTTATTACTTCGTGATGGATGGATTTAAGAGTCGTAAGCACCATGTAACCGTTCAACTTCGCCCCCGGCTTGAACAGTTGTCATTGACCGTTATACCACCGTCTTATACCGATCTCGACAGCTCTTCGTATACGTATCCCTTTTCGCAGATTTCAGCCTATCAAGGCTCGAAAATCAACATTACCGGACATACGAACAAGCCGGTTACTGCGATCAACCTATTCCGAACAGCTACGGGCGATACAATCGCTCTTTCAACTTCCATGAATAATGGAAAAAACTTCATTCACAGCTGGAACATGGGGATGACAGATACGGCATCGTTCAGCATGCGCGACAGTGCGGGCCTTTCAAATAAAAATAAATTCCGGTTTGTCATTGAGCCTAAAAAAGATCAGCCTCCTTTTGTCAACCTTGTAAAACCTTCAGACAACGTTCAGATGAAAACGCCGGAAAACCTGGAGCTGATTTATAAGGCCGGAGACGATTTTGGATTAACGCGCGCTTCTCTACATTATGAATTACAGCAGGCTTTTGTTGATCATCCCAAAAAGGGATCAATCCGTCTCGCTCATCCCAGGATGAACACCGAGCAGCATTATGAATGGAACTTGCCCAAATTGGATCCCAAGCCCCGCGATGTACTTACCTATTGGATTGAAGTCCGGGATAATGATTCCTATAACGGAAGTAAAATCGGGCGGTCTCAAAAACTCACAGTTACCTTCCCGTCGATGACCAAATACATGGACGAGGTGGATAGGAAAGAAAATGATGTCACAGAATCGTTGGAGAATATCTCGGATTCTTTCGATCAGATGCAGAAGGAATACGAGCAATTTAAAAATCAGCTGGAACAGAATCCCGAAACAGATTATGAACAAAAAAAGCAGTTGGATAAGGTTGATGAAAAACGGAAGGACGTAGAAAAGAAGGTACAGGAGCTCAACAAAAAGTTTGATGAAATCCGAAAAGAGCTCCAAAAGAATAAGGTGATGTCACCCAAGACAATGAAGTCCTATGATGAGCTGCAAAAACTGATGAAGCAAATCAACGATCCGGAACTTGAAAAAGCTCTGGAACAGCTCCAGAAGAATTTAGGGAATATGAGTCCCGAGCAGATGCGTAAAGCACTGCAAAATTATGAGTTTAATGAACAGCAATATAAGGATCGTCTCAATCGCACAATTGAGCTTTTTAAGTCGCTGAAACTGAATAGCGATCTTGAAAAAATGGCTACATCGCTTGAAGAACTTTCCAAGCAGGAAAAGAAAGTCAGTGAATCGGAGCAGTCTCCGAAAAATAATCTGAAGCAGCAGAAGTCAATCCAAAATGATTTGCAGGATGTCCAAAAACAGCTTAAGGATTTGGACAAGAATGCTCCCAAGAAGGCCTTGGATCAGGTTAAGAAACTGCAACAGGATTCTGATCAACAAATGAATCAGGTTGACCAAGAGCTGCAGAAAAATATGGAGCAGTTACAAAAGCAATTAAACGAGCAAAAAGCCAACCCACAAACGAAACAGCAGCAGCAACAGATCCAACAGCAGATGCAGCAGATGGCGCAACAGATGCGAAATGCCAAGCAGCAGATGAACCAGCAGCAGATCCAGGTAAATATGGCGGCGCTCAAATATATTCTTTACTCGATGCTTAATCTTTCTGATAACCAGGAAGATCTTACAAAAGAGACCGAAAGTTTGCCACCACGTTCACAGGCATATGTTGAGAAAGCACGTAAGGAGCAAAATGTGAAGCAGCAATTTTCCATGCTTTCTGATTCACTTTATAAGGTCTCGACACAGATTGCGAGCTTTGCCAATCAAATCAACAAGAAAAAAACAGAGGTTGAGGGACATCTAGACCGTGCTGTGAGTATGCTGGCGGAGCGTGATCAATACAACGCAACGTACGCACAACGACAATCTCTGGGTGGCATCAATGAACTTTCGACGATGATTGCTACTCTTTTGGATCAATTGAAAGATCAACAGGGTAATGGGTCGGGATCAATGAGCATGCAACAGCTTATTGAACAGCTAAAAAAGATGTCCGGACAACAGCAGGGATTGAATAAACAAATCCAAAAGCTGATTAATGATATTCAGGGCGATCGTTTGAGCCAGGATCAGATGAAGCGACTAAATCAGCTGGCAGAGCAGCAAAATAATATTCGTAAGCAGCTTCGGGAGTTACAACAAAAGGGAGAACTCGAATCCGGTGACAAAGTACTGAGTGATCTTAAGCGAATGTCTGATCAGATGGAAGATGCTATTAACGATATTCGGGGCGGGCAGTTGGATCGCACACTCGTCAAGAGGCAACAGAATATTCTTTCGCGCATGCTTAGTGCTCAAAAGGCTATGCAGGAACGTGGCAAAGAAGATAAACGGGAAGCGACTACTGCCAAAGACCAGCCGCATTCAGTGCCCCCGGATATGACGTTGGAAGAACTGCAACAACGAATCCGAAAGATGCTCAATGACCCAGACCGTACAAAATTTACGGATGATTACCAGCGATTAATTGAACAATATTTTGAGTTACTTAAGAAACAAAAAAAAGAAGTGATTCAAAGTAAATAATCCCGGCCTTCTCCCTTCTTGTCCCCAATTTATGCCGAAGTTATATTATTCGAGATAACGATTCGGTAAGCTGGCTTATATTATTATCTTAAATTCAGATCAGGCAATACTTAATCATCAACTTACCACTTATCCGACATCCGCAAGAATCTTCCTGTTAATCTCAATAATACGTTCATAAGCCATCAAGACCGCATCCGTAGCTTTCACGTCCAACACCTTTGCATGCTCTTTAACCGCCTCGGTGGCATTGGCCGGGGCAAAGGGTTGCCCGACAATCTTAAGCCCGGAAATATCGCCACTGCTATCTCCTATATAAGCTATCTCATCGGTTTCAAGCTCTAGCTCTTCGCATAACTGTAAAATTCCGTTGCGCTTATTGTTATTGCTTAGGATTACATTGACAGAAACATCTGTATTATGAACTTCAAAGCGTGGATAATTGCCATTCACATGCTCAACGACGCGGGGATAAATCTCATCGATAATTTCTTTTTTGAGGTGAATAATGCCCGCATCCATCCGTTTGGTAAATTCGGGGATCATACCGGGATAGTTCGGAACCAATTTTTGGTTCATCCATTCCTTCAATTCAGTCACTTGTTCTGCGGCTTCTTCATCAAAAACCGAGGAAAATGTTACTGTATTGGTTGAAAGTTTGTACATACCGGCACTTTCGAAAACGACAGGCTTCTCCACTCCCATCCACTGGGCAACGGCTTCTACATACGACATTGGCCGGCCGGAGCAGATTGATAAGGGCGGAACCGCCAAATCTTGGTTACTTTGCTCGTTAAGCCTGCGTATTTGAGACAGTTTCTCCCAATCCGGAGTTTCAAAAGGAATAGTCAGACAACCGTCGATGTCGGTGATAAAAAGTTTAATCATTATTTTCTAGCTGTATGAAAAGCTAATGCTCATCATAAATATTACAATTTTTACATAGATCTTTCTCAATAATCAAAGTTACCCAATATTCTGTTTAGTTTTGGATAGAGATGAGAAGTTCCACCCGCTTTCTAATCCTTACGGATTTTTTTCTAATCAGCAACTTGAGGATTCTCTCCGCTGAACAATTCGAACTTGGGAAAGACCATCCCCAGTACCATAAACAACAATCCGAAACCCGCCAGCCACTGATATTGGTTTTTATAATCCGCATACTCTTGACTGGCAAATTCTCCCTGCTGTAATTCATCCAGGCGACCCAAAAAGGCGTCGATACCAGAACTGCCGCTGCGTATTTCATAATACTTTCCATCCCCGTCGTCAGCAATTGATCGCAATGTCTTGGACTGTAAGTGAGTGGTAACCACCTTTCCATTTTCGTCTCGTTTGTAGCCGGTCAATGAGCCGGATTTATCATATATTGGGATTGTACTCCCGGATTGAGTGCCTATACCAAGAGTATAAACCGATACATTTTCTTTTTTCAGCTGATCCAGTGCATCCCCATAATCCCCGCCGTGATTTTCTCCATCCGAGATGATCAACAACACCTTGGCTGCTTTGGATTTTTTATTTTTTTCATCTATCGACTTAAATGCTTTCGCCGCAGTTTCCATAGCCGCGCTAAAGTCTGTAGAAGAAGTGGGCATCTGATCGGTTTCTGAAATGTTCAAAAACATCCGCAAAGCTGAATAATCAAGTGTCATGGGTGATTGCAGGTAAGCTTCTCCGGAAAATACAACTAATCCCACCCGGTCTCCCTTGAGACGATCAATCAGACGTGAAATCTCATATTTTGCTTTGTCCAAACGGCTGGGCTTCACATCCTCGGCATTCATACTGGCAGAAAGATCCAAGGCTACCATCAAATCGACACCCTGGCGTTTTACTTCCCGGACTTCCGTGCCGATTTTTGGTCCGGCAGCTGCAATTATGAGTAATCCTACCCCAACATATAAACTTATATTCCGAATTCTGCTGCCCAACGGCCAAAATCCAGATCGAAGTTTCTGAAACAGTTCGGACCCAAAAAAAGCTTTGCGCTTTTCATCCAGCTGTTTGTTATACCACCAGATGCCTGCCAACAACAGCGGGATAACCAGCAAAAACCACAAGTAATAACCATTCTGCCAAATCATATTCGACTCAATCAGCTTGTTTTAAATCAAACGGAGAATAAATAACTCACGAAGATAAACCAAATTGTGTATGTCAACAATTTCTTTTAGAACGAATCAATTGACTTAAGTAGGTAATAACTTTACCACGAGTCCCTCTTGGAGAAGAGGAACTTTCGAGAGATTGATCAATCTGCTAACCATAGTTCAAGTAATCATTCTATCTTAATTCAGTCATTTTTTGTAAAAAAAGTGCCAAAACTTCATCCATAATTCAAGAGCACGAGCACCACATCCATCAGATTGTTGCCGGTAGGGCCGGTTTTGAGTAACGTGCCCATTTGCTGATGGAAACGATAGGAATCATTGTCTTTTAGATATTTTTGAGGATCCAATCCTCGCTCCTTTGCTTTTGCGATCGTCTGCCCATCAACAATAGCTCCGGCGGCATCGGTAGGACCATCTACACCGTCGGTTCCTGCACTGAGCCAGGTAACATCTTTCATTCCCTTAATTTCTAAAGCCCCGCGCAAAGCTAATTCCTGGTTACGTCCTCCTTTTCCATTGCCGGTCACATTAACCGTACTTTCACCGTAGAAAATATGGAGCAAAGATTTGGAAGTCTTTTGTGACGATTCATTTAATTGCCCAGCAATTTGAGTAGCTACAACCTGCACATCCTCATTAAAAGCCGAATCCGATACGTTGCAGTGGATGCTCGCTTCCTGTGCCAAAGCTGCAATCTTTTGCGCCAACTTTGCCGCCGAGCTGATGATATAAGATTTATGAAAATTCAGAGGATCTTTACCCGGTTTTATGGTCTCCGGCGTTTCTCCTGTAAGCCCTTTCTCAATGTGAGCATGCGCCGATTCCGGGATATAATTCCATAAATTATTTTCCAAAAGGATATGATAGGCATCCTGAAATGTTGAACCGTCAGGCGTCGTCGGCCCACTTCCGATGATTGATAAATCGTTACCCGGCACATCCGAAATTACCAGGTCCACTAATGAAATATCCGGACTTAAGCAATTAAGCAGTTGTCCGCCCTTAATCTGTGAACAATGCTTACGTACGGTGTTGATTTCCCGGATGGTGGCTCCTGAATTATTCAGAAGTTCAAAAGTGTGATTCAAATCATGGATAGAAATCCCCTCGGCCGGTGAACAAAGTAACGAAGATGTACCGCCGGAGATTAGCGTAATAAGAATAGCGTTGGCAGGAAGATGCTCCAAAAATTGCTTTGCTTTACGTCCCGCATTTAGACTATTTTCATCCGGCACGGGATGAGAACCCACAAGGACTTTATCCGCCGGACAAGAAGCGAGCTTCGACCGGTCGGATGTAATGACCATGCTACCGGTAAGGTAATCCCCAACAATCCTATCAACTGCCTTAAACATTGGAACTGCCGCTTTGCCCACAGCCAGTGCAAAAATCGGCCGGTCTTCAACATCAAACAGTTGATCGTGAATGGTCAACTGATTCGTTTGTTTATCCAATTGGATATATTCCGATACAGAACGGGATGGCGAACACCGATCAAGCGACTCCTGAAATAAATTTTGCAGAAATTCTTTAGGACCCATGACTCTTGTACTTGATCAAGTTTAAATAAAAGCCGTAATTTTCTACCGGACCCCAAAAACCAGAACCCGGCAGAATTTGATAAGAAGCTATGAATCGTAGGTGTAAAATCCTTCACCTGTTTTATCGCCCAATTTCCCGGCGTCGACCATCTTCACAAGCAACGGGCAAGGGCGGTATTTGGGATCTTTAAATCCTTCATAGAGCACATTCAGGATATCCAGACAGACATCCAACCCAATAAAATCGGCCAGACGCAGCGGACCCATCGGATGAGCCATGCCCAGTTTCATCACCGAATCAACATCTTTGGGTTCTGCCACGCCTTCATGCACACAGAAAATGGCCTCATTGATCATCGGCATCAGTACGCGGTTCGATACAAAACCCGGATAATCTGCTACAGGAACCGGTGTTTTATCCAACAACCGCGCCGTATTGTCGATCGTATCTACCGTCTTTTGGTTGGTTTCAAAGCCTTTGACAACTTCAACAAGTTTCATCACAGGCACCGGATTGAAAAAGTGCATACCGATAAACTGCTCGGGGCGTGATGTCGTGGCCGCAAGCTTGGTGATTGAAATTGAAGATGTGTTGGATGCTAAAATCGTGTCACCGGAAACGGCTTTATCCACATCCGAAAACACTTTCTTCTTAAGTTCAAAATTTTCAGGCACTGCTTCTATGACAAGATCTACATCCTTAACTGCTTCAATAATGTTTGTATGCGTCTCGATATTCTCGAGCGTCTGAACCTTTTGAGCAGAATCGATCTTCTCTTTCTTGACCATGCGCTCCAGGTTTTTGTCGATCGTCTGTAAGGCTTTATCTGCGAGCTCCTGAGAAGTCTCTACCAGATGAACCGGGATACCGTTCATTGCAAATACATGACAAATTCCGTTCCCCATTGTACCTCCACCGATGACTGCTACTTTTTTGATATCCATAGAATTGAATGATTTAATTTCGATTTTATTGCTGTCGATTTTATGCAGAGAGTATAGAAATAATTTGGCATTTTCAACGCCCTGCCATTCTATTTATTAATTGCTAAGTTTGGTACTTTCCTGACTGACATTAAACAATTTCTGTTTTCATGAAAACATTCCTAAGAGGACTCCTTTTTTTCGTCATCCTACTTGCCGGTATTGCCGCGCTTGCGATCTATTGGACCTTCTATCGTCCACTGCCTGATTATCAAACAACGCTCAAACAACCTGAACTGCATCAAGAAGTCGATATTCATTGGGATGGGCATGGTGTTCCCCATATTTATGCAAATGACAAGCATGATCTTTATTACAGCATGGGCTATGTACATGCACAAGACCGACTTTGGCAAATGACCCTTTCACAGATTGCCGCGCAAGGACGATTCGCCGAGTTTTTTGGTAAACAGCTTTTACCCTATGACAAGTTGCAGCGCACCCTGGGATTTTGGAAAACAGCCCAAAAAATAGAAAAAAGTCTTTCCGATTCCACGCGGGCCAAACTGCAGGCTTATGCGGACGGCGTCAATGCATACGTCAAGGAGCATCCCAAAAGTCTTCCCATTCAATTTACTCTTGCGGATATGAAACCTATTCCATGGACGGTCACTCATACCGTGGCATTGACACGCCTGATGGCTTGGGAATTAAATCTAAGCTGGAAATCCGAGCTTACGTATGCGTACCTTTCAAATCATTTATCCAGGAACAAATTCAATCAGCTACTGCCCGATAGTAGATTCGTTCCCCGAATGAAAGCCGACAGCATCTCGAAATCATGGGCCGATGCCGTAATGCCGGTTCTCAATAAAAATGAACAACTTCACAAGTTACTCGGCCAGCGAGGAACACATGTCGGGAGTAATGCCTGGGCGATCAGTGCTGACAAATCAACTACCGGAGCTCCATTGCTGGCCGGCGACCCGCATTTGGGATTGGATGTCCCCGGAAAGTGGTACGAAGTTCACTTGCACGTAAACGGCCAAAATTTGTCGGGGGCAACACTAGCAGGGGCACCGATCGTGGTGTTGGGTCAAAATGATCATCTTGCCTGGTCGATGACCAATATCATGCTCGATGATACCGACTTCTTCCAGGAGGCTGTAAATCCCAACAATAAGAACCAATATTTACGTGATTCTCTAGCCGGTAAGCCCGTTTATGAAAATTTCAAGACTCAAAAAGAGGTTGTTAAAATTAAAAATGCAGATGATACCGTTCTTACACGCCGGTTAACAGATCACGGTCCCGTAATTTCTGATATCTATCCCCAGCAGAAATTTACCAAAGGTAAAGTTATTACCATGAAATGGACGGGCTATGAAATAACCAATGAAGTTAAAGCTCTTTTCAAGATGGATTGGGCAAAGAATTTTAAAGAATTCAAGGAAGGAGCACGTGATTTCAAGGTACCGGGACAAAACATCATTTATGCCGATAAAGATGGAAATATAGCCCAATTGTCCCTGGCCGATATCCCCATCCGCAAGGGCAATCCACTGGGCCTTCGAAAAGGCTGGGATACGTCACAAGACTGGCAGGGATTTGTTCCGTTTGATAAGCTGCCCTCTCAAGAAAATCCCAAGCGCGGGTGGGTCGCCAATGCCAATAATCCGCCCATGCCGGACAATTATCCTTATTATATCTCGGTCTATTGGGAACCTAATTCTAGATACGAACGCATCAAACAATATCTAACACAGGGTCAACCCTTATCGCCGGAAGCATTCCAGCAGATGCAAAATGATGCCTACTCCCTTTATGCCCGCGATCTCACCCGGCAGATCTTGCCCGACCTGAAAAACAGCAAGAAGTATAATTTCGGAACGGTTATCTCATATCTCGATAATTGGGATTATTCTTATGATGATTCCGAAACGGCTGCCTCAATTATGGATGTGTTTATGCTCCGACTTTCACGTAACATCTTTCAGGACGAGATGACAAAACCCGTCTATAATAGTTTTATTCGATTTCCTGCTTTGTCGGCGCGTGCGATGTTACGCTTTCTAAAAAATGGAAGCTCATTTTTTGATGACATTAACACCAAAGACCAGCAAGAAACACGGAACGACATCATTGTTGAAAGCATGCACCAAACTGTCAGGTATTTACAGGGAAATTATGGGGATGAACCGTTCCAATGGCGTTGGGAACAACTCCATAAGATTACCCTGCAACCTCCCTTTTTCGGAAAAGTAGCCGAAAACCCACAGGCACCGGCTGCACTGAAATTAATTGTTAACAACTTGATGAGCCTGGGTCCCTATTCGGCGGTCGGCGACGGGATGACCGTCAACAATGGAGAATATAGCTGGAATGATCCCTATAATATGATTTTAGGGCCTTCTATACGGCGCATTGTTGATTTCTCAAATCTGAGTCGAACGCTTTCTATTCTGCCTACCGGTCAATCCGGGAACCCACTTTCGCAATATTACGGAGATCAAACCGAAAGCTGGTTGAACGGTCAGTACAAATATCTGTACCAGGACAGTACTTTTTTCAAGGAAAATCAGTTTAAAACAATGAAACTAATTCCCGGCAAGTGACTAAAAAGTTTTGTAAAAATCGGTGCCATGCTGAACTTGATTCGGCACCCGTTGTATGCTTGTATTAGAAGCTTTGCAGATAACTTCCCCGGAAAAAACCAGAACAATAAACCAAGTTTAGTAAAACAAATTTCTTTGATTCACGGGCGGCTTTAACCTAAGTTAAGCCCGCGTTTAGGATTAGCATAAATTTTATTATTGCCTCATTCATGATTATTAATACCAAGTTACTATTACACCCCAAAAATTATTTATTCCCCCTTTTTATCGTTTGGCTTGGACTTCTCCAAGGCTGTTCGACCAGTAAAAAAGCTACGGAGAATGAACAACAAAGCATAGAGCAGAAAAGTATCCTCACTCAAATTGACACGCTTTCAAATAATCAACCTGGACTCGCATCCCATAACCAGCCGGAACAAAAAATCGCCCCGAATGCCGGCATTGATTCACTGCTTGCCGGGATGTCTCTGAAAGACAAGATCGGGCAGCTGTTTTTTATTCGCGCCCACGGCTATTTCAGAAGTAATGACAGCGAAGATTACCAGGATCTGCTTCGACAAATTCGAGATTACCACATTGGAGGTATCACTTTTTTTAGCGGGAATGTATATGGTCAGACGATCCTGACGAATAAACTTCAAAAAATTAGTAAAATTCCGCTTTGGATTACAGAAGATATGGAACACGGCGCCGCAATGCGCGTTAGAGGCGCGACTAATTTCGTGCCCTCTATGGGCGTAGCGGCAACCCAGCATCCCGATTACGCTTACTGGATCGGTAAAATTACGGCACGCGAAGCCAAAGCGCTGGGCGTCAACCAGATCTTTGCCCCTGTACTGGATGTTAACAACAATCCCGATAATCCCGTGATCAATGTCCGTTCCTATTCAGGCGATCCGGATACCGTTGCCAAATATGGCAATCAATTTATTGATGGCGTGCAATCGCAAGGGATCATTGCCACCGGAAAGCACTTTCCCGGACATGGCGACACGGATACCGATTCACACCTTGCTCTTCCAATAATCCGGTATGGCTATGCGCGGCTGGATTCGGTAGAACTCGTGCCCTTCCGTTCGGCCGTCAAGGATAATATCAGCAGTATGATGAGTGCTCATATCGCTTTCCCAAAAATAAGCAAACAACCCGGGCTTCCCGCCACGATGGATTCGACTGTGCTCAATCGCATCCTGATGGACAGCCTTAAATTCAGCGGAACCGTTTTTACTGACGGATTGGAAATGAAGGGTATTTCTTCGAATTATTCGCCCGGAGAAGCAGTCATAAAAGCCCTGCAAGCCGGCGCCGACCTCATGTTGCTGAGCCCCGATGACTTGACGGCCATCCATGAAGTTGAGGTAGCCGTTCATAACGGGCGACTGTCGGAATCCCGAATCGATCGGTCGGTTCGAAAACTATTAGAATGGAAAAAGAAAGCAGGCCTTTTTAAACATCATCATATTGATATTAATGCGTTAAGCGGCACGATTCATACCCGCAAGCATCAGCTAATTGCAGATGAAATCAGTCGAAAATCACTGACACTTGTCAAAAACAATGGAGACATCCTTCCTATTCGGGCAGCAGATTATCCCAACATTATGGTTGTCTCAGTCTCTGATGATGAAAGCGGAACGGCCGGATCTTCATTTGTAGAACGTTTGAAGGATTATCATCCCAGCGTGATATTTCATGTATTGGACAAACGCACCGGTAAGGAAGAAAAAGAACAAATGCTGAAGGATGCCAAGCAAGCATCACTGATTATCGTTGGCTCGTTTATCTATGTAAAATCGGGTGAAAAAGTGCAGTTAAGCAAAGATCATCTGAATTTCTTAAAAAAACTGACTAAAAATAAACCATCCGTACTTATAGCGTTTGGAAATCCGTATGTGGTACAGGATCTACCGAATACGGATGCGCAGCTCATGGCTTGGTCAGCTCATGAGGGACAAGTTCGGAGTGTGGTACCTGCGCTTTTCGGGGGATCCAAAATCAGTGGTCGTCTGCCCATCAGGATACCCGGAATGTACGATATAAATGATGGAATCACTCTGCCCCAGACAGCGCTTCGGTATGATAAACCAGAGGTCGCCGGCCTGTCGCGGGACTCGCTACATAAAGTGGCTGATATTATGCACAAAGCTATTTTTGATTCCACGTTCCCCGGCGGTGTGGTAGCCGTTGTTAAAAATGGGGTCATCGCTTATCAAAAAGGCTTCGGATACCAGACATACAAAAAGCTGAAACCGGTGGAAGAAGATGAAATTTATGATCTGGCTTCCCTTACCAAAGTAACGGCCACGACACCGGCTGTGATGAAACTTATTGACGATGGGAAGCTCCATCTGGATGATAAAGTAGGTAAATTCTTTCCTGAGTTTCGAAAAGGCAAGAAAAGTCAAATTACCATTCGTAACCTGCTGCTTCACAATTCCGGTTTACCGGCTTTCCGGATTTATGTTGATTCTTTAAAAACAGAAAAAGCCATTGTGAATGCCGTCAAACACGAACCGCTGATCAATGATCCAGGTACCAAATATGTGTATAGCGATCTGGGGTTCATTTTGCTGGGCAAAATAGTAGAACAAGTGACCGGCCAATCCCTGGACAAATATGTACGCAAGGAATTCTATTATCCGCTGGGTATGCATAATACCTTCTTTAATCCTCGACAGGTGGGAAGCTGGCTTACCGATCGTATTCCACCTACCGAGATCGACACCACTTATCGCATGAAGACATTGCAGGCACAGGTTAATGATGAACGAGCTTATTATATGAATGGAGTAGCCGGTCATGCCGGATTATTTTCGAGCGCGGGCGATCTGGCTATCTATTGTCAGATGTTATTAAGCAAAGGATCTTACGCCGGCAAGCAGTATATTAAGCCCTCAACTGTAGAAATGTTTTCCAAGCGGCAGTCCAAACGGTCAAACCGGGGCTATGGATTCGATCGCAAAAGCGAAGGATTCAGCACGGCAGGATCGCTGACCAGCAGTAAAACGTTTGGACATCTCGGATTTACCGGGACCAGCTACTGGATCGATCCCAAACGGGATTTAGCTATTATTCTTTTAACAAATCGAACTTATCCGCATCGCTCCTTTGGTCACAACATAAACCAGGTTCGCTCCAAAGTAGGCGATGCCGTGGTTTCATCAATTATCAACTAATGGATACTGAGAAACTTTTACAAAACAGTTATACTCCCTATTCGGGCAATCCATCGGTTGCAATTGTCGAAAGTGAATCGGGATATTATTTTCCGGGATGCCGTATTGAAAATATTTCTTACCCGCTGAGTATCGATGCGGAGCAGAGTGCCCTCTTTTGTTGTCTCAGTGAAGGCCATAAACCTGCAAAGCTGTTCGTCTCCGATCCCAAAAAAGAAATTATCCGATTCTGGGAACATGTACTCAATATTACGATCGGGCAACTGGATGAGAATTTACTTTCCGATAATAATTTTGCTTCGATAACTCTGAATGAGAATCTCAATATCGATCAAACGCTGGATGATCTGCTGGATGCTGCGGTGGTTGGAGAATCCAACTTTCCGGTTTCGGCTCTGCTAAAAACGGATTTGGGCTATATCAGCGGAGTAAATATAGAATGTTCGGCCTGGAATATGGGACTTTGTGCCGAGCGGGTAGCGATTAGCAAAGCACTATCTTATGGTGCACAAAAGCTTAGCAAGCTACATATCCATACCCGCAAGGGGGAATTCAGCAGTCCGTGTGGTGCATGCCGACAGGTAATTATAGAGCACATGCCACACCGGCAAATTCATCTTCATCACGCCGATCATTCGGAATCAATCCATTTTAGCGAAGATCTTCTCCCCTATAGTTTTAGTTCATTCTCACTTTCAAACAAATAGATTCATTACCTATCATTTATGCGTTACATTGCTGCACTTGACTACGAACACCTGGATAACGGTGTATTTCTGACGACCCTGGCTAAATCTTTATTCCTCCAACAGGAAAAAAAGGAAGTAAGATCCATCTTGGTGCATTCAGATAGCAAGTACACCGAACGCATCATACAAACCGGGGTGATGCGTGACGAGGCTACTGTTCGTAGCGTCAAGGACCTGAATAATCGGCTGGTAGCTCTTTTTGCGGATCAAGGGGTTTCTACTGTGGGCATAAACCCGTTTCAGCGGAATTTTATTTCCAGAGAGGATAAGAAACTGAAATTCGACCATTCATTTTACGAAACTTTGCCCAGGCAGTCGGTACTATTGCTTTCAACTCTGATTTATGATGCTGAGTCACAACGTCCTGCGGTTATTGACTTGGCTACGCTAGCACAATTTTTGGCCGAAGAACTTGAGGCTGATGAGCTTTTTATCTTCTCAAAATCAAATGAATCCGAAATTTTCACCCAGTCCGATTTGCCTCATGAAATAAAATGGAGTGCGATGGAATCCTCATTTCGCGAAAAACAAATACCTGATGAATTTGCATCCCTATATCGCCCCATACAGCTTGTAACCGCACGTGATTTTAACGAAATCCCGGATCTGAAGCACGCCATCGCCATTGGATAATTTTTTTTGCTAGGATCAAATTTGAAAGCTTTAACGTGATAAATTCTTGTCAATTTGACCAAAAACCCATCCAATATGTTAAAAAGGCCATTTTTTACTTGACACAACAAGTCGATATACCTAGATTCGACCATTCGATGCTTTAATAAATTACATCGGAAAAAATTTTTAATATTAATACTAATCAAACGGAGTTACATAATGAGCCGATACGATGAAATGAGTGAATTGTTAGATCAGCTAGAACCTGACATCAATAAATTCTATGAAAAGGGCAATAAAGCTGCTGGTACACGTGCTCGCAAGACTCTTCAGACAATGAAGAAAAAAGCACAAGAAATTCGGATGGAAATTCAGGAGTGGAAAAACACTGGTAAAGTGTAAATTCGCCTATTTGAATTTAAAAGGGTTATCTCTTCTTCAGGAGGTAACCCTTTTTTATTTGTTGATGGATTTGAGAAACCAACTGTTTCGGGATTCAATGGGAAGTCCAAATAGAAAGAGTGATCTGGGGCTGGAAGATCTGATCGACCAAAATCTTAACCCGTTATATGTTTAAAAATAATGCCGCAAGTTTTAAATTTTCGGCATTTGATATACTTGCTTTTAAATCAAGTTAAACACTAACAGTCTTTGGGCTCGGCAATCCCACATTCGGACGAAATGCAGGCTTCCTGCGAGCTTGTGTAATCTGCTCAAAAGCATAGGCATATTTTAAAAGCTTTGACTCGGTCCAGGGAGCGCCAAAAAAAGATATGCCCACCGGTAAATCGTGTATATAACCGGCAGGAACCGTTACATTAGGATAACCGGACTCTGCAGCCGGAGACGAACTTCCTCCGCCGGGATGATCACCATTCACCAGGTCTGTTGTCCAGGCAGGTCCTCCCGTTGGTGCTACAATGGCATCAAGATTATGCTCTTTCATGGTTGCATCAATGCCCTGTTCCCGGGATATCCGCCGGACTTTGGCATGTGCCTTTTTATATTCCGGATCGGAAAGCGGGCCTTTCTTCTCGGCCATCTCTAAAATATCCTGGCCAAAATAAGGCATTGATTCCTCTTTGTGTTGCTTGTTAAACTCGATGATGTCAGCCAGGGTACTCACCTTTACATCGGGATTTACACCTTTCAGATATTCATTTACACCATTTTTGAATTCGTAAAGCAGCATCGTGAATTCGGCATCTCCCATCTTTTCCTTGGGATCATAGTTTGCCGGATCCACAATTATGGCACCGGCTTTCTTCATTTTCTCGATGGCGGCATTCATCACATCATCAGTTTCTTTATGAAACCCAAAAAAATTGCGGGCGATGCCCAATCGGGCTCCTTTGAGGCCCTCTTTATCCAGAAACTGGGTGTAATCAGTATAAGAATTTCCTTTGCTTTGAGCGGTAACTTCATCATTCGGATCTACGCCGGTAATTGCTCCTAAGAGAATTGCAGCATCCGTAACGGTACGTGCCATCGGTCCGGCCGTATCCTGGCTGTGAGACAGCGGTATAATCCCTGCACGACTCCAAAGTCCGAGGGTAGGCTTGATCCCGACAACTCCATTAGAAGACGACGGACACACTACTGAACCGTTTGTCTCGGTGCCAATAGCTATGGTACATAAGTTCGCGGAAGCAGCAGCACCGGATCCTGAGCTCGATCCACAGGGATTACGATCAAGCACATTGGGATTACGAGTTTGCCCCTCTCTGCCACTCCAACCACTGGAAGACCGGGTAGAACGGAAATTAGCCCATTCACTTAAATTGGTTTTGGCCAAAATTATTGCTCCTGCCTCACGCAACTTTTTAGCCACCCATGAATCAGATTCCGCCACGTTCCCCACCAGTGCCAACGCACCGGCAGTCGTCATCATTTTATCCCCGGTTTCAATATTGTCTTTAATCATGATGGGGATTCCATGTAAAGGTCCGCGCAGCTTATCCTGCGCGCGTTCTTTATCAAGCTTACGAGCTATATCCAATGCCTCGGGATTCACTTGAATTACCGTATTCAATGTTGGCCCCGCTGCATCGATTTCGTCAATACGATCCAGGTAAAGTTGTGTAATAGATTCTGCCGTATACTTACCTGAGTTCATCCCCTTTTGGAGCTCAGCAACAGTAATTTCATCCAGTTCAAATGCGCCTGGCTTTAATGACGACTGTTCTCCATTTTTATTGGGTTTACAGCCACTTAGCATACTCATTCCGGCCATTGCACTGCCCAAAGCTCCAATCTGCAAAAAATCTTTCCTGTCCATAAAATGATCCCTTTCGTTAAATAATTAGTTAAAGCGCCTATCGAGATAACTAACGTAATAAACGGGGTTTAAACAGGCAACGGGATTTAAGCTCCATCCCGGGTAATCTGCCTCCAGTGTTTCTGAACGGGTTAAATTTTAAGCTTTTTACATAATTAGAGCGATCCGAATATCTTTCTTACCATTTCTTTACTAAAAAGAGAATATGATTCATTGATGGACTTCTTCACATCGTAAATAATCTCCCATTACCCAATGACCTTCCTTCCTGACTTGCCATGTCATTCTAAGAGAATTTTTACCTGTCTTTTCATAGATAAACCTGTTAGGTCTGAATGGAGGCGCAACTAATGTATCTGCGTTAAACAGCAAGGAATCGGGCGACCAACTGTCGCTTACCAATAAGGTCGAAAATGTAAGGGTGGTATCTTTAATTGAGCTCACCGATAGAGAAACTAATTTTTTTGATACAGCATCATAACTCCATATTGCTTTAGAATGCGCCTTTAGCGGAGGATGATCAATATGTTCGTATACCATGGCATTACCTTCCAATGCAGGTGAAAATGAAACATCCGCAGAGATATTCTGTCCCCTCGCATTCCCACCTTTGCAATTGTAATGTCCATAGAAATTATTAAACAATTGGTAAGCCCCTGCTTTAAGTTCCTTATTGGATTGGGCATCTACTTGTAATACGGCAATTAATACCCATAGAAAAATGGCTACAATTTTTTTGATCATATTGCTGATATTTAAAATAAGATGATAAAAATATCCTTGTTGAGGATAGAACTTGCCACTCATACGAAACCCATGCTCTCAGGTTTCCAACAAATGGAACCGTCATATACTATTGGGATAATGATAGATGAGCGTCTAAATTTTCTAATACAATCTAAACGGAAGGATCAGCAGGAAAGGGCTTATCTAAATAAAAAAGGGCGGTTTTACCGCCCTTTTCGAAAAAATAAAGAAGAATTAATCTTCCCCTTCTTGATATGATTTTACAGCTTCATCAACTGTACGATAACTATTGAAAACTGTTATTAACTTTGTAACCATCAGTAAACTTTCAATACGCTTATCAGCACCCGCAATACGCAGGTCACCGCCAGCATTTCTCATGGTCGTAAGGCCACCAATCAAAATGCCCAAACCAGAGGAATTCATAAACTTCACATTGCTTACATCCGCAATAATCTCTGTCTGTCCCTTATCAATAAGCTCGTGTAACTTATCGTTAAATTTGGTTGCATCCGGGCCTCCCATCAAATTACCGCTAAATTCAAAAATGATACAATTATAACGCTCTTCGATATTATAATTCATAGGCCAACCTCACTTTAAGTTGTCTCTCGGTTAAAATTGATTCCTTAATATAAAAGACTTAACCAATAATACGAATTCAAAATGTTTGATTTATGCTAATATCGAATAGAATATTCTAAACATTAAAAATGCATATATGATGCTTACAAATATTAAGATTCTTTAATTAATTTAAATAATAAATAGTGCATATTTAAATTAATAAAAAACAGGGAGATAGAAAGTATATATTGATTAAAGGGAGATTAATCAGGATGAAGCAACTCTTAATCATATTCGGTACCGTTATTTTTTTATTTAGTTGTGATTCGACTAATACCTCTTTTGATAAAGCGATTCCAGAAACCTATGTGCTCCAGATAAATAGTAATCCCACTGATGGAGGGACTGTTAAACCGGTTTCCGGCCAGTTTTTAAGCGGATCGAAAATTGAGATTCAAGCCTTTCCCAATGAGGGATGGGTTTTCGACGGATGGGAAGGAGATCTTGAAAGTAAAAAAAACCCGGATTCTTTACTGGTTGACGGGGACAAAAATATTAATGCACGATTTGTTCGAAATGATTTTTCATTGGATATACAGGTCGAAGGACAAGGAAGGGTCACTACCGAAGAAATCCAGAGCAAATCTTTAAATACTGGCAGTAAAATTGCATCTCCGGCTACCACATCCACGGAGGAAGAATTAGTAAAAATCCCAAAACAAAAATTTTCCGGGGATAATAATACCAAAGAAGAAAAAGCGACAAGTTCCTACAGTTCCGCACCTGTACAGGCCCCCAAACAATCACAAATTAAAACCCTGAAGCTCACAGCCGAACCCGCGGAAGGATGGGCTTTTAAACAATGGAAAGGAGATTTAACCGGAAGCGAAAACCCGACTACGGTGGTAATAGATACAAACAAAAGTATCACTGCAGTATTTGAAGAAATTACTCCATCGGCTTTAATAATTACCCGGCAACCGGGTGTTTCAATAGCCGGCACAAGCATTTCTGGCCCGCCAACCGCCCGGGTTACAAATAACCAGGGCGCTCCAATCAACGGAATAGAAGTGAAGGTTTCAGAACAGGGAAACTATACTTTCGACGAGGGCACACTGACTGTAACCACCGGATCTGACGGGCAGGCTTCATTTAATGACTTGGTAATCAATACCGCAGGTAGCTACAAATTGATCTTTAAAGTAATGGGTATGACCGGAGAAGTGCTATCCAATACTTTTACGGTAAACCCGGCTTCCGGCGATCCGACCCGGACTACCGCCACGGTACCCAACGGTATTGCCGGGGATCTTACCAAAATTACTATTTTAGTAGCTGACGCATATGGTAATCCGGTCAGCGGTGTAGCCGGTAATCTGTCGGCTAATATTACTTCAGGAGCAAACGTAAGGTCTAAATTTTCCAAGATTACAGATGATGGCAATGGCGTATACCGAACCAGCTACTCTCCCAAAAATTCAGGTACCGACCGGATCGACATTGAGCTTAACGGTAAAGATATAAGCGGCAGCCCATTCACGAGTACTGTTACTACCAATTCTGCGGCAAAAGTAATAATTAATGTGCAGCCAAAAACTTCCGAAGCAGGAAATCCAATACAGGGACCTCCGACTATCTTGGTTACAGATGCTCAGAACAATCCTGTTAAGGGCATAGAGGTGACCGTCAGCGATGAGCATAATTATACCTTCAACAAGGGAACACTAACCACTGTCACTGAAGGATCCGGCCTGGCCGTTTTTGATGATCTGGTCATAAATACACAAGGGCAATACCGGCTGGTATTTGATGCAGCAGGAATTTCAGACAATATTATTTCCAATACATTTACGGTTAACCCTGCTGCTGCTAACCCCGGGCAAACTACAGCATCCGTACCTAACGGTGCAGCCGGTGAGCCTACTGCAATTAATATTATAGTAACCGATGCTTTCGGTAACCGTATTAGCGGCGTAGCGGGTAAACTGTCAGTAAATGTATTTTCAGGTCCCAACGCGGGGACTGCATTTACCAGCATTTCGGATCAGGGTAACGGGGTATACCAAACTAGCTATACTCCCAGGAATTCCGGCACGGATAAGATCACCATACAACTGGAAGGCCAAAATATCAGCGGAAGTCCCTTCTCGAGTATCGTATCGGCAAGTGCCACATCCGCTTTTATTTTCTCAACGATCAACAGTCCCCAAACTGCCGGTTCCGGCTTTGGGATTACAATTACTGCTCGCGATGCCAGGGGTAATACGGCAACGGGCTATAATGGCACCGCAAATTTGAGTACCGGTGCAGGTTCAATCAGCCCAGCCAGCGTATCTTTTACCAATGGAATTGCCACCCCAACCGTTACAGTCACTAAAGCCGGGAGTGGGCAGACAATCACCGCTACCGACGGAGGTATCACCGGCACGTCCAACAACTTCAATGTAAACAGCGGTCCCATCAGTGTTTCTGCGTCCAGTGTAACAGCCACCTCTCCACACACCGCCAACGGCACAGACGCCGCGACGGTAACCATCAAACTCAACGACACTTACGGCAACCCCGTCAGCGGACTGTCGGCCTCTGCCTTTACATTGAGCCTGACCGGCAATGCCATTGCCGGTTCAGTCATTGAGACGAGCACCGCCGGCATTTACCGGACCAACATAACTGACAATACCGCAGAAAAAGTGAGCCTGACAGTAACCGCAAACGGGACGAAACTGGAAAACAATCCCATCATCACCTTTGTAGCAGGTCCACCTGCTTCGCTGGTAATTACCCAACAACCGACTAACACCACAGCCGGTCAGATGATAACTCCTACCCCACAAGTGCAGGTCAGAGATGCCAATAACAACCCCGTTAGCGGAGCAGGGATCGCTGTAACACTGAATACCGGTAATTTCGCCGACGGCAGTGTTACCTCAGTGAATACGGATGCTGCGGGCATAGCCACTTTTGACAAACTGATAATTGAATCAGCTCAAAGCGGTTATAAATTGAATTTCAAGATTAACACAATCAGTATATATTCTGATAACTTTGCCGTGACCAGTGGACCAATCAGTGCTTCTGCGTCCGGCGTAACAGCCACCTCTCCACACACCGCCAACGGCACAGACGCTTCGACGGTAACCATCAGATTAACCGATGCCTACGGAAACGTCATCAGTGGATTATCCGACTCGAATTTTAATTTACAAATAACCGGAGAAGCCAAAGCCAAACCTATCAATGAAACTTCAAGTGGAACATATCAAACCGGTATAACCGATGATCGAGCCCAATCAGTAACTCTAACAGTAACTGTTAATGGAGTAACCCTTAATGAGACTGCAACGATTACCTTTGTAGCCGGCCCTCCTTCTTCACTGAAGATTATTCAGCAACCGACTTCAACGACCGCCGGCCAAGCAATTAGTCCCTCACCTTCGGTGCTAGTGACTGATGCCAAAGGGAATCCAGTTGTTGGAACTCCGGTTAATGTTTCACTCAACACCAACAGTTTTTCTCCAGGTAGCATAACCACAAATAATACCGATGAAACCGGCACAGCCATTTTTAATAACCTGATTATTGAGAAAGCACAAAAAGATTACATACTTAATTTTAGTCATAACCCACTTACTGCAAGTTCCGGTAAATTCGAAATAAAAAATGCAGAAGCTGCTCAGTTGTTAATTGTTTCCGGCGATGGGCAAACCGGTATCGTCGGTGCAAACTTAAATAATCCATTCGTTGTCGGGATTCTTGATGCTTACGGAAATGCCGTAAACCGGCAAGCCGTTGATTTTACTATTAGCCAGATTCCCGATGGGGCAACGGGACAGAGTTTGAGTAAAACTTCTGTCTCAAGTGACCCAAATGGTCAAGCTTCTACCGTACTTAAACTGGGAAATATAGCTGGAACCTATCGGGTCGAAGCAACAACCGGAGGAGTTAGTAATTCAATAACCTTTAGTGCTGTTGCCGAACCCGGCCCTGCAGACAGTTTTTCTTTTTCGGAAATTAATAGCCCACAAATGGCCGGCAGCGGATTTGGAATTACAATCATTGCCAGGGATGCAAATGGTAACACGGCAACGGGTTATTCAGGTACCGCCAGCCTCAGCACTACAGCCGGGACTATCAGTCCAACCAATGTATCCTTTGTAAATGGAGTTGCAACTTCAACCGTTTCTGTAACAAAAGCGGGAAGCAATCAAATAATAAGTGCCTCAGACGGGGCAATAGACGGTAGTTCCAATAACTTCGAAGTAACAAGCGGCCCGGTAGATATTTCTACATCAAGTGTAACCGCCACCTCCCCGCACCTGTCGAACGGGACAGACGCGTCCACCGTGACGATAAAGCTATCCGATGCTTACGAGAATCCGGTGAGTGGATTAACAAATATAAATTTTAGTTTACAATTGACTGGAAACGCTATACATGGACCGGTAATCGAATCCACTACCCCCGGTACTTATGAAACCAGTATAACCGATGACACCGCTGAGAACGTAACAGTGACCGTTACAGTTAACGGAAAAACCCTGATTAAAAAACCCACCATTATTTTCGGAGAAAATAAATTATAACCTCATGTTATTTTGGGAATTCTTTTGAAAATCAGACGAATTTACCTGAGAACTTAATGAAGCAATCCTCTCCGTTTCTATTGCCATTTCACAAAAACCCTATCCAAAAACCTCGAGGGGTTGCCGGTAACAAGCCGGGCTGAATAAGTGGATTCCCGGTCTCCGTCGATGTGTGCCTCCCAATAACGCAAATTAATCCAAACATTTGCACTAGCAGCCGGAATCGTACAGGTTGGCAAATGATATAAGCCGGCCATCAAATTTTACCACCAACTACTTGTATTGTAAACGATTTGGGTTTGTTGATGCATACCATAAGAAGTAGCAATATTTCTAACGGCTATGAATTGATACCACTGCCGGGAATTTCTACTGTCAGCTTTTTTTGACTTCTCCTCGTGAAGAGACTTATTATATTCGATTTTCCAGTCTCTTTCAGCTTTTTCATCCAGATTTGATCCGATTTCGCTGATCAATTGTTGTGCTTCAGTGTTATAATTCGAATTTATTGGAATTTTTGCCAAATAGTAGGCAGCTGTTCGAGAATCACGATCCGCCCAGTAAGCTTTCGCTTTTCCCAAATAAGATGCATACCTGGCATCCTGAATTTCTTTCATCAGGGCTCGACTTTTATCATAGCATGGCATATCCGAGGTATATCCACTGAGTAAAGCAATCGCCTGAATCCAATTCCCATTGTTCATAGCTACTTTTGAGTTAGACAGATTCATTTCGCACTCATTTTTAATCTTTATTTTATAAATGGCAGCGGCGCGATCCGCTGCTCTGTTATAACAATTGCCCGTGGCTGCCGGGATGCCCACAAGCATATAAAGTGCCCGTTCGTAATTTCGCTGATTGGCCATCATATCGGCCTCTTTTAAAATCGATCCACACTCAGAGATGTAGTATTCGATAATTTTTTGTTTTCCCTCTGCCACAAAGCGGGCAATGGACGGATCCTGAACCTTGATATTGCGTAATGCCGAAATATATGCTTTGGTCTCGGAACGACCCACCCCTTTAATCATTTTGGAATAATTAGCAAACAGTTTGCCGTCAATGCCATCCCCGATATAAAAACTGACTTCTATTGTGTAGACATGTTGTGGCGGTGCTGTCGGAATAATATCCTTGCTAAGGACATTAATATTTGCCGTTATAATAAATCGTTGATTTATCATACTGCCGCTTACCCCGTTTAATGCAGTAATTTGATTCAACTTATTTTTCAGGTTGGCACGAACAATCGGCGATAATTGCTCAACTTGTTCCGGCAAGTATGCATTTAGAAAGACATGCGAAGAATCGTCAGGTGGATAAGGTGCATTTTTTACACCGCTAAAACTTATAAAAACAGTCAATAACATCCCGAGTAATATATTCATGATTTTCTCCTTTTTATCTTTCCCCTAAAACGAGCTGCGCTTGTCCCAGCCCTTTCATCATTAATTTTGCTTCAATAGCATATTTTTTTCTAAGAAATTTTTGAAGGTCCCGCGCCCATCGCCGGGTATCAATTGCTCGATCCCGATCATCAAACAACGGTATTCTAACCTGCTCAAAGAACATTTGATTTTCGGTTGCGATGGTGGTACTGAATCTCCCTTGTTTTGTGTTGTCGTACATCCAGTCCTCAATAATTTCAGATAGATCTTCATCGCCAAAATAATCCTCCAAATCGTGGTCCCAATTATTCCATACACGGACTCTCAAGGCGACTTCGCGTCCCTTAGCAAACATATCGTCAAAATAATTTTGCAGCTGTTTATTAAATTTATCGAGATGAGCAACAACAGCTTCCTCCAGTAGAACGGGCAATTCTACCGAAAAAGACGGTTTACCAGTACCTGAGGCGCCTGCAATTTGTTTGTTGGTATATGCATCCAATCCCCTCAAAACATAGGATATTGAACGCTTTGGCCCCTGTTGGTTTAACGTCCAGGTAACTTGCATCCAAATATCTGCTTGGGCGACTCTCTTGAGGGCATCAATCGGACTTTCGGCCAATTGCCCTCCGCTATCATTGGTCAGCATGTTATCTTCTGCGGACTGCATTTTTAACGACCGAAGAGAACTTTCAAGATCCTTCAATGGAAATCCGCGGTCAGCCATAAGCTCATTGAGCTTACTTATTACCATCAATAAATTTGGATTTTCCTGTAACGCCCGCTGGTAATCAGGTACCCGTTCTGTAACTCCCTGATTGTCGAATTCCATCAGATACCCGTGCTGATTACACCATACATCACTAGGAACAACCATAAGAGTAGGTTTTCTGGCCTGTGAATAAGCGGGTTCATAGCAAAGAAAAAATATTCCTGTTATTATTGTAAGCGCTTTTAGCTTACTTAGTTCAAAAGATTTCATATGTCTATTGATGATGAATTTATAGTGATGATGTGAATCCCCCGGAAAAACTAAAACCCGGCATTTAACGGTTCAATAATACCGTCATCCTCAAGATGTTTTCTCAAATCGGCCACATTAACGGATACTACCATCCCAATTTTATACATGGTATTATCGCCGTTCCCAACCTTAAGTCGGTCGCCCGGTAAAATTGCTCCCGAATTTGTTAAGGTGACATATTGCAGATAAGGACCGCCATCTGCGAAGAAATTCGAAAAATATGCAGCATTTTCGGTCTTGGTTTTTGTGTCGCGAATTAATGGGTCTTGACCGGGTATTCTTTTATTCCGTGGAAATCCTTTAAAAAGAATGCCATGAACCGCATCTTTGGGTGCCATATTTATAGCCACATCCGGATCTTCGGCATAAGACCAGACCTTTACCAGGTAAGTGCCTTGAATGCCCGTATCCTGTGCTTCAATGTCGTAGCGCCATTCATCAACGTTGCTGCTATCTTTACGTACGTTTGACGTACCGGAACACGAACAGATTATCAGTATAGTGAGTAATAGGAGTATTTTATTTGTTTTCATATGAACGTAGTTATTTTATCTGTTTAAGTAACATTCCAACTGCTACCTTACCATTTGCGCCGGTAAAATGAGTAGCATCTAATGATGAGGTATTTTCTTCCAATCCGGCCTTATAACGATTATCCCAAACCATGCTTTTATCAACTCTCACCCGGTCTACGACATCATATTGGGTTCGGTAAGTATCGCAATCTACCGACATCTCGAGAACATCGAATTGCTCGCCCCCTTCCAGGCCCTCTTTCATACCGATTTGGGCCGTTAACGGTTGAGAAGTTAATACCGGTACTTTGGGTTTAAATACATCGTATTCTTTCTGGAGTTTTGCGAAGGTGTTATCAATATTCCGAACCGTTGCTACATCGATAATCTCATTCTCCGTTCTGTTTTTGGTCAACGAAAAGGTGACCAAACTCCGCGAACCCTGCCGGCCGACATATTCCATTTTAAAAATGTCGGAATTCTCGAAAGCCTTTGGATCAGTCCACATCGTTTGATAAAAAGTATTGGCAATCGTGGGATTCCACACCAATTTGTACAACCAGGATAATGTCCAGACACTGTATCCCTTTTTTGCCTTTTTATAGGCTGCTTTCGCCGCTTTTTTTGCCACCATTCGGGCAAACACATTGCCGATTTTACCGGCATCCGACAATGCTTTCTGATAAAATAATTTGGCTACTGGCTCATTCGGTGTAAAGTAGAGCTTCGAGAAAACAACGAAGGTGTTATTGATGAGCTCTTCTCCCGCATCGGCCAGCGAAGCTAATCCGCGAACACTCTTTTTGGCGATCGCGGCCTCCATCTCGGTTGCGTTATAATATCCCCTGTCTTGCACCAATTGCATATCGAATGTGCTGTCATCCCCCAAATCAAACCATTGTGCCACCAGTTGGCGGGCCAGATGCGTTTTGTTGATTACCTTTTCAATTTTAAGAGGCATTAATTTATCTTTCGGGTCGTAGATTCCCGCGGTAATATCTTTAAGCCTCATTTCCAAATCACTGGGATTGGTGGAATAACCGGCGTCTCTTATTTCTTCGTCACTCAATGGTATTTTGGCAGGATCAAAAGCAGTCAGATTCACATCAAGTTTGTCATACTTATCGGGAAAAGGGTAATTTTCCCATGAATCCATAACTACCTTCTTGCGAGGAAAACTTTCCGATTCGATTAGTACCAGATGCAGAGAACTCCTGTTGTATTTAAAATCTTTGTCCTTGGCCAGAATCTTGCCGGCATCACATTCAGGACCGCCTTCCTGCTGGGCAAATGTTTCACTTGATATCAAAAAAATGCCGATTAAAGCAACTAGAACACCCCGCGTACGCACACATCTCATGACTTACTCGTTTTTAACGTTCCGATTTCCCTACCTTTTATTGTATATCACTCCTGAATCACATCAGGTTATTCATTTTTTCTCAACTGAATAAACCAATGCTATCGCATTATTAATAAAGCGTGAATGCAGGGATTCATTAATCTTAACTGTGGAATTTTTAAACAAAAAACTTAGGAATGATTCCAGTTTGTAACGACTCCCTAAATAGATATCCAACTTTATTTGCAAACGTTTCCCTTATTATTTTGAGTCTCTCACTGCCTAAAGTGAATAAATACATTATTTAATTTAAAATAACATACCTATAAGTCAAATATTTTTTTACTCTTACGGATAAGTATTAATGGATTATAATTTTATTCTTGTAACCGGTGAGAACAGCTTCAAAAAAAGACTGCCGGCCATCTGCTATAAAGGGTATCCCCTTTTGGGCGAATAGGCTATACCCAGCAAAATTAAAAGGATAAGCGGACCGGAAGATATCCAGTTTCCTACGAAGGACCCGGATTTTAAGCAGTCGTAATGGTGATCCACCGGATTGAAGAAATAGGGATAATCCTGAAAAAAATAAATTAGCCCCACCTATTTCAAGGGTGAGGCCAAAAGAGAGAGTTTACGTCATATGAGAATGACGTCCTTTAAAAAAGAATAATAACAGATTTAAGAGTATTATATCTGTTAAAAATTGTAAATATAAAAAATTAGGTACCTTAAAAGGCTTTAGTGGATAGTTAAAGGGAACTTCAGAAGAGCTGTATGGAGCACTTTTCACCTCCGGCCTGAAACAGCTCTTGATACAAGGGTTCGCTGCCTTCATACTCACATCCCTTCATTATTTTATCCTTTTCACCAATTTTCCATCCTTATACCGTTCCTGCTTGATAATATTCCCATCCTTGTCATAGGATGTCATGATTCCCTGGTACATCTGATTTCCGGTATAGGAGACTTTAACTGAAAGCTGACCGTTTTTGTACCATCCACGAAGGTGCCCGATTCCATCTTCACTTTCAGTTGGCGGAATATTTTGATAAACCAAGACCCCATTGACATATATTTCCTTAGTATATGGTCCATTTAGATACCTGCCATGCTTTTGTCGAATGACATTTCCATCTCTATGCATGAGAGACCCGGTATTGATCCCATCTTTAAAATAAAGTTTCATATACAGGCTGTCATTCTGGGTATAGTATACATTTTGAGTTCCGGTGAAAGATTCTCCGGAAGAAGTATAATACGTGGCCAAAGGCTTTCCAAGCTCTTCAGAGCGTTTGCCATCAAAATGAAGTTCCGGAACATTATATGTTTTACTGGGAACAAGATCTGAAATAGTATAAACCATCTTCTTGCTGCAGAACGCAAGGGTAAGCGACGCCAGCAGAGGCAAGAGCAGGACGGTCTTTGACCAGGATCGTAGTCGTGAGTGAGTTCGAAACATCATGCGCAGCCGCTTTTTAGTCAATGAGTAGTCAATGCTGCTGGTGGTACGCATTGGTTTATTTCCGGCGCAGACCCGGATCAGCATTTTTTGGTAGTCACTTGCCGATGTAACCTTACCGGCTACGGATTCATCCGCTATATATTCGTGATTCAATTGAATCGCATGCTTGTAAAGGTACATGAACGGATTAAACCAGAAGATAACTTTCAGAAACTCGATCACTAAAACATCCAGGGAATGGAGCCGGCAGACATGCATCATTTCGTGATCCAGGATCTCCGGTTCAATCTCTCCGGATTCAAATTGATCTTTATTGAGAAAAATGAACCAAAAAAATGACTGGGGAGTGGTCGGCTCATCCAGCAATACCAAAGTGGCAGGGCCTGCTTTTTCATGGATTCCGGATTTTATTTTGCCCAGAATGTTGAAGAGCCCACCCGCAAAACGAATAAAAAAGAAAAGGGTGATCAATCCATACAATCCAAGCACCATATCCGTGGTGCTTATCGGCCATCCGGACTCTGATGATGTAACCGGAGCTATTTCCCGGGAAGCATCAGGCTTAACTGTTATCACTGATCCAACCGATTTCCTTACCGCCTCAGCCGGCGCATTAATCACTCGTTCCATTTGCTGCATCTTAATTCCTGCAATGGACTGTTCGGGGTGAATACCAAAAGAAATCAATGGAGCCCTGAGTCCAAATGCTAAAGCGAACAACAAAAAGAAACGGTTGAAACGATGGATTTTCTCATTTTCGAGCAACAGCTTATAAACGCCGAAAAGTAACCCCAGCAGTAGCGTAGATTTTATTAAATAGATGATCATTGGTTTTTCCTCTCTATTTCTTTTTCAACGATAGCTTTCAATTCTTTCAGTTCCTCCTCAGAAAGCTCAGTTTCTGAGGTAAAGAAAGAGGCAAATTGGGCAGCCGAGTTGTTAAAAAACTTCTTGATGAGTCCGTTTACATGTTTCGAAAAATAATCTGATTTCTTCACCAACGGGTAATATTGCCGGGCCCGGCCCATTTGCTCATAACCTACAAACCCTTTCTCGGTCATACGTTTAATTAAAGTGGCAACGGTGGAGGGAGCCGGTTTGGGATCAGGGTATTCTTCAAGCAGATCTTTCATGAAAGCATTTTCCAGCTTCCACAGATGCTGCATCAGCTCTTCTTCGGCTCTTGGTAATTGCACTGTCTTCTCAAGAATTTTAATATAATTTCTACAAATGTAGAATTTAAAATTAAACTTCCAAAATATTTATCCTCGTTTGGTCAAATTTAACTTACGTATTCTTACTTTATGAAAGGCTTCTTATCATTCTTTTTGATCTTCAGGTCAAGCAGATAATCCTCTCGATCTTTAGTACTGCTTTTAAAAATCAATTAGCATCAGTTGTTTATTAAAGTCGGCCGGCTCTAGTGTAAAATCATCTATAGTCCTTCACTTTCTCTGAAACACCGTTCACATAATTACCCACCATATCAATTTTTGGTGCAAGTCCTGAGCCTTCGAAGCCGTGAATATCCTCATTCGTCACATGTTTGTTATAATAATCCAAATAAGGACCGGCCAGCGGCATGTACGACCAATGCCATTTCTCTTCTTCATAGCCGTGGCGATTATGCAGGGTCTTATCGGTGTAAGGCTGGTAAAATCCAAAGTCATTGGCATGGGCTTTTAGCCAGTCGTATTCTTTCTTCCCTTTCCCTTCTTCAAACCAATCATTATTCAGGTTATTAAGATCCAGATCCGTCCCCCAGTGATGACGGGATGTCATCGGCATAGAACTAAAGAGCAGTATTTCTTTTGCTTTGGCCAAATCAGTTGATTTTTTTGAGCGCTTCCATTTACGATCCCATATAGATTTTTGATACCAGAAGTTCCGTGTACCAGAAACAATGATAAGCCGTACGCCGTCCTTTTGTGCGCTATCCGCCATCGCTTTAAAAGCCCGGTAAGTTTCTTTCTGCAGGTATACTTCTTTATTGGCATAACGATCGTCAACGCGCACGAAATCATCCCGCTTATGATAATCAAAACGTCCGGTTACCAGATTCACAGAGGCATTTTTCGGCATGGTAGTATGACGGGTTGAATCAGTCTTTGTAGCAGCTTGTACTTTAGGCTTATCATGTGATTCTTTGGTATCGGTATTACAACCTATCAATGACAAGCAAAGCAAAAAAAAGATGAATCTCATAAAGTAAAATTATTCGAATATTGAAATGATATCTAAAATAAACGTTTGATGTTGCTAAGAGCTTTACGGTCTATATTTCTTCAATAAACTTGCCGTAAATCCAACCGGTAATATTATCAGTCGTGCGTATCTTATACCAGGTTTTTCTACCTATTGCTTCAATATCGTTTTTATCAATGGTTCCTTCGGCCCTGCCGAATTGCGTCGTTATAAAAGAGGCCTGCACCGAATCCTGGTGATCCTCCAGAATACGTATCGCTTTACCTTTGGGAAGCCGGATGCGTTCCCCATTTACTTCAACCGATACAGCACGTTTTAACAGGGCTTCGTCACTATTTCCGGAAGTATATCGATCCAGTATTTGAACGACCGTTCCTTCATGTGCAACAACGCCGGCTGACGAGGATGAGGTAGTATGATCACTTCGGATAATCACGTTATTTCCGGTGACACGCGCTTTGGTTTTCTTATTACCGGCCTGAGCTTGTTTCATTTGGTCAATTTTAGTCTCCGCTTTTGTCCGAAATTGGCCTTTTGGAAATTTTTCCAGATACCTTTTAAACGGGGCCGAAACAGTATCTCCGGCAATGGATTTCCAATAAAGGGAGTCCGCACGCTTTTGGGCTTCCGATAGGTGCTCTCCCCCGGGATTCCTGTTGATATAGTTTTGATACGACTCATAGGTACCGGCCTGTTTAGCTTTATCCCAATCTGATCTTGAGGTACAACCGGACAGTTGATTTATGGCAATAATGGCAATGATTATTATCGTAATACGGATGCTGGGAACACGCATTTATTCTTCTATCTTATTGGAGTAATTAGGACACATTTATTTATAGACTTTAATCCAACTGTATTATAACAAAAATGAAAGTCTTTGATTGAACGAATCTACTTCTCACCTTTCTAAACTCTTAGCCACTTAAACAGATTATGTTTCGGGTTTCTCTTCTATTTCCAGTTTGGCTGTTCGAGTTTATTGAAGAGCTTGACACAATATCAACTGCCAGGGTCGGTACCTGAACATATGCTTTTTTGTGTCTGATTTATTGTAAAATAAAAGCCGCCGCTCCGGATCATTTGACACCCCACTATAATATGTCTCCTTTCTCTTAGATCGAAGTAAATATAAGTAATAATTCATGGTCTCTCTTGAATAAAATAGGCTAA
>DATFLI010000307.1:0-5132 GCA_035267805.1 Balneolaceae bacterium | reverse complement strand
AAAATAATGGGCGTCACACCTTCCAACGATCGATTGGCAAGTGTTTTAAGGATGACCTCCATTCCAATGCCATTATAATCTCCGCTGCTGATGGCAATTCGTTGATGCATATTTAACGATACTTACTAGATTCGATTTAACTACTTTGTTTCTCCTGAAACCAGTTTGAAATCCCCAAAGCCGGATGTAGCTTTAAACACAAAGGTTCGATTCGGGTAGGTCCAGATTTCTGTAGTGGGACCATTGGTCGGGAATTTACGCTGAATATTTTGCGGGGGACCGTATTTGATATAGACTTCGCCCTGGTCACTTTTATATCCTACCGTATTTTCGGTGGTAAAGTGTTTGTAAGCATAGTCGATGCGCCGGTAGTATTCGGCCATCAACTCATTATATTCAGTATTGGGCGTGGGGTCTTTTTTCTTCCAGAACTCACGGAATTTCTTTTCACGTTCTGCCCGGGAACCGCTGGAAATTTGCTTGATCGTTTCTTTATCGGTAATAAAATGCAGCATGTCGATCGCCGTGTCCAGATTCAGTAAACTTGTGGGCATATCCACCCAGATAGACCGGAACATGCTGCGGGTTACCGGCATATTTGCGTCTTCTTTTTGAATGGTGAATCGGTAAGCGGAGTTGGGAAAATTGCTATTTGGAATCTTAACCATCGCATAAGCATACCCGTTATCCGAAGATTTTAAATTAATCAGTGTTCCCTCTGCATCGCTGTCCAAAGTGGGTTTTAAACTTGTTCTAATATCGCTGTCAGCGAGTTTTTTTGAATAGACTTCATTTTTCCTGCTGGTGTCCCGGTCTGCAATATCCAGGCGGTGAATATGAAGCGTATAATTTGCCTTGGAATCATAGTTGGGAATATAGGCCAGCGCATAGAAGTCCTTACCGTACTTTACATTCGATCCCATATCGGAAATTCTCAGCTCGGTATTAGACCCCTTGGTTGTTATTTTTTCTCCAAAGATCACATTACCGTATTTCATGTCTTTATAGGATTCCAGCATACGGGTCTGTACGTGCGAAAGGCGGGTATCGGTCTCTTCGCCGCGCTTCATCTGCAGTACATAGCTGTAAATACCGGGCGGTACCTGTACTTTCATATATCCTTTTAAAAAATCATCTTTAGACTCACTTTGATCGTAGTCTTTAGCATAGGCCGTATCGGCCCAAAAAGATCGACCGGCTAGATTAAGTCCTTCCACAGACACATCATCTCTATCTCGCTTACGCAGTCTCGACTTATCAGAATGAAAAACTTCCATATTTAAACTTACCGTACTATAATACTGCTTGTCTTCGGTAGGTGATTGTGTTTTCTTAAACGGCAGATAATTATATGAAAGACTAAAGACCGAGGCGAAAGTAAGGGTGGAATCATTATCACCGGGCAGAACTATGAAATCAAAATGAATCGGATTTTGCCGGTTTTTCATGGCCAGCTGGCGGTAATTGACATTGCGCTGGGCCATCAGGTTTGGAGCCAAACCCAGAATAAATACAAGTAGCAGTGACGCCGTCAGAGATCTTTTAAGGATTTTCACGTTTTGTGTAATTAGTTGGGATTGAACACTGTATTTTAAAGTGCAAATTAAGGAACTTGAATCGAAATAAACACAACGATTGTTTAGTGATCGAGAATTTATTTATTATCAAAACGCTATAGAATTCCAATCTATTATTATAAAAAAAATTCAGCTTTATGAGTTCGTCAGAAGATAATATTTCTACCAAGACTGATCTAAAATCATTAATACGACAAATCAACGAGACCGAAGAGGAGATCAAAAAGGGCGGGGGCGAAAAACGTGTTAAGAAATTACATAAGAAAGGTAAATTGTCGGCTCGCGAACGTATAGACATGCTGATTGATGAGGACTCACGCTTATATGAGCTTGGACTCTGGGCGGGCTACGAAATGTATGAGGATGAAGGCGGATGCCCCTCCGGCGGGGTAGTAACGGGCATTGGAAGCGTATCGGGCCGTGATTGTGTGATTGTTGCAAATGATGCTACGGTAAAGGCGGGTGCCTGGTTTCCCATTACGGCTAAAAAGAATTTGCGAGCCCAGGAGATTGCCCTGGAAAATCATTTGCCCATTTTGTACCTGGTGGATTCTGCCGGCGTTTACCTGCCCATGCAGGATGAAATTTTTCCCGATAAAGAACACTTCGGACGTATTTTTCGCAATAACGCCGTACTCAGTGCCAAAGGTATCCCTCAAATTGCAGCCATTATGGGCAGTTGCGTAGCCGGAGGGGCTTATCTTCCAATTATGAGCGACGAAGCTCTTATTGTGGACGAAACCGGAAGCGTATTTCTGGCAGGCAGCTACCTGGTCAAGGCCGCTATCGGAGAGGACGTAGACAACGAAACGCTCGGCGGTGCTACCACACATACCGAAATAAGCGGGGTTACCGACTACAAAATGGAAGATGACGAAGAATGCCTGGAAACGGTTCGTGACCTGGTAGATAAATTGGGGCCTTTTGAGAAGGCCGGATTCAATCGCAAAGATCCCGTTGCACCGGCTCGCGATATTACCGATGTCTTCGATTTTTTCCCCGACGACCGTACAAAACCTTATGATATGCACAATATACTGGAATGTATTGTGGATGAAGACTCGTTTACAGAGTTCAAAAAAGGATACGGGCAAACGCTGATTACCGGTTATGCACGGGTGGACGGTTGGAGCGTAGGGATCGTGGCTAACCAGCGAAAGATAACCAAGACCAAAAAGGGAGAGATGCAGGTCGGTGGTGTCATCTATTCCGATTCGGCCGATAAAGCAGCTCGTTTTGTGATGAACTGCAATCAGAAAAAGGTGCCGATTGTCTTTTTACAGGATGTTACCGGTTTTATGATTGGCAAACGCAGCGAGCACGGCGGCATCATCAAGGATGGAGCCAAAATGGTAAATGCCGTATCCAACAGCACAGTGCCCAAAATTACCATTGTAATTGGAAATAGTTACGGGGCCGGAAATTATGCCATGTGCGGACGTGCTTACGACCCGCGGTTTATGTATGCGTGGCCTTCTGCCCAAATTGCGGTGATGGGCGGGACCCAGGCCGCCAAGGTGTTGACCCAGATTCGTGTATCATCATTAGAAAAGAAGGGAGAAGAGATTACAGAAGAAGAGGAGCAGGAGATTATGAAAGAAATAAGCGAACGTTATGATAAGCAAACGGATGTGCGCTATGCGGCAGCACGCCTGTGGGTGGATGGTATTATCAATCCTGTCGAGACAAGAGCTCGGATTTCGCATGCGATAAAATGTGCCAATCATAATCCGGATATTGACGAATTCAAGACGGGCGTTATCCAAGTGTAAATCAGAGAAAGCTATAATAGTGCTGAATAACCGGTACGAGACGGTTTGGCTCTAGTCTTGTAGGCTATTCATCTACAAATTTTTTAAGGGATTCCCTTACGTATCAACTCATATCTTAGTACATAAGATTAAATAAGATAATAATATATTTAACTATGAAATAAGGACTTTACCCACTGTATTGCTTATTCAAAACTGGGAGTCAAATATGAAACCAGTATTAAACAGTTCAATAAAGGATGGCCTTCCAAGTGTTTTTGAAGAATTAAAACCACCTCTTAGCAGACTGCAAGCATTTACCCAGGCCTCAAAATGTTTGGAATGCGGTGGTCCTTATGCTGAAGCTCCCTGCATCTCGGGTTGCCCGACCGGCATTGATGTGCCGGGATTTATCAAGGCGATTTATGAGAATAAACTCCGGGAGGCGGCCGATATTATTCTGGCTGAGAATGTGTTGGGAGCAAGTTGCTCAAGGGTATGTCCGACCGAGATTTTATGTGAGGGGGCTTGTGTACTCAAAGAAGAAGGACGCAGGCCTATTGAAATAGGCAGGTTGCAACGTTATGCAATGGAAAATTATTCATCCGGTGCGTTATTGCGGGAGAGGAAATCAGAGGCAACGGGGAAAAAGGTAGCAGTTATTGGGGCCGGTCCGGCCGGTTTATCCTGTGCTGCCGAGCTCGCTCTAAAAGGTCACGAGGTTACTGTTTTTGACCGGAACGAAGATTTTGGGGGATTGATCAGATATGCTATTGCTCCCTATCGTTTGAACAAAGAACCGCTCCCTAAAGAAGCAAAAATGATCGAAGATTTGGGCGTAACATTTAAAATGGGAGCCGATATAAATTCTTCTGAAAAACTTAAAAAGATTGAGGATGAGTTTGACGGTATCTTCCTGGGTATCGGACTGGGTAAAGATGTGGAACTGAGTTATGAGGGCGAAAATCTTTCCGGCGTTTGGGATTCTCTTGATTTTATCCACGCTATAAAAACGGGTAAAAACCCGGATATCGGGAATTCGGTTGCAGTAATCGGCGGGGGAAATACGGCTATTGATGTGGCTCGGGAAGCAATCAGAATAGGTGCTCGTGAAGTTACATTGTATTATCGGAGAACAGAAGCTGAAATGCCGGCCTATGATCATGAAATTGAAGAAGCCAGGGAGGAGGGAGTCCGTTTCCAATTTTTGATTAATCCCATTCGATTCATTGGTAATGATCGGCTTGAATTTATGGAATGCCGGTATATGAAGCTGGGTGAGCCGGATTCTTCAGGCCGCCCGCGTCCGGTAAATGTGCCGGGAACGGAATTCAAAACACCTGTTAGCACCGTAATCAAGGCAATCGGTCAGCAAAAAAGAAAAGGATTTTTAAACTGGATCAAAGGTATCGAACTGTATAACGGATTAATAAAGATAGATCCCAAAACAGGGCAGACCGCGAATCCGAAATACTTTGCCGGGGGCGATGCTCTGAACGGTGGAGCAACGGCTGTGGAAGCTGTTCAGGACGGGAAGATTGCCGCCCGCGGAATTGACCGATATTTAAAGGGTTAATTAATTGTGTCAAATGTACCGAAAAGAAACAGATGCATATTATTTGAAATAATCTGAATCTGTTTTTTAATACTGAAGTAGGTAAAATCATGGATAATCCAATTGAAATTTATAAACAGGGAGAAGCCCAACTCAGAGTGCGTCGTGATTGGTGCAAAGGTTGTGATATATGTGTAGATGCCTGTCCCGCAGATATCTTAGCGCTGGATGAAACCGATCAAATCGTCG
>DATFLI010000306.1:0-2605 GCA_035267805.1 Balneolaceae bacterium | reverse complement strand
TTTGTCGATATCCGCTTCTGTTGCCAAAGCGACTGAAGAAAGTTTTTCTTCTTTAGCCGGGTTTATCGTGTCGAAATATTCTCCTTGCTCTGGTGCTACGAATGCTCCATTAATGAATAATTCGTATTGCTCCTTCAGTTGAATATGATCTGAACTTTCAGGTGCCGGTGAATATTCCCATTTGGAATGGAAATCGAGTCGTGCTTTATGTTTTTTCTCTTCTTCTATCATGAAATAAAGTTCTTTTCAATTTTTAAGCCACAGATTTTCGCAGATTATAGCGCAAAAATAAGCGTTACTTAATTAATCGATGGAAAAATAATCTCCGGACTGATAAACTCCGGTTTCTTGTTTGATAATTTGCATCAGTAAGTCATTGGCTAACGAACTGGCACCAAACCGAAAATAATCGTTATTCAGCCATTCTGCACCAAGCGTCTCTTTTACCATGACCAAATATTTTAAAGCGGTTTTGGCATCGCGTATACCCCCTGCAGGCTTCATCCCGACTTTGTGTCCGTTTTTGAAATAAAAATCCCGAATAGCTTCCAGCATTACCAAGGTGACCGGCATGGTAGCCGCTGGCTTAACTTTTCCAGTCGATGTCTTGATGAAATCCGCGCCGGAATACATAGCGATGTCACTGGCTTTACGGACATTATCAAGTGTCTGCAGTTCACCGGTCTCCAGGATTACTTTCAAATGCTTTTCACCACAAGTTTCTTTGATCTGAGCGATTTCATCAGCAACATATTTATATTCTCCTGAGAGGAATTTCCCTCTTGAAATAACCATATCGATTTCATCGGCACCTTCATCCAAGGCAAATTTCACTTCATCAATTTTAACCTGAAAGGGAGCCATGCCACTTGGAAACGCCGTTGCAACACTGGCAACATGGATATCGGTTTCTTTAAGACTGTTCTTAGCTATCTTTACCATGCTTGGATAAACACAAACCGCAGCTACTTGAGGGATATCCGGATGTCCCGGTAACGGCCGTTTGGCTTTATTACACAATTGACGAACTTTTCCTGGGGAATCCATACCTTCCAGGGTTGTCAGATCTACCATATTCAAAGCCAGTTTTAAGGCTTCTACTTTGGATTTTTTCTTGATGCTTCGTGAATTTAATCGTGCCACCCGCTCTTCAACGCCAATCTGATCGATCGGGACGGTTTTATTAAGATCAGGCAATGTTAAATCAATACTACTCATAAGATTAAAATTGTAATTATTTCCCTCAATAATCAGAATACCAAGTTAGGCATTATTTGAGAATATCGGTAGGGAGAGGGATCAATTATCAGTTATCAGTTATCATTAAAACAATGAAATAAATCCCAACCACAGAAACGACGTCATTCCCCGAAAAAAACGTTGGGGCAGGCTGAATGTAATTCAGAATCCAACCAAGGCGTTGGCACAGCTTACAAGCCATGGATATTTGGTTAAAATGTTTTTACCGGTACTAATCAAAACAACGCTAACAGCCCTTAATAACAAGATTCCGGGTCTGGGCCCGGAATGACGTCGATGGAGATAGGGCTGGAAGCTTTTAGTTAGAATCCTACACCCAACCCAAGCTCCCCAAACGAAGTCATTCCCCCCGAAAAAAAAACGTTGGGGGCAGGCTGAATGTAATTCAGAATCCGACCAAGTCTTTGGCACAGCTTACAAGCCATGGATATTTGGTTAAAATGTTTTTACCGGTACTAATCAAAACAACGCTTACAGCCCTTAATAACGAGATTCCGGGTCTGGGCCCGGAATGACGTCGATGGTGTTTGGTTAGGGGGCTTTTTAATAAAATGTCATACGTAACATAACCCTCAAACGACGTCATTCCCCGAAAAAAACGTTGGGGCAGGCTGAATGTAATTCAGAATCCAACCAAGGCGTTGGCACAGCTTACAAACCATGGATATTTGGTTAAAATGTTTTTACCGGTACTAATCAAAACAACGCTAATAGCCCTTAATAACAAGATTCCGGATCTGGGCCCGGAATGACGTCGATGGTGTACAGATTATAAACTTTAAACATAAGGTACTGGTCAAGTAACATGGCAAAAGCATCCATATTTAACCCGAATTATTTACGTATATAACAAGAAACAATACAAATCATATTGTAAGAAGCCTATGCAAAACCGTTCTTTTGCTCAATATCTGCATTTTCTCGACTTCTAAATCCTCGAATCCCGAAAGGTACTGTGTTAAAAATCAAGTAAAATCTGTATTTTTAGTTAAAAGAACATCATAGTCAAAGGACTAATGATGTATCTACGGTAGCCTCGCCTTTGCGTGAGGCTACTCTTTTCTTATGGATGGCTCGCTGGTGGTAGATCTTTTGGGGATTGAAGGTTTCTTGTTTGTTCCATAAGCAAAACAGGTAGGTTAACAATTTTTTTTGAATAGCCACATGAGCTTTCATTTTAACATTGTGGGTGCCCAGAAGACTATTATAATATTCAAAAATCGGTCCTTTTTCAGAGCGAACGATCGTAGTGGCCGGCATGTACATAGCCCTTCGGATATATTTGGAGCCTTGTTTGGTGATCCGGGGTTTGCCTTTCCATTTACCGGATTCCCGAATGCGTACA
>DATFLI010000305.1:0-6416 GCA_035267805.1 Balneolaceae bacterium | reverse complement strand
TGTGGCTTATTTCGCTGATATGTCTCTTTTGCCATAATACTTTATTATTAATGATGTTTAAGCTCTGGATTCTAAAATTTCTTTTTCAATATTATCAGGAACCGGTGAATATTCGGCAAATTCCATGGAATAAACCGCACGTCCCTGTGTAATTGACCTAAGATCAGTAGAATAACCGAACATTTCGGCCAGCGGTACTTTCGCGGTCACGACCGACCCTTCATTATTATTATCCATCTTACCGATGATACCCCGTCGTCCGTTAAGGTCACCAATCACATCTCCCATATACTCTTCGGGAGTAATAATTTCGACATCCATGATCGGTTCCAAGATCGTAGGGTTAGCCTTACGGGTTGAATTCCTAAAAGCTAACTTAGCACAAAGCTCAAAACTAAATGCATCGGAATCGACATCGTGATAAGAACCGTCATACAAACGAACTCCGATATTTTGTACGGGATAATCGGCTTGAATTCCACCGCTCATTGCCTGCTTAAATCCCTTTTCAACAGCAGGAATGAATTCACGAGGGATGTTACCCCCGACGATTTCATCAATAAACATGAAGCCTTCACCCATGGAAACCTTCTTGTCATCCTCTTCGTACTGATCTTTAAAATAATCCAGAGGCGCAATTTCGAATTCCATATCGGCGAACTTACCCCGACCGCCGGACTGCTTCTTATAAAGCTCCCTATGCGTAATGTTGGTTGTAATCGTTTCGCGGTAGGATACCTGGGGCTTACCTACATTAGCTTCGACCTTGAATTCGCGCTTAAGGCGATCAACAATAATTTCAAGGTGCAGTTCACCCATTCCAGCAATAATCGTCTGGCCACTTTCTTCATCGGTCTGAACCTGGAAAGTAGGATCTTCTTCAGCAAGCTTAATAAGTCCGTTAGTAAGCTTTTCAGCATCAGCTTTAGACTTGGGCTCGACAGCCAGTTTAATTACCGGTTCGGGGAAAGTAATTTCCTCGAGAAGGATCGGATTTTCCACATCACAGAACGAATCTCCGGTCTTTACTTCCTTAACACCAACAGCCGCAGCAATATCGCCGGCACGAACCACATCAAGATCTTTCTTTTCGTTCGCATGCATCTCAAGGATACGTCCGACACGTTCTTTATTGCCGGTTGTGGCATTATATATATAGGAACCCTTTTCAAGCTCTCCGGAGTAGACCCGGAAAAATGTCAGCTTACCCACATACGGGTCAGACATGATCTTGAAAGCCAATGCCGAAAATGGTTCTTGAACACTGGGCTTACGCTCTAATTTTTTATCATGATCGTTGGGATCTTTACCCTGAATAGGAGGAATATCATAAGGACTCGGCATATACTTGATAACTTTATCAAGCAATGTTTGAACGCCTTTGTTTTTCAACGCTGAACCGCACATTACAGGAGTAATGGATCGATTCAATGTAGCCTCACGGATAGCATCCTCAATCTCTTCTTCCGAAATCTCTTCTTCCATGAGATATTTTTCCATTAGGACATCGTTATGATCAGCGATATTTTCAAGCATGATCTTCCGATATTCATCAGCCTTCTCCTGAAGATCTTCCGGAATTTCAACCTCTTCATACTCCATTCCCAGCGTTTCATCATCCCAGATAATCCCGCGCATATTGATAAGGTCTACAACCCCGCGGAAATTTTCTTCTGCACCGATGGGGATCTGAATAGGGATGGGGTTAGCATTCAGCTTATCCTTCATTTGTTTAATCACATTGAAGAAGTCAGCACCGGTGCGGTCCATCTTATTTACAAAGGCCATTCGAGGCACATTGTATTTATTGGCTTGCCGCCATACCGTTTCTGATTGGGGCTGAACAGCACCCACCGAGCAGAAAACACCAATAGCTCCGTCAAGAACACGAAGGGAACGCTCTACCTCAACAGTAAAGTCAACGTGTCCGGGAGTATCGATAATATTTATGCGGTGATTTTTCCAAATACAATGGGTAGCGGCCGAGGTAATGGTGATACCACGTTCTTTCTCCTGGTCCATCCAATCCATTGTTGCTGCACCGTCATGCACTTCACCCATACGGTGAGTAATACCGGTATAAAAAAGGATACGCTCGGTAACAGTTGTCTTACCGGCATCGATATGCGCCATAATCCCGATATTTCGGGTACGCTTTATTCGATCTACAATTTTAGGATCTGTTTTTGTCTTCGTTTCAGCCATTACTATAAATTAATCTCGTAAAATCTTTTAGAATCTAAAGTGGGCAAATGCTTTATTTGCTTCTGCCATGCGATGTACTTCATCTTTCTTGCGAACAGCACCGCCTTCATTATTTGCAGCGTCCAAGAGCTCGCGAGACAATCGACGAGCCATTGATTTATCATTTCGGCTTTGGCAAGCAGTAATCAACCAACGCATGCCCAATGCCGTACCCCTGTCAGGACGAACCTCGACAGGAACTTGGTAAGTTGAGCCCCCAACACGTCGAGAGCGAACCTCAACAACCGGCGTCACATTACTGAGGGCATTTTTAAATACTTCCATGCCGTCATCACCGGTCTTCTCTTCAATAATTTCAAAAGCCTGGTAAAGAATCTTTCTAGCAATATTCTTTTTACCATCTCTCATCAAATTATTAACAAAGCGAGTTATCAACTTATCTCCGAAAACCGGATCCGGTTGAACATCACGCTTATCTGCAGTCTTTCTTCTCATATTCTTATCCGTTTAATTCCTACTCAACAATTACTTAGGCTTTTTAGTGCCGTAAAGGCTTCGACCCTGCTTGCGGTCTTCAACGCCTGCCGTATCAAGAGTTCCCCGCACGATATGATACCGAACACCCGGCAAGTCTTTTACACGACCACCACGAACGAGCACAATGCTGTGCTCTTGAAGATTGTGGCCTTCACCCGGGATGTATGCCGTTACTTCATATCCATTAGTTAAACGTACACGAGCAACCTTCCGCAAAGCTGAATTTGGCTTTTTAGGTGTAGTGGTGTAAACTCGTACACAAACACCGCGTTTTTGCGGACAGTTTTCCAAAGCAGGAGCCGTCGTTTTACTTGACTTGCTCTTTCTGCCTTTACGAATAAGTTGTTGTATTGTAGGCACGATTTTAAACGCTTAAATTGATTTTTAGGTCAAACAAGAGTTGCCAATGATAAGGATTTTACCACTATGAATGCAAGTAAAAAATCGCATTTTATTCCTATTTTTCACTTTCGTATTCTTTCCTCCTTTAAAAGCATGATAAGTTGCCCTAAAATGGCTCAAATAAGTAGTATATAGTAATATATCAGTATATCTATTTTGAATTTAACGGACCTTCCCGGCTTAAGTACTAAACGTTTAAAAGCGCTCTCAGAGAGTGGCATTGACTCCCTTTTGGATTTACTCAATTTTTATCCAAGACGTTATCTGGATCGCACTACCGTACTAAAAATAACTCAGCTCCAGGGAAAGGGTGAGGAAGCAACTGTAGTGGGACGTGTAAAAAAAATTCAACAGCAGGGTTACGGAAAGAAAAAACGACTGGAAGTAATTATTCAAGACAATACGGCTTCCCTGAAGGGTGTTTGGTTTAAGGGAGGATATTATATAAAAAAACAGTTTTCAGAAGGCGAAGTAGTTGCCTTCTTTGGGAAGGCCAAACAATATGGCCGGTATATAACGATGGCTCATCCCGAGTACGACAAGATTGATGATTCTTCGGATATAGAAGAACTTAAACAAATTGTGCCAATCTACCCGGGAAATAAATCACTATCAAAGGCCTATATTAATAGTAAGCTGATTCGCCAATGGCAAAAAGTGATCCTGAAACATGAGCGGCCGCCTGAATTTATTCCTGATGGTATTCGCAAAAACCATAATCTGCCGGAGCGTCGCAAGGCTTACCGGATGATTCACTTTCCACAATCCGAAAGTGAATACAAAAAGGCTTTTGATCGATTTAAATTTGAAGAGCTTCTTTTGTTCGAGTTAAGTGTAGCAAAAACCAGGCATGAAATCATTGAGCGACATCAAGGGCCGCTTTTCAAGGAGCTTGGCGATTATACAAAACAATTCTTTAATGATTATCTCCCCTTTGAACTTACGAATGGACAAAAATCGGCCCTGTCGGACATCAAAAATGATGTGCGCTCGGGCAACCAAATGAACCGGCTTATCCAAGGTGATGTAGGTTCGGGAAAAACAATAGTTGCGATCGGGGCCATTTTAATGGCCCTTGATAATGGTTATCAAGCTGCCTTCATGGCCCCAACCGAGATCCTTGCCGAACAACATTATCGAACCCTCTCTGATCTCCTGAATCCGCTGGATATAAACATTCGTCTTTTAGTTGGTAATCAGAAAACGAATCTACGCACTGATATCCTAACGGATACTGAAGGCGGAAACGGCCAAATCATAGTTGGGACACATGCCCTAATACAGGAAGAAGTTACATTCCATAACCTAGGATTAGCTGTTATTGATGAACAACATCGGTTTGGAGTAAAACAGAGAGCTGAAATCCTGGAAAAAGGCTCTCATCCACACGTGCTTGTGATGTCAGCAACCCCCATCCCCCGATCCCTGGCTATGACCTTATACAGTGATCTGGATATATCGAGCATTCAGGAATTGCCCAGCGGACGCAAACCGGTAAAAACGGCCGTTCGCCCCCAGAAAAAACATGACGAGATCTACAACTTCGTAGAACAGGAACTTGAAGAAGGCGGACAGGCTTATGTAGTTTATCCGTTGGTAGAAGAATCTGAGAAGGTGGACCTCAAAGATGCTACAGCCGGATTTAAAAAGCTCCAAAAACGATTCTCTGATTACAGTGTAGGGCTCTTACATGGACAAATGGCATCTGAAAAAAAAGATACGGTGATGCAAAAATTTATCAATAATAATATCCAGGTACTTGTCTCTACCACTGTTATAGAAGTCGGGGTGGATGTACCTAATGCCAGCATCATGATTGTGGAACATGCCGAAAGGTTCGGGCTTTCACAACTTCATCAATTACGGGGACGAATTGGTCGAGGCAACCGACAAAGCTACTGTATATTAATCTATGGTCAGAAAGTAAGCAAAGAAGCACAATTTCGTTTGCGCAAAATGGCACAGACTAATGATGGGTTCGAAATTGCGGAAGCCGACCTAAAGCTCCGCGGTCCCGGGGATTTCCTCGGAACCAAACAGAGCGGACTCCCGGAATTTCGCGTTGCCGATATTATTGAAGACCAGTGGATACTGGAACAGGCTAAAACGGAAGCCTGGAAAATAACGAATGAGGATCCTTCTCTTGAAAGCCCTAAGTACCAAGAATTAAAGAACGTATTTTTACCTTATTATAAGGAAAAGAGTAAATTTTACAGAATGGGATAAAGAAAATGATACTACATGTACTTTGTAAAGGGAACTAAAATTAGCTGATCATAGCTCTTACACTTAAAATCAGTCATAATTGATAGTCAGCAAAATTGGTTAAATACGGATGTATAAATTTATTTTACCACCCAAAGAACTATCTCATTTTGTTAAGCGCATCTACGAGATAAATATCCCGCAGCCTAGTACGTTTGATGAAAATCGGGTAATTCCTATGGGAACTGGTACCATCACTATTGTATTAGAGGGGAACCCGCGGGTTAAAAGTGTCAATGGTATTCAAGCTTTTCCCAGGTATGCCTTAAGCGGACAGTATTTCCCTACCTTTTCCTTTGACAGTGATATCCCTTTGTTGCATTATGGCATTGCCTTAAAGCCTACGGCTACTTATAAACTATTCAATGTATATTTATCGGATATACTGAATGATTTTATTTCTCTGGAAAAAATAATTGGTAACGAAGCAGAACAATTACGGCAAAAACTTCTACAAATGGATGCTACTGAAGACCGATTGTCGCTACTTACTAATTTTATGCTGGGGAAAGTACCGACTATAACTGAATACACCCATCTTGATGTGGTTATAGATTTTATTTACAAGAAACAAGGCATTCTAAAAGTAAAGGACCTCTGTAAACATGAAAAAGTAAGTCGGCGTTACCTGGAAAAAAAGTTCAAACAGTTTATTGGATTCACACCCCGACAATTCATCCGGCAAGTTCGCTTTAATTTTACTTGCTCCAAAATTGCAGAAGGTAATACTTCTGTAAATGATATTCTTACCAAATTCGGCTATCATGATCGCTCCCATTTCATGAAAAAATTCAAGAAATATTTTGGAGATGATCTAAGCGTACTTACAGATAATAGCAATAATCTGTTTAAAACTGTTTTCTCTCGGATTATGCGTACAGACCAGGAAAACAGCTACCATCCTTAATTGCCTACGAATAATTTTAGAACCCCTAATCCTAAGGAGGGGGCATTGTTATAAGTAGACAATATATATTAGAGGAGAAAGAATTTATTCATCAATAACA
>DATFLI010000304.1:0-4266 GCA_035267805.1 Balneolaceae bacterium | reverse complement strand
GCTGCTTTTAAAACAGCTTATAATGCGACCCATCCGGTTGCGGAACAATTCAATACCATTGATATTACCAACCCTTATGTAATTGCTTCTTTATTTGTCGGTGCCATGCTACCCTTCCTCTTCTCTGCCCTTTCCATGAAGGCGGTAGGACGTGCTGCAATGTCAATGATTGAGGAAGTCCGTCGACAGTTCCGAGACATTCCCGAGTTGCGTGAAGGGCTCGATGCCATGAATAGAAACAAAGGCATCAAAATGGATGACTGGTCGGAAGAAGACCGTCAGAAATTCGAGGCTGCCGAAGGCAAAGCGGAATATGAAAAATGTGTGGCTATTTCCACATCTGCCTCAATCCGTGAGATGATTGCTCCCGGCATTTTGGCTGTGCTTGTTCCCGTATTGTTCGGATTCTTAGGCGGCCCGACAATGCTCGGTGGACTCCTGGCCGGTGTAACCGCCTGCGGTGTCTTGATGGCTCTTTTCCAATCCAATGCAGGCGGAGCCTGGGATAATGCCAAGAAAATGATTGAAGAAGGATATACCCACAATGGCAAAGATCTCAAAAAAGGATCAGATGCTCACAAAGCCGCTGTTGTTGGCGACACGGTCGGAGATCCTTTCAAAGATACGTCCGGGCCTTCTCTAAACATCCTGATCAAGCTTATGTCGGTAGTAGCACTCGTTATTGCTTCCATGATCTAAGCTAATTTTGATAACAATTTAAAGCCCTATCCTTATTTCGGGATGGGGCTTTTTTATTAGAATGCTGCCAAACTAAATTTGTTTAATCCGTATTACGTAATCCGTATCTTTACGAATCACATACCCCAAATTATGCTCTACTTTTATGGACATTTTCAAACTTTTCTTTGATCACGATTTACGACTGGATAATTTGGCCCCGCGTAATGGGAATACTTCGGAGGATTACGACGAAGAGCGACTGGCCGAATTTATGAAGCCCGATCCGACCTATTCTAAATTTTATATCACCGGCACCCGACTCGAGGAAGAGCAATTCGGCATCAACACACTGGCAAAATTCCGGGAGGTAATTACACAATTGGGCCGGGCTTTTAGTGATTCCAGTATATTTTCAACCAGCGGCACCTTTGATTCCCTGTTCGACGCGCTGTCAGCAGCTGAAATCGGGGAAGCAGTCATTCTCGGCAATGAAAAGCCAACCGCTAACTTTTCTGCACTTAGAATTGGCAAAGAAACCAATACAGGGCACAAGAAAAAAGAAATACGCGAAATCCTCCAATCCGGAGCTTTCGTACTATATAAAGAGAAAGCACATCACGGCTTTGATTTACACCTGTTCTCCAAAGGGAATATTTATCCCGTATTATTTGACAGATTTAAACCGCTAGTCGATGATCAATTTCGATTCTTCAGTATTAATAGCAAGCGAATGGGCCGCGAACGGCATTTTTACTTCGAAACCTGGACACTTGATAAGCCCCCCCATGGTGCGGAAGAAGTTTTTCCTGAGACCGTTTTGTAAGAGCAGAAAATCTCTCGTTTTTTCTATCCTTTCAAATGACTAATGATCAATAACCGCGAGCTGCTATCCGGATCAAAATCATGTCCCTCATAGTCGCCATACACCTGATCAATCACCAAATCATGTTCTGCCATCTTACGCTTGAACCAAGAACAATCATATAGCTTAACACGCTCCGAATATTTTTTTGTGCCTCCGATATTATCCCCGGAAAATTCAATATCCTTATGGATTGAATTGTCACTTATATAACGCTCGATTTCGTAGTGTATATTCTTAAATTCTCCTTTCTCTGACGGCACAAACGATTTTCTTACCTTATTCGCATTCAGATAATCCAATACAAAAATTCCGCCGGGCTTAAGCATCTTTTGCACGCTCTCAAATACGCTGGCATTTTCCTCGTCTGTCCTGAAATAACCAAACGTTGTAAACAGGTTAACAATCGCATCAAAAGTTTCGGGCAGAGGATGTCGCATGTCACGCACTTCAAACCGGATATGCCGTAATCCCAGGTTTTGGACCTTCTCCCGAGCTGTGGCAATGGCCTCCTCCGACAAATCAATGCCCGTAACGTCATATCCCTTTTTGCTCAAATTGATAGAATGACGTCCCCGTCCACAGCCCAAATCCAATATTTTAGAACATTCTCCCAGGGGCAACGTCTCCTCCAATAGCTCAACTAGCCGGGCTGCTTCGGCTTCATCCCGGTTCGCATATAATTTTTCATAAAGCGGACTATCGAACCACTTTTCAAACCAATCCATAATAATTTCCTATTTGAATCAATAGATGCAATCGAATGAAATAAATTTACAGGCTTATTGCAAACTTCCTCTTTTATCTTTCAAAAGCTTTTAGTTATTTAGACTTAACAGTGTTAACTATCTAATAGACAGAACGCAATTTTTTAATTTTTTGATTATAAAAAAATCTCTTAAAATAGCGCTTTTTTTGCAGCACACTACGTATTACCTAATCTAACTCAAATTCAATAAATAAAACCGGAGACTTTATGCGAAGACTCATAGTTACTATATGCCTCGTATTTGTATATTCAGCCACTTCTTTTGCAAGTGGGTTCTCTATTTATGAGGCCAGTGCAAGAGCAAACGCCATGCTAGGCGCATTTTCGGCTTATGCTGAACATGTATCAACAATTTATTACAATCCTGCAGGAATGGCCGGTCTTCATGGTATCCAAATAAGCGGAGGCGCAACCATCATTGCCCCCCGAAGTACATTCCGGGGACCTTTTCCAAGTAGTACTCCGTTCCCGGGAAGCCAGCAAACGTATAGAATGAAAAAGGACAACTTCTTCGTTCCAAACTTCTATGCTTCTTATGAAATTAAAGACGGCCTTGCAGCCGGAGTAGGTGTGTATGCCCCCTATGGATTAGGTACTGAATGGGACCGGAATTGGGTGGGCCGTACCGAAGCGATAAAAACCTCGGTGCAAACAGTGTTTGTACAGCCTACTGTAGCTTATACCCTTCCCAATTTTGGTATTGGTAAAGTAAAAGTAGGAGCGGGTCTGATGATCGCTGCTTATGGTTCTGTGGAATTAAGCCGGGCCGTAGAAAATTTTGCCGTACAAAATGATGTTTTCGATCTGCAAGGAGACCTGAAAAAGCCCGGTTTCGGGTATAATCTGGGGCTTCTTGTTCAGCCCAACGACATGATTTCACTCGGCTTTACCTATAGAAGCAAAGTGAACGTAACATTCAATGGCGATGCCAACTTCGGGGATCTTCCCACTTCCCAGTTTCCAACAGGCACCACGGGAGAAACCACTCTTGAACTGCCTGCAAACTGGGTAGCTGCCTTAAATGTTAAACCGGCCAAAAACCTTAGCTTCGAGTTTGATTATGTTTGGTGGGGATGGTCTAGTTACGACAAGTTGAAAATTAATTTTGATCAAACCGTTCCGGCATTCAACTCTGCCGGATTTGCATGTGATGCCGATATGCAGGGCAAGCAAATCTGCAGTGAGCGAGGCTATAAGAACTCATACCAGCTCCGCCTGGGCGGCGAATACAAAAATATCGGTGTACAGGGTTTGGATATACGGGCAGGCATCGCCTATGATAAGACGCCGCTTCCCACAAAATATATGGATCCCACGCTCCCTGATTCCGATCGCTGGTTATTCTCAGGTGGATTTAGCTACGATATCACCCCGAATTTCACTGTTGATGCTTCTTATATCTTTATACGAGCTAAAGAGCGGGTGAACAGGGAATCGCTCAATGGATTCCATGGTGTTTACAATACCTATGCGAATTTGCCCTCGCTCGGCCTCACTCTGAAATTCTAAGCCTAAAGGAATTCTATTATGAAATTTCGAAATCTACATACAAAAATATTTTTAGCGTTTATCATAGCGGTTTCTTTTACCGTGTATTCTTGTAAGGATTACAACAGTGTTAATTTTAAAACGCCCAGCGGAGATGCCGATTTTTCATCGGTCGTCGCTATAGGTAATAGCCTGACGGCCGGGTATCAAAGCGGAGCTCTTTATCAAAGTGCCCAAAAGTATTCTTTTCCTGCTCTTGTAGCGGGACAGATTGAAGGCGTTCAAAAATTTGAGCAGCCGCTGATCAGTGATCCCGGTATTGGAGGACGCATTGGTTTGAATAATGATTTAGCCGATCCCAGTCCCGCTCAAGAGCAGGGATCGCCGATCAATACTAATCTGGATCGTCCTTATAACAACCTCGGTGTTCCGGGGGCTGTCTTAGCCGATTTCCTGGGACAGGATC
>DATFLI010000303.1:0-6050 GCA_035267805.1 Balneolaceae bacterium | reverse complement strand
AAGGGTTTTGGGATTAGCAAAAAAGAGGGAAATGGCTCTTTGTATAAAGCCTAAAAGCTTTTATATTTGGCAACTCTTACAACACGCGGGACTGTAGCTCAGTCGGTAGAGCACGCGACTGAAAATCGCGGTGTCGGCGGTTCGATTCCGCCCGGTCCCACGCAAAGCCCTGTATTCTTTTAAGGATGCAGGGCTTTTTTGTTTAGTGGTAAAACTATACTAAAAAACTACCGGTTCAAGTTTTAAAATTGGACCAGTTAGTCAACTAATCTGGTAATAGTACCGGCACAAGTTGTAAACTTGCGCCAGTTTGGGTTGGAGAATCTAGAAGTTGATGGTTGACTGTGGAAAACCGTAGGCTTATATTGTTACGTGTTACATAACAAATAACATATATGATACGTTCTTTTAGCGATAAGCAGACGGAAACAGTTTTTAATCGGGGACAGGCTAGGAAGCTGCCTCCGGAGATTCACAAGCGGGCAAAACGAAAGCTTTTGCTTATTCATACCGCTAGTTCTCTGGATGATTTAAAAGTTCCTCCTGGAAACCGGCTAGAACAACTTTCCGGAGATCGCTTAGGACAGTGGAGTATTCGCATCAACCAGCAGTGGCGCATTTGTTTCGAGTGGCACGAAGGGGATGCATACAATGTTGAAATAGTGGATTACCACTGACTAAATACCAGTGATAAATTAACCAAGTTAGGCTCTTGTAAAAAGCTAACCCTAAGACAAAAAGCCATGACTAACCAACCATTTATACCGCCAATTCACCCGGGGGAAATCCTGAAAGAAGAATTCCTAGATCCTATGGGGATCTCTCAGCGAGCCTTTGCCCGGAGCATCGATGTACCGGCCAACCGGGTTAATGAAATCGTTAGGGGAAAACGAGGCATAACCGGTGACACGGCTATCCGTTTTGGATTAGCCTTGGGTACGAGTCCGGAAATGTGGCTGCGCCTACAAGCACAATTTGAGCTGGAAAAAGCCCAGGATGAAAGTGATCGGGATCTTTATAAGAAAATAAAACCGGTTACTTCCTAATTCTCTTGTTAACCATTCCGGTTCAAGTTTGCAACTTGGACCAGTCAGGTTACTAGCACTAGTTGCAAACTTGTGCTAGGTGTGTTCTTTCCGTGTCATATAGGGCTCCGGGCCTTTAAATAGGATCCTGAACTAAATTCAGGATGTCGCATATTAAATAAGGATAGAAATGGCCACGTAAAAAATGGTCAACAGTCTTTATCCCATAAATTGCAAATGGCATTGCGGATTATTATCCTGCTATTTAATTATCAATCAAGAGGCTATTATGGGTACAAATCGTTTCATCGTTATTTTTCTATGTTTATTATCGGCAGGGTGTGCATCCATCCCCAAGGAATCTCCCGAACTTTCACAGGAAATCGGTCGAAGGGTGGCGGCGATGAGAACTTCCCATTTGAAGTTGTTGCACAAATATTTTGACCTGAAACGGGACAAGGTGAATGAAATCTTTGATAATGAATGGATTCCTGCCTATGCCCAGAGTTTTTTCTCCCAAGATCAGGTAGCAAATTATTGGAACAAGCTGGTTACCGAAGATGACAAAGAAGAGCGCGTGCAGTTTTTAACAAGACTCGGGCCAAAGATGTTGGCAGATATCCAAAAGAAGCGAGCCGAATATCTTAAGCCGCTGAACACCCTGGAAAACCAGATTGAAGACAACCTGCGAAGTGATTACCGGCAGATCTTGGCAGCCGATAACACATTGACTAGCTTTTTAGCGAGTTCTTCCAAAGTGGCACAAAACAGGGATCGATACCTGGATATGTTTGGAATAGAGCAGGGTAAAGTGAATAGCTACATCGACCGGATTGACAAACGATCGGCACAAATTATGAAAGCTGTTAAAAATGCTAACCTAAATTGAGAGGGGACATATGTCGCAGGAACTCGATAAATTGGTGGAAAATTTCGATCATATTTCGGCAAAAGCCAAGCAAGAGGCGGATAATGAAGTGGGAGATAAAATCTCATCTGCAACAAGACTGAGCAAGAGCGAGGTAAAAGAGTTGTTTCCAAAAAGGGAAGATCAAAAGAAGCTCGCAGAGTTGATGCAAATCGTAAAGTCCGCTGACAATCATAACAAAAAAGTGAATGCGATTGTAAAACGGGCTGAAGATTTCGGAGGCATTGTAGTGACGCTGCTAAATAAATTTGTTTAAACCTTCACCACTAATGGGAGCTTGATATGCCTAAAAATATTGTAGTGTTGTCGGATGGTACGGGACAAGAGGGCGGTGTGGGATATAATACCAACATCTACAAGATATTTAACATCATCGAAGATCGCACCCCCGATCAGATTGTCTTTTATGATCCGGGACTCGGGACGGCCGGTGCCGAGCTGCTAAAGCAGGTGACCGGCTACGGCATCTCTAAAAACATACAGGATTGTTATAAGTTTATTTTTGAACACTTCGAGTCGGGCGACCAGATTTACCTGCTGGGGTTCAGTCGCGGTGCGGCTACCGTTCGCAGCCTTTCGAACTTTATTCATTACTTTGGGATTTTGCCCAAATCCCGTCCCGAACTGATTAAACAGGCTTATGATATTTACAAGATCGAGGATGAAGAAAAACGTGTAGACAAAGCTGAGGCTTTTGTAAATAAACATCACACGATGTGGGCACGCATAAAGTTTTTGGGATGTTTTGATACCGTATCGGCTCTTGGGTTTCCCATCAAAAAGATAAGTGCAATCCTGGATCGCATTCCCTTCTTCAAACATAATTTCCAGAATTTTAAACTCAGCAGGAGTGTGGAAAATGCCTATCATGCCCTGGCTATCGATGACAAACGGAAGACCTTTCATCCGGCATTATGGCATCCCAAAGTAGAAGACTACCAATCGCTGGAGCAGGTTTGGTTCTGTGGAATGCATACGGATGTGGGTGGAGGATACCGGGAGCATCAGCTGTCTGATATCCCGTTTATCTGGTTATGCGGAAAAGCGATTTTACACGGGCTGCGTGTTTATGACGAGAGCCGGATTGATTTGTGGCCCGATGCGGACGGAAAAATGCATGATTCGATGAGCGGGTGGTGGCAAAGTCTCGTTTACCGTGAAGATGAAAGGAGTTGGCCAAAGAACCGATCGGATAGCCCGGTGGTCCATCAAAGTGTAATCGACCGGGCCGAAGATAAGACTTACGATCCCTGGATTTTGGATATCGATTACGAGGTCGAGCCGTGGTCGGACAGGGAGTGGTACCAAAAATAGAATAGGGGATATTAACACCGGAACTCCTTAATCCTTTCAAATATCATCAAAATATTGTAACCTAGCATATCCCTTATTTAAAGGACCTATACCGGTTTAAAAAGTATTATCAAAGCAGACAGTCGTTCTTATTGAACTTAAAGATAACGCAAAAAGTGCTTTTGGGCTTATTTTCCACCAATCATTAAAAATGATATTTCCTGGATTAGAATTATGAGTAATTCGTCTAATCTGAATTTTAATTCAGAGGTTTCTTACGATTTGGAACCTTTTTTTAAGCTTACCCCCGACTTACTCTGTATTGCGGGATATGATGGCTATTTCAAAGAGATAAATCCTGCCGTTCCCGATACATTGGGTTATAGCCGTGAAGAATTATTTTCAAGGCCCATCAACAGTTTTGTCTATCCCGAAGATCAGGATATCACCGATCGTTACCGGGATAATCTGCGCGAGAATATACCGCTTATCAATTTTGAAAATCGCTACGTCACCAAAGAAGGAGATATTGTTTGGCTGTCGTGGACCTCAATACCATCGCCTGAAGATGAATTAATATATGCTATTGCCAAAGATGTGACCTATAAAAAAGAGGTTGAGGATAAGCGTAATTCACTCATTACAAATCTTACGCAGATTAACAAAAATCTGAAGCAACTAACCATGTCGACATCTCACGACTTGCGCACCCCGGTCAGTAACCTGGTTTCTGTTTTTAGGATGCTGGATACCAGCAAGGTACAGGATGAGGAGACAGCCGAGTTTATTAAAATGCTCAAGTCGGCGACCGACAATTTGAGAACCACACTTGATAACTATGTGGATGAATTGACTCACAAAGACAGTTTAAGCGTTAGTATTACTGAGCTGAACCTGTTACACACTTTTGATCGTATTCGCGAATCTATTTCCTCGCTGATTGGAGATTCAGGGGCTGTTTTTGAAGTTGACTTTTCAGCATTCGGGGAGGTTTATTTTAATAAAACCTATCTCGAGAGCATATTTCTTAACCTCATTACCAACTCTATCAAATATTCCAAGCCTGATTTGCCCCCGGTGATATCTATTCGTACCCGGCTCAGGGATGGCCAAAAGCAACTTATCTTTGCAGATAATGGCTTGGGTTTCGACATGAACAAAGTGGGAAATAGGATTTTTGAATTGCATCAGAAGTTTCACAACCATGTCGATAGTAAAGGAGTGGGGCTGTATTTGGTCTATAATCATATCACCGGTCTTGGCGGACATATTGAAGTGGATAGCCGGGTTAATCAAGGCACTACGTTTACAATCACATTTCGCGATTAACTTACAAGTTGTGTTTGCCGGGCGGGTAGATTTCATTTCGGATTCAAGGCCAAGGCACGTATTTTAAGGATTCATTTCATTTTATCATCCCCAGGATCGATCCATGTTCAAATTAGGCACCTACCAGACACTGAATGTAGCCCGTATCAGCGAATACGGTTATTATTTGCAAAACACTTCTACCAAATCCGATGAAGAAGTGCTGTTACCGAATAAGCTGGCTTTTCGAAGCCTTCAGAAAGGCGAAAACGTACGGGTATTTTTGTATAAGGATGGAGAAGAACGAGTCACGGCGACCATGCAGGAGCCTAAGATCACTCTGAACGGCATCGCTTTTCTTGAAGTCAAGGATGCCAATAAATATGGTGCTTACCTGGATTGGGGGCTTGACAAGGATCTTTTTGTACCGCATCGCGAGCAGATTGATACGATGCGACAAGGCCAGTCTTATCTTATATACATGTATCTGGACGAGAAAACCAATCGTCTGGCTGCCTCAATGAAACTGGATCGTTTTCTGGATAACAAGGTGCTGACGGTAAAAGAAAAAGAAGAGGTCGACCTTTGGATTTGGAAAAAGACCGATTTGGGATACAAAGTGGTTATCAACGAAAAACATGAAGGGTTGATTTATCACAATGAATTTTACCGGGATGTACATACCGGAGATCAGCTAAAGGGATATATCAAACAGATTAGACCTGATCATAAAATCGACGTTACCCTGCGACCTATCGGATACAAAAAGGTAGAGCCCAATGCCCGACATATTCTGGATCGTCTAAAACAGGTGGGCGGCTACCTAGATTTACACGACAAAAGCGATCCCAAAGAAATCCATGATCGGCTGGAAATGAGTAAAAAAACGTTTAAAAAAGCCATCGGCCATTTATACAAAGAAAGCCTCATTCGTATAAAAGATGACGGAATCTATCTTGCAGATCAAAACTGAAAAGGGTTGAGAAGTAAATAGTTTGTATTTGCACATTAGATTTTTTTAATTATCTTTATTAAAGAATTTTAATGTTTATTAATAATAATACGTTTACAGGCGATAAACCCATGGGGCAGAATCTAAAAGGACGAGTATTGATCGTTGAGGATGATATGCTTCTATCAATGGTAGAAGAGAGATTAATCAAAAGACTCGGTTTTGATGTTGTCGGTAAGGTAACCGAGGCGGAAGATGCGGTAAATAAAACGGTAGAACTCAAGCCGGATGTTATTATAATGGACATTTCGCTGAAGGGGGATCTCGATGGTATCGATGCCATGGAAATGATTCGTCAAAAATCAGATGTACCGGTTATTTATCTTTCGGGCAGTTCCGATCGTTATTATTATGAAAGGGCTAAGAAAACGGGGTTTTCAGGATTTTTGACCAAACCGGTTACAAGCGGCGACCTTGAAGATCCGCTTTATCTTGCACTTAAAAAAGATGATGAATCTGTTCAGGAAATGAAGGACCGAAAGTT
>DATFLI010000302.1:0-8420 GCA_035267805.1 Balneolaceae bacterium | reverse complement strand
CATAAAATTCGTACCTTTACCCGTTTATACAAACGCAAAGTTTTTCTGAATGTCGCAAGCAGAAGCAATCTCCGAGAAACAACAACAAAAACCTGATAAAGATCGTCCCATTATTGTTAAGGGGGCGCGGGTTCATAACCTCAAAAATATCGACGTAGAGATTCCCCGAAACATGATGACGGTTATTACCGGCGTCTCGGGATCCGGCAAGTCGAGCCTGGCGTTCGATACCATTTATGCGGAAGGACAACGCCGGTATGTGGAAAGCCTATCCAGCTATGCCCGGCAGTTTCTCGAGCGCATGGATAAGCCGGATGTGGATTATATGCAGGGTATTTCACCCGCTATGGCCATTCAACAAAAAACGACATCCACGAATCCGCGTTCTACGGTTGGTACGACCACGGAAACTTATGATTACATGCGCCTGCTGTTTGCGCGGGTGGGACATACGATTTCTCCCAAATCGGGACGGGAAGTCAAGAAGGACAGCACCAAGACCGCAATTGAAGATTTGCACGAACATTTTGAGGAGAATACCAAGTTTTACGTGCTGTTTTCGATCCCTCATCATGAGGACAAAGATCTGGAAGATGAGCTAAAAGTGCTGAAGGAAAAAGGATATCCGCGCCTGCTCCATCTGGAGGACGAACAGATTTTAGATCTTACTGCAGAGGACGCCGATCCGAAAAAGATCAAGGCTGATGAATACCGGGTACTGGTTGACCGCTTGATCCTCAGAAACGATGAAGACACCCGGACTCGTATTGCAGGATCGCTGGAAACAGCTTTTCAGGAAGGTAACGGGCGCTGTTCGGTAAAAATCCGTGATGGAAAAGAGCTGAAGTTCAGCGAACGTTTCGAGATAGATGGTATAGAATTTCATGAGCCGACTCCACAGATGTTTTCCTTTAATAATCCCTTTGGGGCATGCGATACTTGTGAAGGATTCGGTCGTGTGGCCGGCATTGACGAAGATTTGGTAATTCCCGATACGGAGAAAACCATTCGCGAAGGCGCTATCGCGGCATATTCGGGGCAGAAATTCAGCCGGCACCTGCGGGACTTAATCAAAGTTGCCGCTCGTTACAGCCTGCCGATTGATACGCCATACCAGGATTTGAGTGACGAAGTCAAAGAAATTCTCTGGGAGGGGAAAGATGAGTATATCGGTATTCGCCCATTCTTTAAGGAGGTTAAAAGTCAATCGTATAAAGTGCACATGCGCGTGTTTTATTCGCGTTATCGCGGCTACAGCCGCTGCCCCGATTGTAAAGGCTATCGTGTTCGCAAAGATGCACTGTATGTAAAAATTAATGATAAGCATATCGGTCAGGTTGCAGAAATGACAATCGGCCATGCACGCGAGTTTTTTGATAATATTGAATTAACCGAATTTGAAAAGGAAGTAGCCGACCAAATCCTGTATGAAATTCGCAAACGGCTGAAGTATCTCGATGAAGTCGGATTACAATACCTGACGCTGAACCGGCTGGCCAGCACGCTGAGTGGGGGAGAATCACAGCGCATCAACCTGGCAAACTCGCTGGGCAGTTCCCTGATTGGAAGCTTATACGTTCTGGATGAGCCGACGATAGGACTTCATCCCCGTGACAACGATCGATTAATTAACATTCTTAAGTCGCTTCGGGACATCGGTAATACCGTTTTGGTGGTGGAACATGATCCCGAAATGATCAAAGCAGCCGACAATATTATTGATATTGGTCCCTTTGCCGGGATCCATGGCGGTGAATTAAACTTTAGCGGGACCTATGATGAACTGCTGGAATCCAAAACCCTGACAGGCAAATACTTAAGTGAAGAAAAGAAGATTCCCGTCCCCGAAAAACGACGTAAAGGCAGCGGGGAATCTATTGTACTTGAGGGCGCATCCGAAAATAACCTGAAAAACCTTGAAGTGGAATTTCCGCTGGGCAAGTTTATCTGTGTCACGGGCGTCAGCGGCTCGGGTAAATCGACGATGGTACATGATACGCTGTATGCTGCCATCCAAAAACGACTGGGGACCTACAATGATAAGATCGGACGGCATAAGCGAGTTACCGGGGTTAATAATATTGACTCGGTAGAAATGGTTGATCAGTCCCCTATCGGGCGCTCATCGCGATCGAATCCCGCTACCTACACCAAAGCTTTTGACGGTGTTCGGGATCTTTTTGCAAATACACGTCAGTCAAAGATTATGGGCTACGAGCCAGGACACTTCTCTTTTAATGTACCCGGTGGTCGTTGCGAAGCTTGTCAGGGAGAAGGCATTCAAAAAATTGAGATGCAATTTATGGCCGATATTGAACTTACGTGCGAAGAGTGCGGCGGCAAACGATATCGAAAAGACGTGCTCCAGGTACAATATCGCGGCAAGAATATCCACGATGTGCTGGAAATGTCGGTTTCGGAGGCTATCGAATTTTTTGTGGATGAAGAATCCATCACCAATAAGCTGCAGCCGCTTGAAGATGTGGGTCTCGGTTACCTGAAGCTGGGGCAAAGTGCACCAACGCTTTCCGGCGGGGAAGCACAGCGCGTAAAACTGGCAAAATTCCTTAGTAAATCTGCCGGCGACCATACCCTGTATTTCTTCGATGAACCCACCACCGGTCTCCATTTCGAGGATATTGCCAAGTTGCTGGATTCTTTCAACGAGCTGGTTAACAATGGTCACACGGTTATCATTATCGAGCACAACCTGGATGTTATTAAAAGCGCAGACCATATTATTGATATCGGTCCGGAGGGCGGATTTGCCGGTGGGCAGATTGTAGCGACCGGTACCCCCGAAGAGATTGCCGAAGTAGACGAGAGTTATACCGGACAGTATTTGAAAGATGTGTTATAGGATTGATGAACCGATGGGTTGACGGACGATTTAGGGGCCCATATAGCCACTTCGCAATTCGATCATCGGACTATCGGTTATTCGAACATCAGAAATCCCGTTTACAATCAATATATTATTATTACTTTTCCGAGTGAAAGATATTCCGGATAATTACAGTAAACCAATTTTATGACCAAGCATCTACAACTTACATTAATTGCAGCTTTTGTATTGCTTTTTGCCGCCTGCAGCTCGTCGCGGACCAGGCAGGCAGAACAAATTATCCGCAATACGAAAGATCATTGGGCTCCCGATAGCCGCACCGCTCTTTTCAGTATTGAAGCCCATCCCCAAAACGGAAAGATTTTGCTTTCCGGGGAAACGAATCTGCCGTCAGCCAAACAGGCCCTGTTGGACTCCTTATCCGGGATTGATGCCGGTGTGATTGACAGCATTCACGTGCTGCCTGATAAAGCGCTTGGAGACAGTATTTATGGTCTTGTTAATAATTCTGTTTCAAATTTCCGATCAAAACCGTCCCATGCCGCCCAACTGGCTACACAGGCCATACTGGGTATGCCGCTGAGAGTACTCAAGCAAAAAGGCGAATGGTATTTAGTGCAAACTCCGGACGATTACATAGCCTGGACAAATATCGGCGGGTTTCGGCTGATGAATAAAGGTGAATATGACAAATGGGTTGCCGCTCCCAAAATTATTTACCTGGAAACTATTGGAAACGCTTACAGGGAACCTTCCAAAAATTCGCTCAAAACCTCTGATCTGGTAGCAGGAAACGTACTTGCACTCGACAACACTCTGGACAATTATTACAAAGTCCGTTATCCCGATGGCCGAACAGGCTATGTTCCTCGCTCCGAGGCGATGCCATTCGATCAATGGAAAAAATCAGTGGAGCTCAGCCGCAGCAATCTCGTCAAAACGGCCAAAACCATGGTTGGATCGCCATATTTATGGGGAGGAACATCCACGAAGGGGTTAGACTGCAGCGGATTTACAAAAACGATATTTTTTATGAATGGATGGATCATTCCGCGGGATGCATCCCAACAAGTATCCGCCGGCAAACCCATTGACACTTCGGATGGATTCGACAATCTGAAGCCGGGAGATCTGCTTTTCTTTGGTCACCCGGCAACCGACTCGACATCCGAACGCGTGGTGCATGTAGGCATGTGGATCGGCAACAATGAGTATATTCATTCCTCGGGCAATGTTCATATCAGCAGTGTAGACCCCAAAGCGGATAATTTTGACAAGGTACATTTAAAACAAGAGCATTTTCTGGAAGCAAGACGTTATCTGGGCGGCAAGAGAGGTAATATTATGAATGTAGCCCAAATGTATGACCTGCACTAAATCACTTTCCTGAAATTGCTATTGACCCGGCATATCTTAACCACATTGATCAGTTATCAAATAACTAACTTTGCATAGGAAGGAAAGATTAAATTTGTGCCAATTCCTATTAATAATGTTACCTGAAACAATGGGGCCTAGGATACTTGTTTCCGGTAATCTGTTGGCGTGCAATTAAACTGCTCATAGAAACATCTGGCAAAATAGGCCGCACTGTTAAAACCGACCCGGTATGCAACTTCAGCGATGGTGAGGTCTTTGGCGGAAATCAATTCCAGGGACTTTTGAAGTCTGAAAAGCCGAATCAATTGGATCGGGGTTATATTTAGTTCCGATTTGAGTTGCCTGTAAAGATAAGAGCGGCTGATATTCAATTTATGGCTCAGCTTTTCCACATTAAATGATCCGTCATCCAAATGTTCCAGAATTATTTTGGGGATTCGTCGAAGCAATGATATATCTGAATGAGTGGACAGACGATCCAAATCTGCTAATTTTGAGCGTGTGGCGCCTATAAGTGGAAAATATTCTTCCTTGGGATAGTATTTTACAAGAGGTGTGCCGTCGGGTTTATTAATGAGAAGAGAAATATTGCCGTCGTTTTTGAAACGTGTAATATCAACCAGGATTCCTGCTTCATATACGATATTGCCTATATTATCAAAGCTTATGTATACCGGCTGCTGCAATATATTAACGTAAGTTCCATTTTTCTTTCTCAACCGATAATTAAAATTGCCCGAGTGCCGGTTAAACTCTTCCTCCTGTTTGCCCAAGAGCAACTCCATCCATTGGGATGTTATTTTTTGCATTGCCTCAATGTCATCGGGATGAATAGCTCGAAAATATGCCTCAATACCGAGATCCAAAAAATCGTCATCGTACCCCGTCAATTCCTTAATTCCATTGCTCAGGTAATCATATTTCCGGGTTTGCCAATCCAGAATATAATGATAGTACGGGCCAACCTCTTTGTCGATCCCAAGTTTATCGCCCGGATGCAGCGATTCTTTATATTCGAACAAAGCCTCGTCAAAAGGTTGATTTGCCATAAATTTTCTTAGCTCGGAGAATCCTTCAATCTCGGCCATCACATCGATAATTTATTCATTGGGGATTGCAAAGCTTTTCCCTTTCACTAACGATACGATTTAAAAATATAGCTTTCCAGTTTTAGCAGGCCAGAATCTGCGGGGTTTTTCTAAAATCGATATCCAAGATTTAAACCAATCAGTCCTTCATAGCCGAATCCCAACATGAGGCCGCCGGAAAAACTTTTGCCCAACTTCGCACCGAGCAGATTAGCCTGGAATGCCAGGTAGGTATTGGACTGAGTCATGGTTTGCCCACTGTTATTTTCCTGCTTCTTCTTATAAATCGAAGCCCCCAATGCCAATCCCGAATATAGTCGAAAAGATTGATGATCAACCCAATTGTAGTCGAGCGTTCCCATAAGGGCTGTCCAATTTATATGTCCGCTCCCTGTCTGTGTATCATTATGATAAATTGTTTGGCTGATATGATTAACCAGAAAGAGTCCTCCCAAATCGAGATGGCCGGCTACCCGGTGTTTGTAACCAGCCGTCAGGCTTCCTGTCGAATTTGACTGGGTAGTATAAGAACCTAACGAAAATACCGATGAAAATACCTCTGTTGCAACATTTGCAATACCCGGAACTGTCAGTGCGCCAATCCCCACTTCAATCTCATCTTTCGGGGCCGTTTGGGCAAGGCAGTTATATTCATTTAAAAAAGATATGACCAGTACTAATGCAAATGTAAGTATAGTTTTTCCCATAACAATCCTCATCTTTAGTGATTATTAAAACCATCCGTCTGTATATCCTGTATTTATTAATTTGCATGTCCCTATAATAACATGCTCAAGCATTTTAACAATTTCAGCGTCGAAGCAGCTAGTATTTTTGTTGCAAATCCTATAAAATATGTTGCTTTTATCTGTTTTGGATGCACGCTTTCATTTTGCCATGACGGATCACTTTTTGTAAAAATGCCGCCTTTTCCGTATTTGTTACAAGTATATAATTGGGATACGTAGGCTAATCCCCCAAATTCTCACAAAATATATTATCTATGAAAAGAGTATCTCTGATCGCTGTATTTCTTATTGCATTGACGACGGCATTTTCGATACCTAAAGCACAAGCTCAACTGGGTTTGCGCGCCGGTGTCAACTTTGCCAGTTACAATGATATTAATGGTAATGTCAGCTCCCGTACCGGATTTCTCGTAGGTGCATACTATGAGCTTAAGGTTCCTATGAGTCCGCTTTCAATCCAGCCCGAGGTAACCTATAATCAAAAGGGAGCTGAAAGTTCTGGTACAAAAATCAAAGTCGACTATATCGAAGTTCCCGTTCTTGCAAAACTAAGCTTTTCACCGGGTCCGATAACTCCCCACATTTCAGCGGGACCTTATGCCGGTTTTGTTGTCAGCAGCAAAGCTGAAAACGGTGGGACAAGTGTGGATATCAATAATGCCCAAACCGACTTTGGAGGTATTGTAGGAGCCGGTATAGATATCAATGCGGGGGTAACCAAACTGAATCTCGGTGCACGCTACGGGTTTGGTTTTGCAGATGCTTTTGACGGAGGTTCCGGCAAAAACAGTGTCTTTTCTATTGTAGCCGGACTTCGTCTTTGATCCAAACTCTATACTAAAGGCTTCATCATTCCGATGGAGCCTTTTTTTTAAACTGCTTGCCCCAAGCGTCTAAAAACAGGTTACTTCCCGCTATCAGGCACGATCTGACCGGTCGGAGATATTTTTTGTCCGGGACCCGGCTCATGCATCGGAAAATCATCAAGGGGAACACCGGGATCGCGATCAGTGGGAACATAGTGAATGTGAGAGCCGTGACGCACCGCTTTATAAGGTTTGGGATTAAATGCACCCAGCGCATCTGCCAAGGCCAATCCCGCAATAACAAAAACGACCGTTATAAAAATATACTTGAATTTTTTTCGGGAGGTCATATCGCAAAATCTATTTCATAATATGCTATCTACAAGATAATGTTGTTCAATTGATAACCGAAATAGTATTTTAAATATTGTAGACGAAATACAAAGGGGGTGACTTATGCTGCGGAAACTTATATATCTGAATTGGACCGCTTTTCTTGATCGTCTGACCACTTTTCAGACTTTTCTGATGGTCGGTTATATTATTTTTCTGCTGGTTCTGTTTTCTAACCTCTTGGGCTCGGCGCTGGTGATCGTCTTTTTTGATAAGAACCCCATTGTGATTCAAAGTCTGCCTTGGCTCACCTCCGAAACTCACCTACTCATAACCCTCATTTTTGCGAATGTATTATGGATTATGCACTTCTCGTTTACCAGCACTCGTCTTCTGAATATGGAAGAAAACCGGAAACTCCTGGCCTTTGGCTATCCTGCAAAAAAACTTAGCCGACATCTCAACCTGGTTGGTTTCTTTCACCCTCTGAACGTGATTTTTAATCTGACATGGCTTGTTTTTTTGTTTATGCAAGTCCGGAAGCTGATGTATATCCCGGTAATACTGGCAGCGGTATTACTCAACTACGCGGTCATCTATTCAATCAAACACCGTTTCCTCAAAATTGTCGAAAAGCGATTCAAGATTATCGTCTTCAGTGCACTGTTTCTCATCTTCGGCACGATTCAGGCTATCGCCATCATCTCCCGCCAATTCAAGACTATTGTCGCCCATTATCTGCCCGGTGTTGAAACGTTGAACGACTACCTGTTCTACAGTCCCGGCGGATTGCTTCAATATTCGGCTACCGGTACGTATAACTGGGGCGTGGCATCCGCGGTATATGCCTTCTCGGCTATCCTGATCTTTCTCATATTCCGTGACCATCTTATGAAAACCCGGGAGGGACTTCAGAAACCCGTACGGGAGCGAAAGATTTATAAGCACGATCACTTGTGGCATTTTCTGAAACGATGGCTGGGCATGCACGCCGGTAAATTCTACTATTACGTACTCTCGCATTCGTATAATCGGCTGCAATTTTTAACGATTGCACTCATCCCAGCCGTTTACATTCCGCTGTTACTACAGCTGAACAACAGTTATTACAGCGCCCTGCTTATCCCAACAATGCTTGCCGCCATACCCGTAGCCCTGCTGGCAATGGGAATGGCCAATATGTTCGGTTACGAGAACAAAGAATTCCTGCTTCACAAAC
>DATFLI010000301.1:0-4214 GCA_035267805.1 Balneolaceae bacterium | reverse complement strand
TTACAAATCAATTCATTTTAAATAGCAGCGATTCAACATTAAACATTCAAAATTCAACATTGTTTTTTAACCCTATTAAAAAACCACTGTTCTTCAAATCGGGCTTATTGTATGTTAATGGGGATGGATGAGCCCCTTCTCGCGCCGAATACCGGTATACGCAATCCCCGGCGGCCACATCCCACTCCATGGTGGGACCCATTCGCGGGTATATATCGGCTGTGCCTTCCGCCACCAGGCAGAACTTTAAAGAACTCCCCGCAGGAATTGTCTTGCGGACGGACAATCCTTTTTCTTTAAGCTCCGTTACCAGGGTATCAGACCCGTGCGAACGGCTCTGGACGGCTACCAGCGATCCGCTGCCATCGCCGGCTTCTGAATAAATTCGTTCAGGCGATTCTTCTTCAACCTGCTTATACGCACCGCCTTCCCGGGTAGCATAATACATGGTCTTTTTAACGGGAATGTAAACAACGCCAAGCACCGGTTTCCCGTGATCTATCAAGGCAATATTAACGGTAAATTCTCCATTCTTTTTGATGAACTCCTTGGTGCCGTCCAACGGATCCACGATCCAGAATTTTGACCAGTCCTTTCGTTTCTCATAAGGCGGAATGCCCGATTCTTCCGAGATGACAGGCGTATCGGGATCCAGTTTTTTTAGGGCATCTACAATAATATGGTGGGAGGCCAAATCCGCTTTGGTGAGGGGCGAATTATCATCTTTTTTCGTCACTTCTATATCATCTTCATAATACTCCAGCATTGCTTCGCCCGCCTGGCGGGCAATTCCGATAATTTTTTTCAGCATTTCTTTTTGATTCATAAATATCAGTCAAACAAATTGTTTAAGCATTTCTATTAGGCTTCACAGATATCCATTTCTAACTTCTAATTTCCAACATCCAGAAACCAGCTCAAAACGGCCAGATTATCGGCACCAAAGATATCGTTATTGCCGCTACAATCAAATTCAACGGCAACCCTATTTTTGTAAAATCCGTAAACTGGTATCCACCGGGCCCGTACACCATCAAGTTGGTCTGATAACCAATGGGCGTAGAAAAACTGGCCGAGGCTGCCATTATGATGACCATCACAAATGGCATATAACTAACGCCGAAGGAGGCTGCAATCGATATGGCAATGGGAAAAATCAACACCGCAGCAGCCGTATTGGTCACTACCTCGGTTAATATCCATGTGGCCAGATAGATCCCTGCCAGGGCTAAATGCGGATTTTGTTGAGTATAGCTTAAAAAAGATTTTGCCAGGGTGTGCGCTGCCCCCGTGTGCTCCAGGGCACTGCCAATCCCCAACGTCGCGGCAATAACCAGTAATACCGTCCAATCAATATAATCTTTAACAGCCTTCGGGCGGCAACAACGAGTGACGATCATCAAACCGGCTGCCAAAAAGGAAGCCTGAAACATGGAGAGAATTCCAAAAGCTACCGAGGTTACCATCACTGCCAACACCCCCCAAGCTATACCTGATTTTTTGTAATTGGGCGGCGTTGAGTTACTTATGCCGCTCGTCAAATAGTAGTCACTGGAGTTTTTGTACTGCTCCAGGAAGTTGGGATGCGCCTCCATCAAAAGCGTATCCCCTGTTTTTAGCCGGATGTCCCCTATTTTCTCCTTCACTCGCTCCCCATTTCGGGATACGGCCAGTACGACGGCATTATAAAGATTACGGAAGTTCCCGTTCTTAATAGTCTTGCCGTTTACGGGATGCGTAGGCGATACTACGGCTTCAATCAGCAGCCGCTCGCGACGGGAGGAATCCAGCTTAAAAATTTGATCCGTGGCCGGCGTCAATCCGTTAACCTGTTGCAAGTCGACAATGGAATCGACGATACCGGTAAAAATAAGACGATCACCGGCATGTAATTCCTGTTCAGGATCAACAGCTGCAATAATATGTTCATTTCGATAGATTTCAGCCAAAAATAGTCCCGGCAACTGGCGAAGTCCTGCCTCTTCGACGGTTTTTCCGGGTAAGGGACTATTCCCTTTTACAATCATCTCAATGGTATATTCCCTTGGATCTTTGAAAGTATCGAATCCGGATCCCCGACTAGGCAGAAGTTTTCGTGCAAATATCGCCAAATAGATAAATCCTGCAATCGCGCAGGGTACCCCGATCAGGCCGGGCTCGAATATCCCAAGGGTGTGGGTAGTCGCCTCTTGAATTAAAAGTCCGTTTACAATAAGGTTGGTGCTGGTACCGATGAGTGTGCAAGTCCCTCCCAGGATAGCTGCATAACTCAGGGGAATCAGGATCTTGGAAGCGGCAATACGATTTTTACGTGCCCAGTCTTCCAGAGCGGGGATGAAAGAAGCCACGACCGGCGTATTATTTAGAAAAGCGCTGACGACCATCACAGGAGCCATGATTCGAATCTGGGCCCGCCGAATATTTTTGGAGTGACCGATAATTGTGTTTACGACATACCGAATGGCCCCGGTCTCTTTAAGTCCCGCTGCCACGACATACAGTGCTGCGACAGTAAGCATTCCCTGGTTGGAAAATCCCACTAAGGCCTGAGCAGGCGTAACCACCTGGGTAACGATTAGCAGGGTAAGCCCTCCCAAAAATACCAAGTCGGCTGATATTCGGGTGCTGATCAATAAAACCAGACATAAAAAAATGACAGCAATTACTGCCCACCCAGCCACGGTCATAAGTATATTACACTCTTATAGTTGGTAGTTTTTTGTTCAACAAAGAAACAGAAATATTTACTGTTTTCCAATGACGGAACGTTCTATTCGACTAATATAAATGTGTAAGGAGCCTTCATAGGAAAGATTTCTCACTTCGTTCGAAATGACGGCTTTTTTTATTTTTTGGTAACAAATTCCCGGAACCAGGCTTCTTTTTAAAAACTACCACCACTGTCATCTCGACTGCAAAGGAGAGATCCTTAGCCGATTAGGATCCAACTACTTGGTTTGCTTTATATAAGCAGAAGACACTGGAGCAAGAAAGAGAGCCCGCTAGAAGCAAAAGATTTCTCAATCGCTTCGCTCATTCGAAATGACTGCATTTTTTATTTTTTAGTAATAGATCCCCGGAACCAGACCTCTTTTACAAAAAGACCTCCACATTGTCATCTCGACTGCAAAGGAGAGATCCCTTAGCCGATTAGGTCCAACTACCTGGTTTGCTTTGTATAAGCAGAAGATAACGGGGGCAAGAAAGGGAGCCCTCTAGAAGCAAAAGATTTCTCTTTTCGCTTTGCTCGTTCGAAATAATTGCATGAGCTTAATTGGTGTTGGTTTCCTATCAAGAAACCCGTGTCTTCTTTTAGTATCTTACACACTCTGTCATCTCGACCGTAAGGGAGAGATCCTTAGCCGATTAGGTCCAACTACCTGGTTTGCTTTGTGTAAGCAGACGATAACGGAGGCAAGAAAGGGAGCCCTCTAGAAGCAAAAGATTTCTCTTTTCGCTTCGCTCATTCGAAATGACTACATGGGCTTAATTGGTGTTGGTTCTCTCTTAAAAACGACTGTATTCTTGTAGAATCTAACTCCGTCGTCATCTCAACCACTGGGAGTAATCTTTAGCCATTCAACTGAATTCCTTTATAAAGAAGCACCACCTTTAAGTTGACTAAACTATGCCGACCCGAAAATCATCGGTATAATTGAGAAAATTCCAGTGAGGATTCACAGCATTAATAAGCATTTCTTTCTTTTCGCGCCTCCACTTTTTGATCTCTTTTTCTCGCTCTATTGCTTGTAATGCTGTTTTATACCCCTCATAATAAATAAGTTTATAGCAATAATACCGACCGGCAAAGGTCTGCGGGGCGCCTCTTTTTTCATAATGCTCTTTGATGCGTTCGGTAAGATTATTGGTCATCCCTACATAGAGGGTAGTTCTACCCGGGTTTGTTGTTATATAAGTGTAAAAAGTCATAGCACATAAGTTTTTTAGTTCTCTTGTTAGGTAGACCCTTTTCGGGGAGAATCCTTACAAAATTGTAGTGGGTATGGGGAAAATCGCAGAAACAAAAGATTTCTCAATCGCTTCGCTCATTGGAAATGACTGCTTTTTACTTTTTAGTAACAAATTCCTTGAACCAGGCTTCTTTTTATAAAAAAACACCACCCTGTCATCTCGACCGCAAGGGAGAGATCCTTAGCCGATTCGGGTCCAACTACCTGGTTTGCTTTGTGTAAGCAGACGATACCGTGGGCAAG
>DATFLI010000300.1:0-5236 GCA_035267805.1 Balneolaceae bacterium | reverse complement strand
ACATATTAGTATGAGTGACCAAGACGGTCTCGGTGTATAATTCAGGACCAATATACCACGAATCGCTGCTACACTGGGTCTGGAAAAATCGTCATGTAAATTACCAGGATCTCCAAACCACCGTTGGGCAAGAAATTATTGTTCATAATCCGGGCACACTCAACAAATCGGACGGGCCTGATTTCTCCAATGCAGAAATCACTATTGGAAATCTACGCTGGTACGGGGATATAGAAATTCACTGGCGCCTTTCGGATTGGACTGCTCACAAACACCAGGAGGACGTTAATTTCGAAAACGTAATTTTGCATGTCGTATTTGAGGAAACGGAATGCGAAATAGAACGCAGGGATGGCAGTACGATCCCTACCCTTTGCCTGTCTGCCTGTATTTCCGCTTCCTTGCATTCTTTTATAAAGCAATATCAAAGTCGCCCCCAACTGCCTTGTGCCGGGCACTTGTCGTTTATCTCTGAAGAGGCTTTTCAACAACAGTTAGAAAAAGCACACAAAGAATACTTTGAACAAAAAGTAAATGATTTACTTGCATTTTATGATTCCAATCTGCCACCGTCGATGGCATGGCAAAAGATGTTGGTGATTGCCCTGTTTGATGGACTGGGCATTTCTCATAATCGATCTCCCATGCAGAAACTCGCCAAAGAACTATTTACTAAGACTGCAAATGTCCAATCCGCAGATGAACTACGGGAAAAAGCCATTACGATCTCCGGGATTTCATCCAACAAGAAATCAGTTACGACTTTTCATTGGAAACGAAAAGGGTGTCGGCCGGGCAATCATCCTCTCCCGAGAATTAAGCAGGGAGCCGATATACTTTGGTATGTACATCGGTTGCCTTTTAAACAATGGATGAACGAAAATCCCCGAACTCTCTGGAGCAATATGCGAAATTCTATTGATGTAAATCCGTCACTCGGTAAAGAACGGGCTGAAATTTTATTTGGTACTGTTTTCCTGCCGGCTCTCTATTCGCTGGGTGATTTATTTTATAGCAAGCAACTAACGAACACGAGCTGGGAATTATGGCAAACCCACCAAGCACATTTACCCGACTCACTCCTTCAAATTTTACACGATACATCACTGCCAGCCTCTATTTATGCTCAAAAGTTGGGTACAATTTATCAATTACGTACCTATTGCTACCCAAGAAAATGCCAGTATTGTGAAGTTTTTAAAAGTGCAATTTTCTCTTGATTAGGAATCAGTAAATTCATATCATCAGCATCTGTTTGAAAAAGCAATCAATTGCCCGGTCGTCTAATGGCAGGACAGCGGTTTTTGGTACCGTCAGTGGGGGTTCGAGTCCTCCCCGGGCAACACATAGAAAACACAAGGATGACTGTAAAGCCATCCTTTTCTTTTATTTTTAAATCCCTGAAATCAGCTTCGTTGGATACCCCCTTAGCCATATTTGCCGGTCGCAGCAACCTTGCTCTTTCACGAGCAATTGCCGAAAAATACGGCACTTCGCTGGGAGAAGTAACCATCAAGCCGTTTTCAGATGGTGAACTCTATGTTAAGTACGAGCAGAGCATCCGCGGTGAAGATGTATTTGTGGTTCAATCCACGCCACCGCCGGGTGATAATATTATGGAACTTTTGTTATTGTTGGATGCCGCAAAACGTGCATCGGCCAAACGCGTAACCGCGGTCATACCTTACTTTGGGTATGCTCGTCAGGATCGTAAGGATCAGCCAAGGGTTTCGATAGCTTCGAAGCTAATGGCTAATTTGTTGACGAAGGCGGGAGCAGATCGTATTTTGACGATGGATTTACACGCCGCACAAATACAAGGCTTTTTTGACATTCCGTTGGATCACTTGTATGCAAGCCGGCTGTTTATCGATCACTTTAGCGAGCATCCTATACAAAACCTGGTCGTTGTTGCTCCTGATGTGGGCAGTTTAAAAATGGCGCGATCATATGCCAAACGACTTGGAGCGAGATTGGCTTTTATCGACAAACGCAGGCCCAAACAAAATGTGGCCGAAGTTATGAATATTGTCGGTGAGGTTGAAGGAAAGAATGTGCTGATTGTAGATGATCTTATTGATACGGCCGGCACACTTACAAACGCGGCCTCCGCATTGAAAGAACGCGGGGCATTAAATATTATAGCAACTTGTACGCATCCCATTTTATCGGGACCGGCGTACCAACGAATTGAAGATTCACCTATTGACCAACTGTTAGTGACGGATACCGTTCCGCTTCGTAAACCATCGAGCAAGATTAAGGTGTTAAGCATTGCGGGTATTTTTGCAGAGGCAATCCAGCGGATCCACACTAATGATACAATAAGTGCACTTTTTGACGATTAATTAATTGTTTAACCACTAAAACACGAAAGCACAAAGTGATCATCAGTGAGTTTGTGCTTTGGTGGTAAATAAAACTTGTTACATTATGACTACTCCAGAAGTTGTAGAATTAGAAGGAAAAGTAAGAGAAACCGGCCGCAAGGCTGCCGACGCACTTCGCGACGCCATGCGGGTACCCAGTGTTATGTATGGGCCTAAAATTGATGATAACATCCATTTCTCTATCGACGAGCTCGAACTTGAAAAGATTTTATCCGTCAGTAAACGACAAATCATAGAATTAAATATTGATGGGCAAAAGCATCAGACTCTTTTAAAAGAAGTAGAGTATCATCCGCTTTCTGATCGCCCCATTCACGTAGATTTTTATGCCTTGGCTGATGATCACAAGGTAACCCTGAGTGTTCCGATTAAACTCGAAGGTACACCTGTCGGTGTCGTTGAAGGCGGCGGACGTATTTTCCAACCCATGCACATTCTTCGCATTCGTGTTACCCCGGATCGAATTCCCGGAGTTTATGCCGTAGACGTATCCGAGCTTAAGATCGGTGATTCGCTGCACGTCCGTGATCTCGATCTGGAAGGAATTATTCCGCTGGATGATCTGAGCCGAACACTGGTGACCATTCGTCCTCCGAAATCCGAAGCACTGCTTACCTCCTCTCTCATCACTGAAGAGCCTAGCGAAGAAGAACTCGAAGAAGGTGAACTCGCTGAAGGTGAAGAAGGAGAAATTGCTGAAGGTGAAGAAGGAGCTGAAGAAGAAGGGGAAGCCGACGACGAAGAAGCAACGGAATAATCACATTGACCAAACCAGCGTAACTGCTTTATGCCTCTTGTAATAGGTCTGGGAAATCCCGGAAGTAAGTACGCTGGCACTCGTCATAATGTCGGATTTGGCTTAATTGACCGTTTGGCACAGGCGATGTCTGTAAAAATGGGGACCGGCAAAGGTCCCTATATGGTTGGAAAGGCATTACATGCCGGTGAGTCTATTTACCTGGTTAAACCGACAACTTATATGAACAACAGCGGTGATGCGGTTCGACAGGCATTAGATTGGTATAAAGAAGAAGTTGACCATTGCCTGATTTGTTACGACGATCTGGCCTTAGAACTTGGAACGATCCGGTTGCGCCCCAGTGGTAGCGCAGGCGGCCATAATGGAATAAAAGATATCATTAAAAAACTGGGTACCAATGCTTTTCCACGTTTACGAATCGGTATAGGGGATGATTTTCGAAGAGGGCAACAGGTAAATCATGTACTTTCTCCTTTTTCCGAAGATGAACAAAAAGTTATTGACGCTACCCTTGATCGGGCTGTTGATGCCGTACTTTGCTTTATCACAGAAGGCATCGAACAAGCCATGAATAAGTTCAATTAATCGATTAATAACGCTTATAAATAACCAACCATCAACATGAATACTTTAATAACCTACTTAATTCCGGTTGCGGGAGCACTCGGCTTGCTATATACCTTTTTTAAATCATCCTGGGTTTCCAAGCAAGAGATAGGAACCGAGAAAATGGGAACAATCAGCGAAAATATAGCTCGCGGGGCTATGGCTTTTCTGAAAGCCGAATATAAGGTACTTGCCGTTTTCGTTGCTTGCGTAGCTATTTTGTTAGGATTCTCGGCCACCTCATCCTCTCACTGGCTAGTCGCAGTCTCATTTATCATCGGAGCTTTTTGTTCAGGATTGGCCGGATTTATCGGGATGAAAGTAGCCACTAAAGCTAATGTCCGCACCACAAACGCCACACGTACGGGTCTTGGCCCGGGACTGAATATTGCATTTGCTGGTGGATCGGTAATGGGACTCGGTGTTGTTGGCCTTGGCGTTTTGGGCCTTGGCGTACTTTTCTTGATATACGGCGACCTTTTCGGACTCAATAATATTGAAAACGTACACCGTGTAGTGAATGTAATTACCGGTTTTTCTTTCGGAGCCTCCTCAATCGCACTCTTTGCCCGTGTAGGTGGCGGTATTTATACCAAGGCTGCCGATGTGGGTGCCGACCTTGTTGGAAAAGTTGAAGCAGGTATCCCCGAAGACCACCCTCTGAATCCCGCTACTATTGCCGATAACGTAGGTGATAATGTTGGCGATGTTGCCGGAATGGGCGCTGACCTTTTTGAATCGTATGTAGGTTCTATCGTCGGTACGATGGTGCTGGGAGCTGCTTTCTTCGGACTCACCGGCTTCGAGCAGACTAATATGTTTGATGGCTTAAATGCCGTATTATTACCATTGGTTCTGGCCGGGACCGGGGTAATCACTTCTATCATCGGAACCTTCTTCGTGAAAGTTAAAGAAGGGGGAAATCCTCAAAAAGCCCTGAATATCGGTGAATTCGGATCTTCCATTCTGATGGTTATTCTCTCTTATTTTATTATCAACTGGATGCTTCCTGCGCAATGGACTTTCAACGGAGTTCAATATACGCCCAATGGTGTCTTTTTCGCCACACTGTTTGGCCTGGCAGCAGGTTTGTTAATTGGTATGATTACTGAATATTACACGGGAACCGGTAAAAAGCCCGTGATCGATATCGTAAAACAATCGGTTACCGGATCGGCAACAAATATTATTGCAGGGGTTGGTACCGGCATGATGTCAACAGCAATTCCCATTATTGTTATTGCCACTGCCATCATCGGTGCCTATCAAATGGCCGGACTCTACGGAATTGCAATTGCCGCGGTGGGGATGCTCTCCAATACCGGTATTCAGCTGGCGGTTGATGCCTACGGCCCTATTTCTGACAACGCCGGCGGAATCGCCGAAATGGCGGAGTTACCCAGTGAAGTTCGCGATCGCACCGACAAGCTTGATGCGGTAGGTAACACCACTGCTGCTATCGGTAAGGGGTTTGCCATTG
>DATFLI010000299.1:0-6915 GCA_035267805.1 Balneolaceae bacterium | reverse complement strand
GCCGGCTTATGTACTTCTGCCCAACCTGCTGGGCAACAAAGGGTATTTTGACTATTTCCGGTCGGAAGGATTTCGCGCTTCCTGGAAATGGCGCTATCGGCCGGCGGATCTTTCCCTTAGCCTCGGCTTTAACAGTGTGGATCAATCATCTCTGTCTACAAACACGTCGTATGATCTGTTGGGCATCTCTGATAACTTTCGAACGAATCCCCCCATCGATGAGGGGCACCTGCAATCCATCAGTGTGACCGCGGGATATAATCTGGATGAAGGATATAATTTTGGTGTTACGGGACAAAAATCCATCCGTTTCAGTGTGGAACATTCTTCGGATGCTTTAGGAAGTGATTTCAATTTCACCCGTTATACCACGTCTGCCACCTGGACTTTTCCCACTTTCTATAAGCGACGGTTTTTACCTAACATGCTTTATCTAAATCTGCAGGCAGGTACCTACAGCGGTGATTTACCTTTCCAAAAGTTTGGGACAATCGATGCGTCGCTCGACGGTACGGCGCCTTTTGGAGTCATGAAGGCGCTCCGGGGCCGACCTTTCGAAGGAAAACAGTATATCGGTTTAAATGTTGAGCACAATTTTAGAACCATTCCCTTTGAAATGCTGGGACTTCATACCCTGGTTGAACACAACATTGGATTCATCCTCTTCGGCGGGGCGGCAAAGACCTGGGGTTCCCACTGGAATCCACAACAAATAGCATCCCGCGGGTATCAGCCGAATAGCACTGATGGTATGTATTGGGAGGCCGGTGCCTCTATCAACGGCATTTTCGGACTCTTCCGTCTTGATTTTGCTACCCGCCTCGACCGGCCCGCATTCCTGGTTAATATAGGCATTGCCCGTCTTTTTTAATTCAGATGTGCTATTTGCCGGTTTGGCAGTAGTTTACCGGAAATCAGTACTGATCAACGCCTTCTGCCACGCCCGATAATTCCTATAGCAACCGAGAATATTGCCGATCCAAGAATCGACCATATAATTGGGAAGGTTTGCCCGTTTATTTGCATGGGCCAAATATAAGTTAATCCCATTTTCGCAGCCAGCCATTTCCCAATCAGGGCGCCAATAAATCCCACAACGGCAGACACCAGGCATCCTCCCAAAGAATAGCCTGCAATACTCTGGCCAATAGCTCCGCAAATGGATGCAATAAGTAACAATAACAAAAAATTTATCATAAAAACCCGGTTATTTATTTACGATAGCATTCAATTTCAGCTTAATATCCGGCTCAATTATACGAGTTCAGTGAAAATTTGTTAGGACTTAAATATTCAATCCTCTCGTCCCAAATATGTTTGGCATTAACTCAAAATTGATCCCAAACATTTAATCATATGATTTAAATAAGGGCAAAGTTATTGTTTATACAGTATATAGTTGAATATAAGAAAGCACTATTAATGCAGATTCCTATAATTTTTAAGCTGCAAATATGCTGATAATTGTAATATTGAATTAAAAATATACTTTTTGATCAATTCATTTTTGCACTGTAGTTTTTTTTAGTAAAATTAGATTTAGGGTACAAAAATATTTCATACTAATTCATTTAAATATTTACCAATGAAGAAAATAGCCATTTATCTAGTCATGTCGGCCTTTGCAGTTAGTTTGCTTAATGCCTGCGGTCCCAGCCAAAAGGAGAAGCAACGCCGCGAACAAGCCCGTCAAGACTCACTTGCGCGAGTACGTCAACAGCGCTTAGAACAGCAACGCCAGGATAGTATCGCCCAGGCTCGTCAGGATAGCATCCAGGCAGCCAAAGAGCGGGAACGAGAACGAAATCGTATAGAATTTGATCCCAATGGACCATATGCCGTGCAAGTCGAATCATGGCGTTCCCAGGATAAGGCCCAGGCACAGGTTCAAAAATGGAAAGATCGTGGATATGACAATGCTTATGTTGTTAAATTTGGTAATGAGGATACCGGCGATATTTGGTTCCGGGTTCGACTCGGTCGGTTACCGACAAAAGACATGGCCGAAAAATTACGTGATAAACTGCAACGCCAGTATAGTGCACAATCGTGGACATCGATGATTAAAGCAGATACCACCGGTAATATGTCCAAATCGGAGAACTAGTTCTTCCGAATGATCATTTTAAAAGCACCGTGGTTTTCACGGTGCTTTTTTATTTTGGGATACACTGGCTCCAGCCGGATATTAAAATTTACCTTGCAACTGATTATGAAGACGAACTTCTCCGATATACCGGACCATCCTGATCAACTGGATGATTATCTCGCCAAGCGGGAATCTGCATACCCCTTGAAACCGGGTACCGCAGCAAAAATAATCTGGAATTCCGAATCCCATCCCCAGAAAACCGAATATTCGATCGTTTACCTGCACGGATTTCGTGCATCGCACCCCGAAGGCGACCCGGCACACAGAACAATAGCCCGGAAATTCGGCTGTAATCTGTTTTTAAGCCGTCTTGATGAACATGGTATTGAATCAGAATACCCGTTACTGGACCTGACGGAAGAAAAACTCTTGCAATCCGCACGGTTTGCCCTGGAAATTGGAAAACGCATCGGCAAAAAAGTCATCATCATGGGCACTTCCACGGGTGGATCTTTAGCGCTGTACCTGGCGTCCCGGGAAGAATTCAAACCGACCATTACCACCCTCGTTTTATATTCGCCGCTCATTCGTTTTCATGGCATCAAAGAAAAGTTCTTGATGAGTTCGCCAGGACGAAAATGTTTGAGTGTTATTCCGGGACGCAAACATCTGATTGAAACATCGCAAACCACCTATGCCGAAGATCGTATTTGGAATAAAAGTTATGCCCTCGGAGGAGCAATTGCACTGGGATCATTTGTGCAGCACTACATGCAAAAACGACTATTCGCCCGGATTAAATGCCCCGTTTTTACCGGCTACTATCATAAAAATAGCCGCGAACAGGATACTGTCGTCTCGGTACCGGCCATTCGAAAAATGGTTAAAAACTTGGGTTCTCGCACACATTCTGTGAAGTCAGTTAATTTTCCCGAAGCTAAAAATCATGTGATTTGCAGCTCATTGGTATCAAAATCGGTTAAGAGCGTAATTGAGAGTACGGAAAAATTTCTAAAAAACGTTGTCTCGCAGGAAGCTAGAGAAAAATAAGGTTATCGTTAACATATCAACATCCCAAAGAAAAGAAATCCTAAAATTATTTGTGCAAAAGTGCGGAATTAATGTATATTTAGATGCGCTCAAGTAGCGTCTCTCTTGATGAATAGTCAGGGCCTCACACCTGATACGTGTGAGGCCTTATTTTTTTGAATCCTTTCTACTTGCTTTACGTAAGCCACCTGTCATACCTGAACGGCTTGCCCATACAAAGAAAATTTAGGCCTTTAATCATTTTTGCGTACCATGTTCATAAATTTTTTTATGTTTACAGGTTCATTCCATTTGGGAACAGCTTTTTAATATCAAATCCGCAGCAATGAAAAATTTTAAAATCAATCACAGGGAAGTTAGCTCTTACGATGTTCTCGAGCTAAGCGGTGAACTTGATGCTCATACGGCATCGCAGCTGGAAAATTCGCTAAAAAATCTTATTGATCAGGACAAGCATCAGATTATTGTTAATTGCAGCAATCTGGAATATATCGCCAGTGCAGGACTTGGCGTTTTCATGGCTTATATCGAGGACGTTCGGTCACTGGGAGGAGACATCAAGCTTACCAATATGAATCCCAAGGTCTATAATGTTTTTGACCTCCTTGGATTTCCCACGTTATACGATATTCTCGGCGAAGAGTCTGAGGCTATCGAAAAATTTGAAAATGACGAAACAGATAAATAACCGCCTTGTCGAAATCAAGTACACATAGTATCTCGGTTCAGGCTTCTACGAAGCATCTGGCCGAAGTACGCGATTTTGTAGCCAAACATGCTTCCGATTTTGGATTCAAAAAGCAGGATGTTGCTGATATTCGCCTGGCTGTCGATGAGGCATACACCAATATTATCAAGCATGCCTATAAAAATGACGAACACAAATCGGTAGATATCGAACTCGGCTATAACAGCAATGAATTTTGGATTTCTTTGCTGGATACCGGAGACGCCTTTGATCCCTCTAACTACACAAGACCGGATGTGCGACAAAAAATTAAGGAGAAGAAACGAGGGGGCGTCGGAGTTTACCTGATAAAAAAGCTGATGGACGACGTACAGTATAACACTGATGGGCCGGTGAATGAAATTCGCATGACAAAAAAAAAGTAACAGCCGTGAGTAGTACCTCCACGCAACACGAAGATCGTCAATCACGATTTGAGCTTAAGACCCTTCTTGAGACTTCCCGCCTCTTGATCGAATCGCAGGATATGGATTTTGTGCTCAACAATCTGTTGTTGATCACGATGGGCAAATTGATGGTTGCCCGGGGTATGGTAATGATATATCAACCGGGCAGCGATAACTACATCATTTCAAAATCGAAGGGACGTAATTGCCCTGACGAGGGTAATTCTATTGATTTTGATATTAATGACGGGCTCAGACAACAATCGATTATACGTTGCGGGATAGATGATTTTGAGATGCCCGACTCGCTGAATGAAAGTGAGCATTGCACCTTTTTTAATCTCAGGACCAGCAACAATCATATCGGTTTTCTGTGTTTGGGCCCCAAAGGCAATAAACAGCCGTTGAGTGATCATGAGATTGAATTCGTGGAAAGCTTATGTATCATCTCATCTGTAGCCATTGCCAACTCACGGATGTTTACCGAACTGCGACGGATCAACCGTATGCTGGATCGCAAAGTTTATGAGCTGAATACACTTTTCGATCTGAGTAAGGATTTCAACATCATGGTAGACCGGGACGAGATTGTCCGGATCTTTAAATTTGCCATGCTTGGGCAGATGCTTATTCGCAAGTTTTTCTTCGTCCTGGAAAACGAGGGCAAACGCGATATGGTGGCCAGCAGCGGCATTCAGGGAAAACTATCCAAAGAAAATATCAATAAGCTTTTTGCCCTGGAAAAGGATCTGCAAGAAGTGGACGATGAGCTTGCCGAACAGATCCCATTTCTGAAAAAGAACGAAATCAAAGCTGTTATCGGACTGCACTTCCAAAGTGAGAAAATCGCCCTTGTGGGCGTCGGTGCCCGTGCCAATCAGGAAGAGTACAGTACTTCGGATTATAACTTCTTGCGATCGCTGGGAAATCTGGCTGTTCTGTCGATCCAAAAAACATTCCTGCTTGAAGAGCGCATCGAGAAAGAGCGTCTGGAAGAAGAACTCAATATTGCCAAAAGTATACAGAAAGGGCTGTTGCCCGATCCCATTCCCGAGTGCGATAAGCTGGATATCGTAGCCGAAAATATTTCATCCTACCAAGTTGGCGGTGATTATTTTGATATCCTGGAGACGCCCGACAAACACCTGCTGATTGCTATCGGAGACGTCACCGGCAAAGGCATTCCCGCTGCCTTACTCATGGCCAATCTGCAAGCAATGTTACATGTGCTATTGCCTGTTGATATCACACTCAGCGAAGCTTCCGGACAAGTCAATGACATTATTTACCGGAATACGCCGAATGATAAATTTATCACCTTTTTCTGGGGCATCTTTAATCCGGGTAATTCGGAATTTCGTTTCGTCAATGCGGGACATAATCCGCCTATTCTGTTACGCGCCGGCAAAGAAGAAGCCGAAGAACTTGAGGAAGGCGGGCTCATTTTGGGAGCCATGTCTACAATGACTCCTTACGAGGAACAACGAATTACGCTGGAATCGGATGATCTGATGGTATTTTATACCGACGGCGTTACCGAAGCACTGAATCAGAAAGAGACCGAAGAGTTTGGTGAAGATCGCCTGCTCGATTGTATTAAACGGCATCGTAGTGAATCCGCAAAAGAAATAAAACAAGCTATTATCGAAGAAGTGCTGGCATTTTCAGCGGGGATTCAGCACGATGACATCACCCTCATCGTCGTAAAGGTCAATTAATCTGACTTGGAGCTATGAATAGAAGTCGAATTTAATGCCCCGTCAAATCGAACGGATTCCAACTGCGGTCGGGAGAAATAAGAAACCTTTGTTGAAAAAGACAAAAATAAAACAAAAAATTTCTCCGTGGCAGTCGAGATGAAATCCTAAAGAGACAAAGAAAGTGTGATCAATTCATTTCGAACCAATGTTAATTAAACAGCCCGAGGACGCCGGGGCCGGTACCTTTTTCATCCTTCTCGTTCATCGCTAAGATACTTTTATACGTCTTATAGCGATTTTTAATCTCCTGCACGTAGCGCACCGTTTCGATCCCCCTGCAAAAGCCATATCTGGCATCTTTATAGTACTTACGGTGCATGAGTTTCAGTAAGGCATCCGAAGCATTTTCCCATTTGTTGGGATTTTTATTCTCGTCAATCACGAGACGACGCGCATCAGCAATATGCCCCTCTCCGGCATTATATGCTGCAAGGGCAAACGACCATCGATCGGTGCTATCCATATAGGCATAATGATGCAGATGTTTCTTAATAATTCGAATACCCTCTTTCAGATTGGTTTTAACATTGTACAGACTGTCGGTATCGGCGACATTGGAAAAGCGTGGCAACACCTGCATAAGCCCGATTGCTCCGGCCCAACTCTTGGAATTGGGATTGAATTTCGTTTCCTGTGCTACAATTGATGCAACCAGCAACCAATCGACGCCGGCCGAATCCGCTACTTTTTTAATAATTCCATCATAAGGAGAAATAATCCCCGAATTATTGCTGTTTGTTTCGGGATTATAATAATCTGCAATCTGTGGTCCTTCTTTGAAATAGCGCTTGCGAAGCACATTCAAGAAGGTAGATCGCTTGGGAGGCTCACCCGGTTTTCTAAAACGGAAATGATCATATAAAAACCGGTTAAGTTCAG
>DATFLI010000298.1:0-2905 GCA_035267805.1 Balneolaceae bacterium | reverse complement strand
TCATTCTCTTTAAGTTGCACCCTTACGTCAAATTCAATGCCTTTATCGATATAGGTCGTGGCCAGATCTCCTTTCACTGCATTACCGAGAGCGGTGGCAACTTGCGAGGTTGACATGCCCAGCCTCGAGATCCGTTCGCGATCCATTTTTACCCGCAGTTCCGGGCGTCCCTGATCTGCACTGCTAAACACATTGACAATGCCATCGATATTGCGCAGTCGTTTTTTGACGCCGTTGGCCAGTTTTTCTTTTTTCTGTGGGCTATAGCCATAAATTTGGACGATAAGTCCGTTTTCTCCCTCGGGACTAAGCGGATCTTTTTTTACTTCCTTAATGTCGGTGCCGGGGACTACTTTCAATTTATCCAACAGGCTAGAGGTAATTTGCTGTTCAGAACGTTTACGCTGATCCTGAGGCACTAGCTCAACCCGGACTGTTCCCTGATATCCCCCGGGATCGTCGGCTCCTTGCACTCCTTCCTTGTCTCCGTAATCCGAAACGACAAGACGTGCTTCGGGGACATTCTTTTTAATAAGCGATTCCACTTGTGAGATGCTCCGGCCGAGTTCAAACAGGCTAACCCCGGGTTTGCGCTGCACAGATAAGATGAAGGAATTATCGTCGACATTTGGAAAGAATTCGCCCCCCAGGAAGTTATATATTGGTAAGGTAACCAGGAAAAGGATAACGGCGGAAGTGATAACCGTACCACTTTTGTCAAGGAGCACATCCAGGCTGTTTCTATAAGAATTTTCCAGCCAATTAAGAAAACGAGTTAGTTTAGGCTCTATAATATCACTAAAAAAGAATCCGATCTTTCTCCATATGTATCTTAATCCCCAATAAACAGGATATAATATTGCACCGATTAACAGGAGAGGAGAGGCTACAAGACGCTTCCAAATATTACCGCGACTCCAGTCGAGCAGTTGTTTAAGATATGAATCTGAGTCTGCGTCCTGCGGCTTCTTGGTATCCAGTAAATTGGAACTCATCATAGGGATGAGCGAAAGGGCAACGATGGATGATACGGCCAGCGAAAAGGTAATGGTAAGTGCCAGGTCGCGGAATAGGAATCCGGCAATGCCGGGCACAAATAAAATCGGGATGAACACGACCAGTGTGGTAAGGGTGGAGACCACTACCGGCACGGCCACTTCCTGGGCTCCGAAAACCGAGGCTTCTTTACGTTTATAACCTTCTTCTTTAAACCTGAATATATTTTCCAGTACTACCACGGCATCATCAACGACCATACCTACTGCAAGCGTCAGGCCGGAGAGGGATATGATGTTCAAACTTAAATTTGACCAGTCCATGATGCTAAAGGTCGAAATAATAGAAACAGGTATGGAGATCGCAATAATTAGTGCAGAACGCCAACTTCTGAGAAAGGCCAGCAGGATCAGTACAACCAGGATAACTGCTTGCAACCCGGTCCATAGCAGGTTATCGATCGATTGCTTAATAAAATCGGACTTGTTGGTCAGTACATTTATTTTGACATCCTTGGGAAGGATCTTCCGCAGATTTCCCAGGTCTTTGGTTACGGCATTTGCCGTAGTGACAACATTGGCATCACTCTGGCGGTAAACATTTATAATTACGCCATCTTTTCCATCTACGTGAACGTTGCCTATGGGTTGAGCAACGCCATCCTCTACTGTTGCTACGTCTTTCAGCTTCAGCGGCTTTCCGTCACGAATGGCAATGATGGTATTTCTGATCTGATCGATATTTTTAAATTCTCCGATCGTACGCAGGGAATAAACGGTGCGGCCTTCAATGAGTTGCCCGGCAGGAACTTGTATATTTTCCTGCTGCAACTTGTTGGATATCGTAGCAATGCTGAGATCGTAAGAACGCATCTGCTGATTGCTGACCTTGATATTGATTTGTCGTTTGTAGCCCCCGGCTGTTTCGGTAGAGGCAACACCTTCAACTCGTTCCAGCCGTTGTTCCAGCTGCTCTTTGGAAAAAGTGCGGAGCTCCCTGGGACTTCTTATTTTGGAAGTCAGCGTAAGAACCATAATTGGTTCCTGGTTAGGGTCGTAAGAAAAAACGATAGGCTGATCCGCATCGTCAGGAATCTGCCGACGAACGAAATCAAGTTGCTTACGCACATCCGATTCAGCTACATAGAGGTTTGTCCCCCAGTTGAATTTTAGCTTTACAACCGAGGCTCCCTGGTTGGATACTGATCGAACTCTTCGAACACCGCTTATACTGCTGACCTGTTCCTCGATAGGTCGGGTAATAAGCGTTTCGATATCTTGCGGGGCAACCCCTTTGTAGGTCGTATAAATAGTGATGGTTGGAAACGACACATCAGGATATAAATTGAGCCTTAGATTGGACAGGCCGAAAAGGCCAAAGCCAATCACGATAAGGCTAATCATGAAAAATGTAACCGGTCGCTCAACCGCTTTTTTAGCAAGAGCTTTCATAAATAATTTCTGTCGGTTTTATGAGGTTGAGCTTGTGTCTTGTTTACTGCCCGTCTGCTTTTTCGCTGATTGATCCTCAGACATATTATTAATGGGAACTTGGTTTTGCTGAAAATCACTTTGCTGTGCAACCTGCACTTTCGAACTGTCCTCAAGATTGTTTTGTCCCGTGATTACGATTTGATCTCCGGGATTAATGCCTTTTGTGATCTCGACTTGATCCCCTTGTTCGATGCCGAGTTTCAAATCGCTTTTGAGAGCAAGAGAATCGCCCTGAACCTTAAAAGCAGAATAATTTCTTTGCAGCTGAATAGAGTTTGATTCGGGTTCAATAAGCGTTTGTACATTTTCTACCAATGCGGAACGTGGAACGACTACAGCATTTTTGTGGGTCTCTACTTTAATGGTCGCCTGTACCAGAACGCCCTGATAGATAGAATGACCACGATCTGTCAGGC
>DATFLI010000297.1:0-22105 GCA_035267805.1 Balneolaceae bacterium | reverse complement strand
CTGGTCGATATAAAAAGCCGTGACATAGGGCAACCACAAGAGATCGTCGGAAATCCGCGACCTGATGCCGCGATCTGTCGGGGGGTGCCACCAATGCAAGACATCGCCCTCTACAAACTGATGGGCTGCGTGTAACAATATTTGATTTCGACTTAAATCAGGATCCAGATAACAAGCAGCTGTTGAATCCTGCAACTGATCACGGAATCCAAATGCCCCGCTGGCCTGATAAAAACCGGACCTGGCCCACATCCTACAAGCGATATTCTGATATTGCAGCCAACCATTCTCCATAAAATCCATCTCCGGTATTGGCGATTGTATACTTATGCGTCCCAATTTATTATGCCAATAGTCTTTAACATTTTTAAAGGAACCTTCAATAGCTTCAATATTCCGATATTTGTTAATTAACTCCCGCGCTTTGTTTTCAGATGACGTTTCTCCAACAAAGAAATATAAATCTACAGAGGACCCCGAATCAAGATCCAGACCTAATTTTGAAGCCGCACAGCTTTCGAATCCCACCCCGAAGCGTTTTTCGAACGCTTCATCATAGGCTAAGGCTCTGGGATTTTTCAGATTTCTGTTGCGCCCGATAAAGGCCATTCGATCCGAAGTTTGAAAAGACGAATCAATACCTTCAGCCGTATAAAATCCCGCAAATGCCAAACGTCCTGCAAATTCATTGTTATATGGATTGCGGACAAAAATAGTATGCAATGATTCATCATAACTACTCGTCAGGTGACGCGTACTATCTTCTCTGAAAATACCCAGCACCCAATCCAGATAGTGGAAAACAGACAATGTTTTGGGCATTAAATCCGTATTTTGCAGCCGAAGTCTGATTACCTTAACAGGATCATCTTTGGCTACCCACTTGGTGACTTCCTGCTCAATATTTAATACCCTGCTGCGCCAATTGCTATAACCGAAACCATGTCTAATCTCGTAGAAGTGGCTCCCCGGAACGGGCCCGGGAGTTGGTGACCAGAACAATTTTTGATCCTCATCCCGTATATATAAAACTTCTCCCGGCGGATCCATTACCGCGTCATTTGACCATGGAGTAATCTTGTTTTCGCGGCTATTTCTACTCCACGTATAGTCGGACCCAATTTCAGAAGTGATGAATCCAAACGTAGGATTACTAATCACATTAATCCACGGGGCTGGCGTATGGATAAGTTTTTTATCGTCGGGATTCGTATTTAGTCGAATTACATACTCTTTGCCATTTTTGGTAAACCCGCCATACCCATTAAAGAAAGTCAGATCGCTATTATCTGGCGTTTCCTGCTCGTGGTATTCCCACAAATCGATAGGCTCATAAGTCTGTTTCTGCTGCCACTCTTCAATACCAGGGGCAGAAATTTGATCTAACTTCGGAAGCTTCCCTTTTAAAACGACGCGCGCCACACTATCAATTAATATTCGATCTTCCAGCGATAATTGGTCAGAACGAAGTAAGAAAACTCGTCCCTTATCTCTATATCGATGCCGTTCAGAGGAGATTTGTATTTCCTGCATAATAGCTTCCTGCAACTCATCTACATAAGACGGCGGATGATCATTTATTATAACAATATCTATTAAAAGACCTTTATGCCTCCAGAAAGCATGTCCCTTTAGCAGTAACGAAACTTCCTTAACAAATTTAGTTTCGTCGATGTGATACACCAGGATCGGAACATCTCCGGAAATGCCATGCGTCCATAAATCGGATTGCAGCTTTCTATTCTTTTTGAGTACCGCTTCATCAGCACGAAAAGCTTCACTGTTAAACAACAGATATCCGCTCAGGTTTTGAAAATAATGAGCCTGCTCCCCTGAAAGGCCTAGGTGTTCCAGCTCAACACTGCCATAAATTGATGCCAACTCAAATACCCGATCTGTTGCATAAGGATTGTCATAGCGATCAGCCATTGCAATTGCGGCTTCCCTGCTTTTCTCACGCCCTAATCCAAAGGTAATATTTTTCTTTTGTCCCGGCTCTAAGGTAACAATGCGTCGAATACTCAGAATGGGATCCCGCACATTGCCTACCGTTCCACTTAATTGAACATTCCCGTCCATTACCCTTGGATTTGCCAGGGTCCGGTTACGTCCAATAAAATTAACCCGCTCCGTTTCAATTTGCAGGGTATTCTGAACGTCTTCCAAATCCTCGCTGGCAATCGTATGAACGAGCCATTCAGGTTCCTCACCTTTTGCGCGTGGCCGGCGTTTGGCCAATACAGAATGGTGTTCTTTGATGTATTCGGTTTGGACAAAAAGATTTGAAAAAGAGGTGTGTGCTCGGTCGGATTCAAATTTATTCAATACCACCTCGGCATAGCTGGTAAGCTCGATCTTACGCACCCGATCAGAATAATTCGTAAGTGTAATCTTTCGCAGTTCAATATCATCCTCCGGCGACACACAAACTTCCGTGAAAGACTCAATCCATTGATCCACTCTGGCATACTGAACCTTGCCCGCATGATACCACGTATCATAACGATCGGGCTTACGTTTAACTGGTTGATGACTAACCGACCAGTATTCGCCAGTTTCCAAATCACGGATGTAGAAAAACTTTCCATATGGATCTTGAACCACATCTGATCGCCAGCGAGTCAGCATGATATCATTATAATACGAGTATCCCGTACCGGAATGTGTTAACAAAGTTGAGTAGCGTCCATTGGACAGAATATGCGTCCGGGGAGGAGTGGCATTTAAATCCTCAATGCCGGCATGATCTACCGAAAGTTCAACCTTTTCTTCTTCTGCAGGCTCGAGTTCGACATCAATCGGACGCGGCTCCTTGATGGGAATTCCCCTTGGGATGCGTTCCTGGAGTAACAGCTCGCAGGCTTGGACCAACGGATGTGAATGAAACAGATGCTGGATAAAATTATCCTTAATCACGTTGATCAGGGCTAAAAGGCTCATCCCCTGATGATGCGCCATATACATTTTTACAATGGCTTTTTCTTCGCCATCATTATTCACCCGCCCGGGGGTATAATCGATGGATTCGTAAAATCCGTTAGTACCGTAGGCCCCTTCTTCCTGCAATTCTTCTAAGTTTTTGAGCGCCTCTTCCGGATGCACCATCATCGCCAGCATACTGGCATAGGGAGCTACAACATAGTCCTCGGCCAACCCGCGGCGCAATCCCAACCCGGGGGCACCGAAAGCACGATACTGATAATGCAGCTCCAGGCTTAAAATATTGTATCCGCTTTCTGAAAATCCCCAGGGTTTATGCCGCAAAGCACCATAGTTTTTTTGCCAGTTGACAACTTGTTCATAAGTATGGCTCAATAGCGTTTTATCGTAACGCGACATAAATAAAAGCGGCATCAAATACTCGAAGATGGTGCCGCCCCAGGAAAGTAAGATTTCGTTTTTTTCGATACTGGTTAACCGACGACTTAAACGAAACCAATGTTCAGGCGGTATATCCCCTTTGGCAATTGCAATAAAAGAAGCTAACCGTGCCTCGCTCGCCAATAAGTCGTAGGTACCCTTATCCTGTATCGCATGATCCACGTTATAACCAATGCTAAAGAGCTCACGATTGGCATTAAAGACCAGCGTAAAATCCATACCTTCAACCAGAGTTCTACAAATGTTTGCGAGATTTTCGGCCTGCCGCAATTTCTTTTCCATTGGTTTGACCACCCGCAAAAAATTGACCTCAACATTAGGAGTATTTGAAGCAGCGCTAACCTGACCGTTTTTAGAAAGATACTCTCGAATCTCTTGCAATTGACTATCTATCTGCACATAAGGTCGAGAAAACCAATCCTTCCATTCACCATACTTCAAATCCTCAAATTCTTTTTGCAGAATGGTAAGATTAACCTCTTTCAATTCTTTTGCCTTCAGATGGATGCGATTTAGCGCATCCTGCCAAGCAGCTATATTGGCAGGTGTTTCTTTGGGTAACTCCTCCTTAATACCCTTCACTTTTTCAGAAAGGTTTTCATACAATTTTTTTTGACCTCCCGAATCTGATAGCTCTTTAAGTAATTCTTCCACCACTTTTATTGTTTCGTCCAATCCCTCCCAAAAAGCGGGACTGGGCCAACGTTTTGGTCCCAGATTTTGCAAATATTGTTGTACGACTAATAGTGAAGCTGCCAAGTTACCGGAATCAACGGTCGAAATATAGCTTGGACTTAGAACCTCCCCTAACTTTGTACTGTACCAGTTGTAGAAATGTCCCCTGTACCGGTCAAGCATCTGCATTGCATTAATCGTATTCTCGAGACGGTCAATCATCGCTGACAAGGTAATATACCCCATCTCGTGCGCCGTAATAATTGATACCAAAGCTAATCCAATATTAGTGGGTGAAGTTCGCCCCACAGGGCCTATATACGGCTCCTCCTGTACATTATCCGGAGGCAACCAGGAATGATCCTCATTCATATACTGCTCGAAAAAATGCCAGGTTCGGCGGGCATATCCCTTCAATTCATCTAACTCCCGCGCTTTCAACTCTTGTCGATCTATTTGCGGGTCTCGTTCAAGGAAAAATGCCAGCTGCGGGGTCAGAATCCAAACAATACAAATTGGAGTCGCAATAACTAATACAGGATTATCAAAAATAGCTACAAGAATCAAACTTAGAGCTCCCCAAACGATGTTTGGCCACATAGTTTTCCAATATCCCAGCATCGTTTCATTCGCCTGACGCTCGACTTGCGAGGCAGATGTCCACTCAAGAAGCTTCCGTTTACTAATGAAAAGCCGGTATAAGGTTCTGAAAATTGCATCGAGTGATATGGCAGCCTGGTGTGGTAAAAAAAGGAAACTGGTGATCGATTGCATGGTATTCATCCGTAAATCAATGCGAAGCTTTTCGAAATACAGCTTCCATCCTACCCGCTCCGGCCGACGAAATACATCCGTTGAAAAACTGGAATAGATCGGAAAAGCTACAATACCAAAAACGGCGGCTGTCCAAACGAGTGCCGAACCCGGTAATAAAATCCATCCGAACAGGAGGAATAGCAGCAACGCCGCAGGATTCAAGGACCTGCGCAGATTGTCAAAGATTTTCCAGCGAGAGACTACATTAATCGGATTTGGCGCCTTGTTTTCGGGAGCCGGTACTTTCCTGAACAACCAAAACAAAATTTGCCAATCGCCCCGTATCCAACGGTGATTTCGTTTGGTGTAGCTAAGATACGTTGTGGGATAATCATCAAAAAGTTCAACGTCGGTTAACAAAGCCGATCGAAGGTAGGTACTTTCAAGCAGATCATGCGACAAAATGGTATTTTCAGGGAACCGGTCGCCAATGACCTGATCAAAAACTTTCACATCGTAAATTCCCTTCCCTGTATAAACCCCTTCGCCGAATAGGTCCTGGTAAATATCAGAAACCGCCGTGGTATAGGGATCCAATCCCACATTGCCGGAAAAGATACGAGCAAATAAGGTCTTATTTGCCGACTTTGGCGGGATGGATATTCGGGGCTGAAAAATACCATAACCTTTCTTAACAAAATTTTTTGATTCATCAACTTCGGGTCTGTTCAGAGGATGAGCAGCAGCACCAATCAGTGTTTTGGCACTTCCGGGCGGGAGTTTTGTATCCGCATCCAAAGTAATTACAAAGGTGACCGGATGAATACTCAGCGAATTAAGAAATTGCTTATCAAGATCTATAAAAGTGGTTTTTGCACCGGGATCGATCAGGAGTTTATTCAATTCCTCAATTTTACCGCGCTTACGTTCCCAGCCCATCCAGGTATTTTCTGAAGCATTCCAGAGACGCTTTCTGTGAAACAGCAGAAATTTATCTCCATACTTGCTGTGATGGCGGTGATTTAGCAGGTTCAGCTGGTTTTGGGCCGCTTCAAGTATCGATTCATCAGAATCCATTGTTTCAGCAGGCGCATCATGGAAATCGGAAAGTAAAACAAATTGCAGGGATTCATTGGCATTGGCCAGGGCCCTTATTTCGAGTTGCTCCAGTTGAGCCTCAACATCTTTCTGCGAACCCAGGAGTGTTGGGACGACTACGATCGTTCTATATTCATCCGGTATTTCTTCCTCAAACTCTAACTTGGGCAACAGGCGGGGTGGTACTAAAAAAGAGATAATTCTGTTCGTAGACACAATCGACAAATCGAGTGCCGGTAAAAAAGACATCAACAATGTGAAAAAGATAAACCAAATATTCTGCGAAAATAACTCTGTAAACAGAGATGTAATCCCAATAAATACAGCTAAATGCAGGAATATAACTGAAAAATAAATCGAGGGATGGTGCTCGGCTTTATCCCGGGCCCACTCGTCAAACGGTCTGCGATAACCCAGTTTTCTGATCAGCTCCCGGTATCCGTCATCAAGCAGGTAGTACCCAATATGCATTCTCTTTTCCGAGCCGGCGGTTCCATTTTGTGCTGCACTTTCTGCCATCCTCAATGCCTGTTCGGTCACCTCCTGCTCGCTATATGCTGAATTCGCACTTAACTTTTCGACAATTTTCCGATAGGTATCTCTAGTGCTAAAATCCATATGAATGTACTTGTCAGCTGGATCAAACCGGAGAATCTGCTCAACTACCGAACATGTTTCCACAAAATTTGACCAATCCGTCTCGGAAACATCCCGCAACGAAGAAATAGCATTCTGAATACTTAATTGTAAACGGGAAGCTTGTTGGGCGCGGTCGCGTAACTGCTCTTCAAGATTAGTCTCCCACCGGGTAAATTTATAATCGAACCACCTGCGCTCGGCCTCGGTCAGCATCCCCTTCATCTGCAGCCGTTGAGCTAGGATAATCAAGAACCGATTGGTATCATGTTGCTGATCTACAATCTCCGATAACTTTCGAAGCAGGTACCCTGGTTCTTCAGTCTCAGCTGTAATTTGTTCTTGTAGAATCTTGTCGATATCATCCTGTATCTGTCGATCGCGCAATAACTTTTCCGAACGTTCGGCCAGTCGAATAATCAGGGCCAGCCGAATCATTAGCGGCACTGACCACATCTCTCCCAAGTTAAGGGTGTCCACCTCTTGATAGGCTTTGACCGCGGTAATTGTGTTGTCCTGATCGATCGTATTGTCACTAACTGCCGCCAGCATTTGCACAATCTCGTACGTGCGCGGATACCCTCGGTATTCGCCCCGCACTAACCGTGGCAGCTTTTTATAGTACGATTCGGGAAGATCCTCTTTCAGTTGAACAATCTGTTCCTGGATAATATAGAAGTTATCTATAATCCATTCTGCCGCCGAACTCAGCTCCCGATTTTTTTTTGCAGCACGGGCCAGCACCCGATAGGTTTGAGTAAGCGTCTTTTTGGCGTCAGTCAACACCGAATCGATAGGCTGCAGGGGTTTTTGATCTAGCTTAGCCTGTTGCAAATGGGCTAGCTGCCTGATCTCTTCTTGCAGGTATTGTTTATTATAATGTACTTGTGTCTCAGTCGGCATATCCGGTCCATTTTTAAACCGGACAGAAAAGTTTTTTTGATTTTAACCTAACCAAACTTTTTCCGCCGATTTTTTACATTCTTGATACGTTATCGTATATCGATGATATTTTTCTCTCCCCCTTTTTGAGTGATTTGCATGCCTGCCAGCCACCCATTATCCATCTCTTCTACAAATATTTCCTCAGGGTGGGAGATCAGGTGTTCCATTTTTTCGATTTGTATTTCCAGCAAATCATTTTTGGGATCATAAGTGATCCCTTTCAAAATCATCCACTTTGTCTTTGGTTGTGCGCCCATATCCTCTGATAAAATCTGAATTTCAATATACTCCGGTTGTTTATCTTTCAAGTATTTAATTGTGAAGGTATCGAAGTATTTTTGCCACTCTTTTTTGTCAATTTTTTTTGTTGCCATAGTAGGCCCTCTGCACTTTTAATGGATCAATCTTTAGTTCAATATTTGAAAAAACTGCCATAGTTTACCTACAGGAGATATCCCACTCTGATGACGGGAAAAATACTACAGATGGCAACAAAGTTGTGAGAGAGTTGACCTAGCGGTTTCCCCTGAACATGAATGAGCTTCCAATTAGGCAACCTTCCCCTTCTGAAAAAGCATCTTATAGGCTAATATTTTGACGGCATCGTTAAAAATGAACCAGACCAACGCATAGCCCCAGATAAGCAATGCATATGTCCACCCGATCGGGGTCACCAAGAGACCGTAAACGGCAATAATCGTCCCCAAAATTTCGGTGGTGAAAGTGGCTCCAAATAGCAACGGAGAGGGCCATGGCCGTTTCCAAAACCAGCTTTCGGCACGAGTGACGTAAATAGTACTATGCCCTGCAATAATGAGCTTCAAAAACAAAAGGGTTTGAATAATTTCCTGCGAAAAACCCAACTCCTGGAGAATAAAAAATAACACAAATGAAGCTATCAGACCCGCAATTCCCAAAATACTGGATATGGTAAGCAAATCATTCATCTGCCAGCGAACCGGCCGGTCATGTACCTTCGTATTGTCATAAGCAATGGCTAAGATCGGGATGTCATTCAGCAAGGCCAAAAGAATAATCATTAGCGCCGTGATAGGATAAAAATTGAATACTACAATCGACAACGTCATAAATAGAATAATGCGGATTGTTTCTGCTATACGAAATGTAGCATAGCTTCTCATCCGGGCAAAAGTGATACGAGCCTGCTTAATGGCTTCATTAATAACTGACAGTCCCGGAGCAGTGAGAATAATATCTGCAGCGGATCGTGCTGCATCTGTAGCATTGGAAACGGCAAAACCACAGTCAGCCTTCTTTAAAGCCGGGGCATCATTTACTCCATCCCCTGTCATGGCCACAATATGACCTCCCTTCTGTAAGGTATTAACGATGCGGTATTTATCCTCTGGAACCACCTCGGCATAGATATCGACCTCTTCAATCATCTCGATGATAGCTGATTCGTGTGTATGGATAAATTCCCGCTCTAACAAACGCGTATCATACAAAGACTTAACGTCTTCCATCACTTCAGAGGCAAAACGCCGGGCATCCTTGAGTGATACTTCTTCTTTTAAGCGTTTATATATTGCAGTAGACAACGTTTCCATCAGCATCAACAATTCATTAGACGCCGCCCCCTTAAGCTGTGCAGACCGAATGGTTTTTTGTTCCAGCCCAAGCATTTCTCCTATTTGTTTGGCGATAGCCAGATTATCACCTGTGACCATTTTCACTTTAACCCCGTTGTCATGCATTTCATCAATGACCTCGCGGGAATCTTCTCGCGGCGGGTCATACAACGGTATCAAACCAATCAACTTAAGGGGCGCTTCTCCCTCCTTGCGCCCTACCGCCAGCGTACGATATCCTTTGGATGCTAATTGATCTACTTCTTTGTTAAGTTCCTTTGCCGGCTCCTCGTCTAATTCGGCCAGTTTTTCCAGTACCTGGGCTGCTCCCTTGACCGCCAAAAAATGCTGCCCATCCTTCTCAACTTTAGCTTCGGTTCGTTTCACGACCGGATCGAAAGGTTTAAAATCCAATTGCTTGTAAGATTTCCATTCAACACCAGGCAATTTATCTTCCAAATAATGGAAAATGGGCATTTCTATGGGATCATTGTTTTCCAGACGCGATGCGAGGGCCCCATGCAGGAACAGGTCATCCTCTTTAAACCCATTGAGCAGTACGGGATCAGCAACCTGCATCTCATTTTTCGTCAGGGTACCGGTCTTATCACAACAGAAGATATCAACGCCGGCCAATTCTTCTATAGCGGTAAGTTTGGATACAATTGCCTGCTTGCGAGCTAGTTTCATGGCTCCCACAGCCATTGTTACGGAAAGTACCGCCGGAAGTGCCACCGGAATTGCAGCGATCGTCAGGACTAATGCAAAGCGAACGATCTCAAGAAAATTTTCATGTCTGAAAAGCGCAACCATTATAATCAGCAACACCAAAACCAAGGTAATCAAGATCAAAAAATTGCCGATCCTAATCACCATCTTCTGGAAGTGACTTCGTTGCTCACGCTGCGCTTCGGCTACAAGCGTCACTACATTCGAAAAATTAGTATGCATGCCGGTGTTGACGACCACCGCCAGCATTTCGCCCTGCCTGATGATTGTATTGGCATACCCCACATCGCCTTCTTGTTTCTCAACCGGCAGGGATTCTCCCGTAAGTACCGCCTGATCAATTGAAAGATAGTCACCTTCAATTAGCTGAACATCCGCAGGCACGACATTTCCAATCCGTAATTTAACTATATCGCCCGGCACCAGCTCCCTTACCGGAATTCGTTTGAATTCACCATCCCGACGAACGGTAATTTCCTTTGCCAACCGCTGTTTTAAAGCTTCCAAAGCATTCAAAGCCCGTCCTTCCTGGAAAAAATCCAACGCAGCGTTAACCAGCAACATCACGATTATAATGATAAAATCTTCCCATTTTTGAACCACGCCCGAAAGGATGGCAGCGATTTCAATCATCCATGGAATGGGTCCCCAAAAACGCCGAAGGATACGATGCCAAATGGATTCTTCTTTTTCTTCTATTTCATTGAAGCCGTATTGATCTTGCCTCTCCCTTATTTCACCGGCTGATAATCCACTTTTTGGATTAACTTCCAACTCATCAAACGTTTTTTCAATCGGCCTCTCTTTGTATTCATCTGTAGATTTGGTATTCATTTTGAGTATTCAGTTTGCATTCTACTGCAATCATATCATTATAGGTACTCATCTCAGAAGTATTTATAACAACTGCTTATAGTGGATTTTCCGGTAATCCATGTGTTTCCGGTATTCCCGAAATTACTTTTTAAAGCCAACCGATATGATGCTTGCGATGGTCTTCCAGCTGATAAGCATGCCATCCAACAATCAGGATATAGACAACTGGAATTCCCAGCCCAAACCCGGCAGTAGCTAATGCCATCACGATGCCGGAATACATGAAAATCGGGAATAAAATCATTAAACTTATCCCCGTTCCGATGTAGCCTTTGTAAATATGGCCTAATCCCGGAATTATGCTTTGTAAAGCAGCTATCTCGTTTCGATGTTTTACCAGTTTTTCATGGCGATTATTTAATTGAGCAGTTTTCATAATTATCACCTCTGTATTCAGTATAACTATGCTTAAGAAGCGATTATACAGGGTAAAGTATTACAATGATGACGGGGATTTTAGTATGCAAGGAGACTTAAAAAACCCCCTGTTATACATTTTTAGGCATTGGGTGATTCTTTTTCCTTTCTGTCATTAGAGGTCCCCAGCATCATTCCATAAGGCTTTAGCGCATCTATTTCGTCGAAAACAGTTTTTAAAACTCCAACCAGCGGCAGAAATAACACCATACCCGAAATTCCCCAGATACTTGATCCGGCAAAAATGGCAATCAAAGCGGCAAGGGGATTTACTTTCACGCGGGTACCGACGATAAAGGGTGTAATAAAATTATTTTCAAGAAATTGAATAAACCACAGGGAAACCAAAAGGGCCAGCGGATAAAACAATGACCCGCTTGTCACAAGAGAATACAGAATGACCACCAAAGAGCTGACGATAACGCCGATATAAGGGATCAGGTTGAATACAGCAAGCAGGGCGGCAAAGAAGAAAGCGTATTTGATATCCAGGACAAGCAGATCCAGATAAAAAAGGATGCCTATGATAAAAGTAACCAGCAGCATACCGGAAAGATATCGCTGGACAATATTATTCACTTTTCTGACCAGAATCGCAGCACGGTGTTCATAATTCTTGACGATTTGCAGGAACCCCGTGTAAAATAAATCGCGATAGTAAAGCATGAAATAAATGTACAACGGAATAACCGTCAAATAAGTAAGGGTTTGGAAGATCGTTGACAGTGAATTTCGTATAGCAACCAATGCTGTATTAATCATGCCCGAGACTGAAGTTGCCAACTGCCTGGAAAACATCTCGTTGGAGATACCCCATTGTATTTCGGCATATTGTTGCAAATCCGCCATCCACTGATCCAGCCTCTGTGATATTCGGGGAACTTCCCCAAGCACCCCTACCACCTGCACCGAAAGCAGATAAAAGATAAATCCAAAAATCCCGGATACCAGTATCAGCACAAGAATGATTGCCAACGGACGAGGCATTTTAATCTCAAGCCATTGAACGAGCGGCAGTATCAGCAATGAAATAAGTAAGGCCCAGGCAATCGGGAGTAAGAGTGACTCTGCCATCATTAAGGCATAAACGATGAGTACCGCAGTCAGCAATACTGTAGCAAATCGCGTAATATGAGTATATTCCGTCCGATTCATTCCTTAGCCCCTGTATGATCTTTGGGATTGGGAACCTCCTCTGCCCCACGCAACACTTCATAACTGGCAATAATATCCAAAATCTCTTCCGTAATATTGATTTGTCGCTGATTTCTATATGACTTGATCAGCACCTCAAGTTTTTCTTCTATCTTTTTCTCTGCCAGTTGCATAGCAACAAGTCTGCTATTGTTTTCTGCGGATAAGGATTCCGAAAAAGCTTTGTAGACCGAAACGAATAAAAATTGTTTTATTAAGGCTGAAAAAAGTACTTCTTCCTGCATGCTATATTTTGGCAGCGTCCGGCTCTCCCAAGATCTATTAGACAACATTTCCAGCCAGCTTGTATCGATTGGCAAGAGCTGTTGCCAGGTCGGTGAATAAGAAGCATTCGACTCCGGCTGATTGTAATAAAGATAAACTTTCTGAAATCCCTCTTCCGCATACCATTGCTGAATAGATACGACCAACGACTGCACAATCTCATTGATTCCGTCAATCGTACTTGGTACATCAAACTGATGATCAATCTGCCATCCGATACGCTCCATGGCCGGTATAATACGGTGCCCTATCGCTACTTTTTTATCGGGGGGCCATCGATGATCTTTATTCCAATTTTCTTGCACATAATTGGATAATACTTCGTTAAAAGAGCCACACATGGGCTGACCCGATCCGAAAATTAATGCGACTTCTTTTGTAGAATCACTGTTCGGCGATGATTGTAAAAGGCCGGCCACATTCAACTGATTTTTGAGGAGTATCCGGAGCCCCTGCTCTATGGTTTGAAAATATCCGGTAATTGATTCCAAAGCTGCATCATACTGGCTAACACTTACTGCTGCCAAAACCTTCATCGTTTTAACGATAGACCTTAAGTCTTTGGCTGTCTTAATTTTACGTTCTATTATATCAATTCTTTGCATAGGTTATCCCGGTTACCAAATCCGACACCAGTTTTATAATATCTGTCATACGTTCGCGTTCATTTTCGGTCAAAGCATTCCCTTGTTCAATCTTTGCAGCAATCTCCGGCATTTCTTTTTCCGAGAGCTCTGCTATAGCGCGTTTAGCCTGCGGAATCATCGAAACAGGAATCTCATCCATATAGCCTTCGGTAACAGCCAGCAATTCTAATATTTGTTGGGTTACCGAAAGTGGACTGAATTGTTTTTGCTTAATGATTTCTCTGATACGACGACCTCGTTCAATCGTTTTTTTTGTCTCTTCATCCAAACGGGCCCCAAAACGCACAAAGGCTTCCAACTCCTGGAACTGGGTGTATGATAAACGTAAATCCTTAGCTACGTAACGGTAATACGGCAGTTGTGCGGCACCTCCCACCCTTGATACCGACAATCCCACATCTATAGCCGGTAAAATATCTTTTTGAAAAAGTTCGGGGGACAGGTAGATCTGACCATCTGTGATAGAGATGAGATTAGTAGGGATAAATGCAGCGATATTTTGTCCCTCAGTTTCGATAATGGGTAAAGCTGTCAGTGAACCGCCACCCAATTCCTCTTTTAAATGCGTGGCACGTTCGAGCAATCGCGCATGGATATAGAAAATATCGCCCGGAAAGGCCTCTCTTCCCGGCGGGCGGCGCATCAGCAAGGCCAGTTCGCGGTAAGCTCGTGCGTGCCAAGTCAGATCATCATATACGATTAATACATCCCTACCCCGCTCCATAAAATATTCTCCAATGCTCGTTGCAGCGTAAGGGGCAATATACTGGATTCCAGCAGGTGCATTTCCCGTGGCCGAAATCACAACCGTATAATCCAAGGCACCGTTTTTTTTGAGATCACCGATAACTTTTGCCAGTTCCACATTTTCTTTCCCAATGCCGCAGTATATGCATATAATACCCGAATGCTCCTGATTGATAATCGTATCCAGGGCAATAGCAGTTTTTCCGGTTTGACGATCTCCGAAGATGAGCTCCCGCTGTCCGCGACCGATAGGAATCAGGGCGTCAATCGTTTTAATGCCCGTCTGCAGGGGCACTTCTACCGGGGCCCGGTGCATGATTGATGGCGCCGGTCGTTCTACCGGTAGGCGGTTCTTACTTAAAACAGATCCCTTTTCATCCAGCGGCCGCCCAAGGGGATCAATCACCCTGCCCAACAGCATTTCACCTACCGGCACATCAAGTACGCGCCCCGAACGCCGTACTTCGTCGCCGGCCTTAACCTTTTGAGATTCATCCAACAGGATTACCCCTACTGATCCGGGATCCAAATTATAAGCCATACCCATAACATTATTGGGAAAATAGATGAGTTCTTCGGCTCTCACATTGGGCAAACCTTCAACTATAGCAATGCCCTCTCCCACTGAAATTACATTTCCCACTTCTGCCATGTGCAACCGGTTATCTCTACCTGAAATCGCTTGCTGAAGATACTCAAATATATTTAAGATGATATGACTTAATCCGTTGTCTGCCATCATATTCTATTTTAATTCGGGCATTTTATCGGCCGGGGTTTGTTCCATAAAAAAATGCTCCATATCACTGCGAAGAGTTTCCAGGTATCGCTTAAGATTCCAGCCTATATTCCAACCCCCAATTCGGATCTCCATACCGAAACCAAGGTTATCTTCAAACACAAATTCCAATTCGAGTTCAGTCTCAGAGATATTCCGAAGCTGATCGGTCAACCGGTGTTTCTGCTCACCTGTCAACTCGAATGAACTATACACTTCAGCCTTTGCTTCCTGCATACCGGATATAGCCTCTTGCAATCGTATCAAGTCATCGTGATCCAATTTTTGCAGCCTCTCAAAAAAGATATTTGTCGTTTGATCCTGCAGATTTCGATTAGCGAGATCCAACAGGATATTATCAATCAGGGTAATGACCTGCATACTTGTTTCCTGTTTCAGCTGCGACAGAAACGCTTCCTTCTCGCTTTCCACCGCTTCCTCCCATGTCTTCTTAATGTCGGATATCTCCGTTCTGATCTCCTCCATTAATTCTTTACGTTTTTCACTGGCCTCTCTCTGGGCATCATCCAAAAGCTGCTCTCTGCGGACTTCAATATCTTTTACTTTCTGCCGGTATTCATGCTCTGTTTGCTCAGCTTCTACTTTCTTAAGCCGGGCTTCTTCCAGCTCAGACGCTATAGTCTTTTCCCGTTGATCCATAGCTTTTATTACCGGTTTGTATAGAAAACGGTGCAAAAGCCAAATCAAAATCAGGAAGTTGATAACCTGTGCGAAAAATGTAAACCAGTCAATTTGCATTTTAGCCTCCGCCTAATTTGATTACATAGTCCCAAAACGGATTGGCAAAGATGAGAATCAGTGATATCACAAAACAGTAGATAGCCGTTGATTCTACCATTGCCAATCCCACAAATAACGTGCGTGTGATGGTAGCCGACTCATCCGGCTGTTGAGCAATAGCCATCAGAGCCTGAGACAACGCTCGTCCCTCACCCAGCGCCGGCCCTACAGAACCAACAGCAATTGTAATCCCGGAAATGATGATCGAAACCATCCCAATAATACTTACAGCGTCCATGATCTTTACTTTTTAGTTAATATTTTCGTGTAAATCCTGATCTTCTGGTGAAATATCTTCATTTAGCGCCTCCTCCAGTTCATGCTGTTTCACTCTCTGTCCCGATGCAATATATACGAGCGCCAGAATTGAAAATACGTATGCTTGTATAACGCCAATTAAAAGTCCAAAAGCCTGTACCAAAACCGGAAAAAAAAGCGGAGCCAGGCTCAACAGGATAGCTACTATCAAACTGCCGCTCATCATATTCCCAAACAGACGAATAGCCAGTGCAATGGTTCTGGATAACTCTCCAATAATGTTAAAAGGCAGCATCAGCAATGATGGTTTGGTATAATGAGCCAGGTAAGCACGCAATCCCTGCTGGGCAATCCCGAAAACTGGTACAGCAACAAATACGCATGATGCCAATGCAGCGGTCGTTGAAAGCGAGCTCGTCGGCGCACTTACACCGGGTATTACATCAATGATGTTTGATACAAGGATGAACAGAAATAATGTGCCGATGAACGGCAGGTAATGCCGTGGTTCCTGGCGACTGGCCTCCCGAATTTGGTCCTGTATCATAGTTACCAATACTTCCAGCAGGTTTTGCCAGCGACTCATTTTGGTGCCCGAGCTCAACCGGCGACTTACGAGCCACGACCCGACAACCAGCAATGTCATCACACCCCAGCTGTAAACCAGCGTAGCATTGATATGGATGAACTCCCACTCCCAGAAGATGATATGATCCGTGGTTATTTCCATGAATGTTTGCTTTCGACTATCTCTCCCTCTTAAGCTATTACTTTTAAAGAAACAGCTGATTTATATTATCAAGTTACTCATTTTTCTTAAAAGTGATATCAACTAAATCACTCTTATACAAAAACTTATTGTTATTTAGTCGGGAATCATTTGACTACCATCCTGGTGACAGGCATGGAAAAACCCAACTATGCATCCTATAATCAATACGGGTTTTCTATTATTGAGGAAAAGGGATTATATACCGCCAGCCCGGCCCGATCAGAAAAGCTGGCAGGAAGCATCCACTTAAAAAAAGAAAAAAGATCATTCCGTTTTGCCTCTTAAAAATTATTGCATTCTTAAAACCCTATTCCATGTATTAAACCGTTTGTGAGTTTCCACTTACAATTTTTGTAATAACTATACGAGCGATTATAAAACCGGCCAAGGCAATAGCTAATGCCTGCCATTGCCGGGTCATCTGTAACAGGGCGTAGAACCCCGCAACAACAAATACGATTCGTATCACAAAACTTACTATTACCGGAAAATAGAAATGATTCTCACCTGCAATAAAACGGTTTAACGTTATCCATAAACCGCCGAAGTAAACCATTCCCAGCAGTGCCCCCGATATAAAGCTGACAAATGTTAGTGCTATAATTCCCATGATTACACCGCATTACTTGATTTCTTCGCCCTCTTGTTTAATCCAATACCAGGCATTCAAACAACCGATAGCAATGCCTGCCACAAGCAGCATCAGTGTCCACGAATACTTGCTTTGGGATGTGGAATCGATCCAGATGCCCAATGCCAGCATCAGCAATGTCGGAATAGTCACTGACCAACCTACCAGGCCGAACATTCCGATACCAAACCAAACTCCTTTTTTGGATTCACGACGAGCTTTGATCTTTCGGTGGGATTTCTCCCTCACCTGCTGCTCAAAACGCTCTTTCTGATCTTCCGATGATTTATTTTCATCCATCGTTGGCTCTTATCTTTTCTGAAGCTCAACAAAACGCCTTATAAAATCAGCTTCCAGCTGTTCCAGTGCGATCTGTGTTTCTTTCTCCTTTTGATTTATAACTCTGAATTCTTTTCTAACGACCTGTTCCAATTCCTCCAGTGATTCACCTTCAACGGCATGACGGACAGAAACCATGACCTGATCATCTTTTTTTACCAAAATTCCGCTGTTTACTGCCCACAGATGTTCTTTACCCTCACTCCAAAAACTTAAGATACCGGGCACCAGCTCGGCCAAAAAATCAATATGACGCGGTTTCAGACAAAAGGATCCGTTTCGGGCTTCGGCCACGATCTTATCAACGGATTGCGACCCGATCTTTTTCTCAGGTGTCATAATATTGAGCATCATCTTATTCCAACTCATCCGATCTTCTCCGTTACTTCGTTTATAGATCCGATCATATAAAATGCCTGTTCCGGAGCCTGTGGATACCGGTCATCCAAAATGGCTTCACATCCTTCCAGCGCCTCCTCCAGGCTGACCATCGCTCCTTTCTTTCCGGTAAACTGTTCTGTTACCGCAAACGGCTGGGTGAGAAATCGTTCCAGCCGCCGAGCCCGCTTCACCAGTTGCTGGTCTTCATTTGAAAGCTCTTCAAGTCCAAGCATGGAGATGATGTCTTTCAGTTCTTCATAATAGGCCAACGTCTCTTTTACCCGCTGTGCGATATCATAATGGCGCTCACCCACGATCTCGTAAGAGAGCATCTTGGATCCCGATTCCAACAGGTCTATGGCCGGATAAAATCCATGACTCGAACGCTCGCGGGACAACACAATAAAAGATGAAAGATGTGCAAAAGTGTGCACCACCGCGGGATCCGTAAAATCATCCGCCGGAACATAAACAGCCTGTACCGATGTAATGGCACCATTTCGCGTACTGCTGATACGTTCCTCCAGCTCCGCCAGTTCAGATCCCAGCGTTGGCTGATACCCCATTCGCGAGGTTACCTTTCCCATCAGACCCGAGACTTCAGACCCGGCCTGCACAAAACGAAAGATATTATCGATAAGCAGCAGGATATCCCGGCGTTCGGTATCCCGAAAATACTCAGCCATAGTGAGAGCGGCGTGTCCTACGCGAAATCTGGCTCCGGGCGCCTCATTCATCTGGCCAAACACCATCAACGTATGATCCAGAACACCTGCCTTTTTGATCTCTCGATATAATTCCTCGGCCTCCCGACACCGCTCACCAATCCCACAAAAAATGCTGATGCCCTGGTAGGCAGCCACGATATTGCGAATTAGTTCCATAATGAGCACAGTCTTGCCAACACCGGCGCCGCCAAACAATCCGGCCTTACCGCCCCGCTCTATCGGCGCCAGCACATCTATCGCCTTGATACCGGTATGCAAAATATCATTCCCGGTTAAATGATCCGACAGGGGTATATTTTTTCGGTGGATAGACTTTCGGGGTACATCTTCTATCGGCGGCTTAAAATCTATTGTATCCCCAAAAACGTTAAGCATGCGTCCCAGAAACGCATTGCCCACCGGCACGGTCAAGGGCTCTCCTGAATCTACCACCTGTTGTCCCCGGGCAACGCCTTGCGTAGGATTTAAAGCCAGGCAACGAACTGTTTTGTCATCCAAATGTGATACAACTTCAAAAATAATAGGTTGACCTCCTTGCTTGAGGTCGAGAACCAGACGGCTGTCGATCTCCGGCAAGTGATGGGAAAATAGTATATCTACAACACTCCCCCTGACACGAGTGATACTTCCTTTATTTGTGATGCCGCCCGTATTTTTAGCCATCGTGCCATGATTAAATACTTCAGGTTAAGCTTTTGCCGGTATTAACGTCTTTTCGATCTTGTTTACCTGGTTAATAACATCGATAACGCTATCCGGATTTAATGAAACCGAGTCGATTCCTGATTCTACCAGAAATGTAGCGTATTTGGGATCATCGCTCGGGGCTTGACCGCAGAAGCCAATTTTGATCCCTGCTTTATGAGCTCTTTTGATTACATCCTTAATAGCCGTTTTAACTGCTGCATTATGTTCATCGAAGAGGAACGAGAGCGCCGCAGAATCGCGGTCTACGCCAAGGATCAACTGCGTCAGATCATTGGACCCGATAGAAAATCCATCAAAGTAGCGCGCAAAATCTTCAGCTAAAATTACGTTGGCCGGAATCTCGCACATCATATAAACCTGCAACCCATTTTGTCCGCGCTTTAAGCCGTTAACAGCCATTTCTTCAAGCACCTTTCGCGCTTCATCGACGGTGCGACAGAACGGAATCATCACAATTACATTATCGAGGCCGATTTCTTCGCGAACCATCTTCAGGGCACGGCATTCGAGGGCAAATCCCTCGCGGTACCCTTCGCTGTAATACCGGCAGGCGCCCCTCCAGCCCAACATGGGATTTTGCTCAAGTGGTTCAAAAACTGAGCCCCCGATCAGGTTAGCATATTCGTTGGTCTTGAAATCACTGGTGCGTACAATCACCGGTTTGGGATATTGGGAGGCCGCAATCTTTGAAATCCCCATAGCCAATTCGGTAACGAAGAAAGTCGTTTTATCCTCGTAATGGTGTGTAAGCTTGCGTATTTGCTCCCGCTCTTTCTCATCAGATACTTTTTCAAAATGTACCAAAGCCATCGGGTGTACTTTAATGTGTTGACTGACAATAAATTCCATCCGAGCCAGGCCCACACCGCTCGTCGGTAAACGCCACCACTTAAATGCTGATTCCGGTGCGGCAAGATTCAGCATAATCTGGGTTTTTGGAGCCTTAATTTTGCTAAGGTCTATTTCCCGTACATCAAACTTGAGAATTCCCTGGTAAATCTTCCCTTCATCTCCCTCAGAACAAGAAAGGGTAATCTCCTGACCATCTTTTAGCACGCTGGTACCAAAATGAGTGCCGACAACCGCCGGAATACCCAACTCCCGACTGACAATGGCGGCGTGACAGGTACGCCCACCGGAATCCGTAATAATTCCAGCTGCCTGTTTCATATAAGGCACCCAATCGGGCTCGGTCATTTGCGTCACCAGAATATCCTCGGCGGCAATATCCTGTAAATCATCAGCTTTTTTTATTTTTTTAACTTTACCACTCACAATGCTGTTGCCAATACTCAATCCCGTAAGCAGTACATTACTATGGTTATGGAGCAGCTTATAATCTTTGAATGTGGTATTTTCCACAGAATGCACCGTTTCGGGCCTGGCCTGTACGATATAAAGTTGTTTGGAATCCTGCCCTTTAACCCATTCAATGTCCATAGCTTTGCCATAGTGCTCCTCAATAATACTGGCCCAGGATGCCAATTTGAGAATTTCATCGTCATTTAAAACATAAGAGGAACGTTCTTCGGCGGTGGTATTAATGTTTCTTGTGCGTCCATCCTCGTCCGATGCATAAACCATCTTCTGTTCTTTACTGCCTAATTTTTTCTCCAGGATTGGGTTCTTTCCGCTTTTACCGATAAGCGGTTTGAAAACTAAAAACTGATCGGGATTTACAACTCCACGTACTACATTCTCTCCAAGCCCCCAGGACCCGTTAACAACCACGACATCGGGAAATCCAGATTCAGTGTCAATGGTAAAGATAACGCCTGAACTTGTATCGTCGGAACGTACCATTTTCTGCACGCCGATGGAAAGTCCCACCTGAAGATGGTCAAACCCTTTCTCCTCCCGATAAACGATGGCCCGTACCGTGAATAAGGAGGCAAAACATTTTTTACAGGCTTTAAGTAATTCTTCTTCGCCTCTGATATTCAGGTAAGTTTCTTGTAACCCGGCAAAACTGGCACTGGGTAAATCTTCGGCCGTAGCACTGCTTCGAACGGCAACATCTACATTAATCGTGTCATACTCCACACACAAACTGGAATAGGCGTCACGAATACTCTGTGCCATCGGGATAGGAAAAATACCATTGGATATGTTCTTCCTTATCGTTCGAGCCCCCTCTTCCAGAGAGATATCCTGACGTTTAATTTTGTTTAAATATTTTTTAATTAAATCTTCTAATTTATTGTATTCCAGATATTTATAATAAGCATATGCAGTTATGGCAAAACCTCTGGGTATATTAATCCCCTTGGGCGATAGATACTTTAGCATTTCTCCCAGCGAGGCATTCTTACCGCCTACTTCACGGATATTCTCATTATCCACTTCGTGTAACCAACGTACAAATGGATTACGTTTAGTATTAATCATTGTTATTCACCTATTACTTGATAACATATCCTCCATCAACCAAAAGTGAGTGTCCGGTAATAAATGAAGCCTCTTCAGAAGCCAGCCAAACAACAGCACTTGCGATTTCCTCAACTTTGCCTAACCTGCCAATGGGATGAAGAGAGATAATTGTTTTTTTTGTATCCGGATCGGTAGTAATCCCCGCACGATCCAGCATCGGGGTTTCTATAAATCCGGGACATACAGCATTGATACGAATTCCCTGCGAAGCGTAATCCAGTGCAGCCGCTTTTGTAAGGCCGATGAGACCGTGTTTGGCTGCAACGTAACCCGGAGCCTGTTCAAAGGCCACTTGGCCTAA
>DATFLI010000296.1:0-5323 GCA_035267805.1 Balneolaceae bacterium | reverse complement strand
AGAGGGGTTCAAATTGATGGCACAGATGATCAATATATCGCGCAATTATAATTCGATGGCGGCACTGGCCGGTATGCGGCGCGCGATTGTGGAGGCCTGGCAGTATTTGAATCACAGAAAAACATTTGGTAAACGAGCTGTAGAACATGCCTTGATTCGTGAAAAGTTTTATGAGTTGGGGTCCTGTTACCTGGGAAATTTCCTGCTGGTGTGGCGAGCTTTGAGAGCGATGGATGCCGCGGAATCCGGTGATGAAGATGAGCAGCAGTTGCTTCGGATGATCACGCCGATGTCGAAGTGGTGGCTGGCCGAGCAGTCAGTATATTCGGTCCGTGAATGTATGGAATTGATGGGGGGAAATGGCTATATCGAGGATTTCATCATGCCACGAATATTACGTGATGTGAATGTGCTGCCGATATGGGAAGGATCGGGCAATATCATAGTGCTGGATATGCTGCGGGCTACGCAAAAATCACGCGGATTGGAACTTGTTGTGGAGGCAATTGAAAAGGCCGCAGGAAAATCCAAAGAATACGGGAAACAGATGACCGATATGTTGAATCAGATTAAAAGAGTTTGGAAATCATTGGAGGAATCGGAAAACCGGGAACAAATTGAAGCTACCGCCAAACCGTTATTCAAACAGCTAATTCAATTGTACCAGATGGCGCTGATTATTGAAGAACAAGCAGACGAAGAATCCGATCGACGTGCTACCGCTTTAAAATATTATTCGGATGGTTTTAATAGTGATATTCGTAAACGAGCTCCTTTGCCGGTTAAGGAGATAGAAAATCTGATAGGCTGGGCATATTAATGGTAAATGGTTATAAAGGCATTTTTTTGAGGTCGATTGGTTGAGATTATGAATAAAAGAGTTTTAAATCCATTTCAAATTTTTTTACCTATCTATGATAGGTAAGAAGAACTTTTTGAAATTTTTCTGTAAGGATTTCCTCCGAAATAAGTCTTACCTTTAGAACGAGATAACAAAAATAAAAGAGGAAAACATTATGAGTTCACTTAATAAAGCAATGATTATCGGTCGCTTGGGACAAGATCCGGACGTTCGTTATACCCAATCAAATACTGCTGTAGCTAATTTGTCAATAGCTACTTCTGAGCGTTATAAAGATAACATGGGCGAATGGAAAGAGAATACCGAATGGCACCGTGTGGTAGCATGGGGACGGTTGGCCGAAATTTGTCAGGAATATCTTAAGAAGGGCTCTCAAGTATACGTAGAAGGTCCGATTCAAACCCGCAAATGGGAAGACAAGGAGGGGCAAACCCGGTATACCACCGAAATTAAAGCACTGACGCTCACGATGCTGGATAGTAAGGGGAGCAACGGCGGTGGTAATGTACCCTCGCAGCCGGATAGTTCGCAGCCCGTTTCCAGCAGTGTGGATCTGAATGAGGATTTCGATGATATTGATGACGATCTTCCATTTTAGACCTTAATTATACATATCAAAGCGGTAAGGCCGGTGGTTTTACCGCTTTTTTCTATTCTTGCACCACACCTTCTAAGTGCATAGCTTTAGGAAAAACCAGTTTAAAAACAGCTAATTGGACGATCCGAGCAGTTTAATTATTATCAGCAATATTTTTACCCAGCTTAAGGGATTTCTATTTATTGATCCTGCGTTGGATATCACCGGGTTAGTGGTTCAAGTGATTTTTATTATTCTTGGGCTTGGCTTCTCGGCACTTTTTTCGAGTTCGGAGGTTGCTTTTTTTTCCCTTGTAAATCAGCAAGATCTTCTTACCGATAAAGATGTTGAGGGATCTGCAGACAAGCTGATTGTGAAATTGCTCGAACGACCCCGCCGCTTACTGGCTACTATCCTCATAGGAAATACCTTTGCCAATATCGTGGCATCCGTGCTGGCAGCGGTGGTAACAGGCAATATGGTAGCCTACTTTGGGTTTTCAGAGATCTTAGTCTTTTTCATTGAAGTGATTGTGCTCACTTTTATGATTCTGATTCTCAGTGAGATCACGCCGAAGATTATCGCTATCAATAATCCATTGAACGTGGCCCGCCGGCTTAGTCGCTTTATTTACGTCCTCAATTTAATTTTGAAACCTCTTTCCCGGCTTATTGCCGAAAGCACGCTGAGCTTGGAGGAACATCTGCCCAAGCCCAATAGTAAGATGACCTCCGAAGATATTATGACGATGGCAGAGGTTAGCGAAAAGGAGGGATCCATAAAGAGTGATGAACGTGAGATTATTGAAAATGTGATAGAATTCGGTAGCACGACCGTACGCGAGATTATGACTTCGCGTGTAAATATCGTTGCTATTTCCATCGGCAATACATTGGATGAGGTGCTGTCGCTTATACGTGAAAAGGGATTATCCCGTATGCCGATTTATGAGAATGACTTGGACAACATTCTAGGGGTGATTCACTCGAAAGATGTGCTCCCTTATATCAATTCGGATATTGAACGTACCACGATTAACTGGCGCACTATTGCACGCAAGGCCTTATTTATTCCATCTACGAAAAAACTGGACGATCTGCTTCGTGATTTCCAGCAAGAGAAAACCCATATTGCTATTGTTGTTGACGAGTATGGCGGTACGGAAGGACTGGTGACTCTTGATGATATCCTTGAGGAAATTGTAGGGGACATTTCGGATGAATATGATGACACCGAAGAGAAACTTTTTACCAAGTTTAAGAATGGAGTTTATATCTTTGATGCCAAAATTGATCTTGATGACATGGAAGAAATCTTGGGTTGTGAGCTGACTTCCGATGATGATGATTTTGAGACTTTGGGAGGGTTGGTATACCACCTTACAGAGCGCATACCGAATGTAGGAGAGCGTGTATATTACCGTAATTTGGAACTCACGATTCATTCGGTCCAAAACAACAGGGTGCGGAAGCTGCGCGTTAAAGTGCAGGGTGATTATTCTACCTCATCAAAAGAGCATCAACAAACAAAAAAATAATTTCAACTTCGCTATTGATGAGCAATTCAGTTGAGTTGGTGCAGACCGATGTTGATCTGCAACCATTTAATACCCTGAATATTTCAGCACGAGCCAGGAAATTTGCTTCGGTGGAATCGGTGGCTGAGCTAAAGGAATTGTTGACCGATTTCGATTCGGAGTCTCCTCTTGTGCTTGGGGGCGGCAGTAATATTTTGTTTTCGGATGATTTCGAGGGATTAGTGCTTCATATGGCAATCGGTGGTAAAGAAATCATCAAAGAAACCAAAGAGCATATCTGGCTCAAAGTTGGTGCAGGCGAAAATTGGCATCAGACCGTGCGCTATTGCGTGAATCGGAGATGGGGCGGTATTGAAAACTTATCGCTTATTCCCGGCACTATGGGTGCGGCTCCCATTCAGAATATTGGCGCTTACGGAGTGGAGTTGAAGGAAGTATTTGAATGGCTGCAAGCGGTAAATATTGAAACGGCGGAAGAAGAACGATTTGAGAAGCAAGATTGCCGGTTTGGATATCGCGAAAGCATTTTTAAAAATGAACTCAAAGGTAAATATATCATCACGAATGTTGTCTTGCGGCTCTCAAAATATCCTAGACTAAATACCTCATACGGGGCTATCAAAACGGAGCTGGAAGCAAGAGAAATCAAAGATCCTGATATTCGCGACATTAGTGATATTGTGATAGATATCCGAAACAGCAAATTGCCGAATCCCGAGACTTTGGGTAATGTTGGCAGCTTTTTTAAAAATCCTATTGTCGATAAGAAGGTTTATGAACGGATCAAAGAAACGCATCCAGGAACGCCCGGATATCCGATGAAAAATCACGAGGTAAAAATACCGGCCGGCTGGTTGATAGAACAGGCCGGATGGAAAGGTAAAGTGGTAGGAAATGTAGGAACCTACAAGCAGCAAGCGCTGGTGATAGTAAATTATGGAGGAGCGACAGGCAGGGAAATACTGCAATTGGCATCTGACATCCGTAAATCGGTTGAAGAGCAGTTTGGTATTGAGCTGGTCCCTGAAGTAAATATCGTATAGTTTATGCCACAGATTGACCGGGATAATTATTTTACGAAGCATCTTTTCCGCGCTGGTATCGAATGCCCTACTAAACTTTATTACTATTCAAAGGGATATGCGCAAAGCCGACAGACGACACCATTTATCGAGCATGCTATTTATAACAAAGAATTGCTTAAAGCTCTGTTGCGGTCGATCTATACAAACGGTGTTTCTGTTGCTGAGGATTCTGTGGAAGATGCCGCCCGTGAAACTAAGGAATTGTTAAAAAAACAGGATGTAGTGCTCTTCAATGCAATTTTTGAGCATCGACAGATGATGGCAAGGTTACCGGTAGCCATTAAATCTGGCAACGAGTTGACTGCTTTTCATGTACAGACTAAAGCTTTTGATTCACGAAAACACCGGCTATGCAATGCCAAAGGGACTGTTTACAGCAAATGGAGGCGCTATATATTGGATTTTGCCTATCAGCTCTTTTTGATCAGGAGACAATACCCCGATTTTAAGATAATTCCCATTCTGGTGTTGCCCGAAAAATCCGGAAATGCGCAGGAAGACAATCTTCCAAGGCTATTGCAACCATTTGAGATGAATACCGATCTGGCTCATATTTCAGTTGTGAATCAAAAATTGCTTGCTAAGCTGAATGTGGATGAGCTCATTACAGAGGTCCTTGAGGATCCATCGTTTGCCAGCATTCATTTACCTAAAGATACGTTTGAGACTTCACTAAATTATTTACGCAGCCTATATTTTAACCAAGAAAAAGCGAATCCAAGAGTTGGTTTGAAGTGTAAAAGCTGTGAGTTTAATATCGAAAGGAAACGGGTGGCAGAAGATACTCCCTCTGGATTTTTGGAGTGTTGGAAGCCTGTAATGAATGTGACAGATTTACTGAATGCCCACGTTTTTAATCTTATCGGTCCCGGTACGGCTCATTGGATGCAGCATCAGATTTATAATCAGCGGAATGTGCCGAATACAGAGCTTTTTTCTACTGACTCCATTTTACATGATAATGGCAGACTTACACAACAAATGCGGCAGTCATTGCAGGTTTATAAGGCACGGGGACAGAAGGTACCCGAAGAAATTATTCGGTCCCAGTTGCCTCGTGAATTGAAACGATGGGAGTATCCACTTCACTTTTTGGATTTCGAAGCGGGTAATTATGCGGTGCCTGTGCGCCGCAATCGATCTCCGTATGCGCTAGTGGTATTTCAGTTCTCATGCCACACATTGCACGAGGATGGAAGTTGGAACCATCACCAGTGGATCGATGATTTTTCAGGAGGATACGTGAGCTATGAAATAGTTCG
>DATFLI010000295.1:0-9232 GCA_035267805.1 Balneolaceae bacterium | reverse complement strand
ATCGTCAGTCAATTACCGCTTCGGTGACACTGAACGAGTTGACCTATTCTGCAAAAGATTACCAATCATTTCATCGTAATTTTATCAAGATGGATCATGACAAGCGTATCCGGCAAGAGGGGCTGGAAGACAAACGCGTGGACATCATTCTCCCCGGATTAGTGCTGCTGGATTTTTTGATTGATAACTGTGGTATCGAACAGGTAAAAATTTCTGAGTCGGCACTGCGAGAAGGCATGATCCTGGAATATATCGACAGGCAGAAAAAATCGCTTAACCTTTCGTTGCAAGAAGATTTTACGGATCCGCGTCGCCGCAGCGTATTTGAGTTATTGCAAAAATGTGACTGGCATGAAAAGCATTCCCGTCATGTGGCCCGAATGGCGACACAGCTTTTTGAAGCTTTTAAAGATGAACTTGAATTGACAGATCAGGACGGTGAATTGCTGGAATATGCGAGTTTTATGCACGATATCGGGTACTATATTTCCCACCGAAAGCATCACAAGCATGCCCTGTATATCATACGTCATGCCGACCTGAAAGGATTTACCGAGGACGAAATTAACATCATGGCTAACGTGGCGAGATATCACCGCCGGTCTACGCCCAAAAAGCGTCACAAACGATTTCGTAAAATGGATAAGTCCGATCAGCAGCGTGTCAGGAAATTGTCGGGGTTGTTGCGGATCGCCGACGGACTGGATCGGAGTCACTACCAGAATGTGCAGGAGCTGGAAATTGAAAACAGGAATGCGGAAGTTACGCTTTATCTAACAACTGAAGGAGATCCTGAGTTAGAAATTTGGGGGGCTATGCGCAAATCGCATCTTTTTGAAGAGATGACGGGCAAGACCCTGCAGATTTATCTCAAGGAAGAAGGGGGAGTCGTGGATATCGAGCAACCGGACCCTTATCCCGAGCGGAAATCCTGATGCGAAGCGGCTTCGCGCATGCAGGCTTGTCCTGAAATAAATTCAGGATGACATGGTAGTTTTTGAAAAGTCCTCCTATTCACTATTCTGAATAACCGAAGAGTTACGCGGAGGATATCACAAGGGATTCGGAGCTCTTCCTTTGTAACTCTGCGCATGTCTCAGATTTCCTCCGCGGTTTTCCGTGATGTGATATTTTTATTTTCTATAAATTATCAATGATCCCCATAATGTAATTTTGGATGACAATAAGTTGGGAGACCGTTAGTTTTTTAGTATTGTAGGTAACTTCTCATTCTTCCCGGAATGGGGCTTATTGCCGGAAATATCTAAGAAATTGCAAATTTTGTAAATGAAACAGACACAAAAAATGTCACAAAGGCTACATCTCAACACCGATAAATTATTTCTCTCTGTCGTTTCAATATTCATTTTGTTTCTAGTAGTATCACAGTCAGCGGTCGCTCAATCTGCTGAAAACGCCTCTCAGAATAACCGGTTTCGTCAGTTGCGTTCGGATGTGGGGATTAATGGGCTAACGGCTAATTTCCACTTTCTGAGCAATTTTACTTATATGGGGCAGGACACTTTACAGTATGATGGCAGTTCGGAATTGGAGCTCGTATACCGGGATGTGCGTATGATTTCGCCGCGTATGGGTGTTGGATACCAAGTGCTGGGCAGCTTTTTTACGAATGGCAAGAATTCGAGCTTTGGCATCGGCAGCTGGGGATTGGGCCCGGTATTCCGGGCATATCCGTTCAAAACCAAACGCTTTCAGCCTTATGTGCAGGCAAATGCGTTGTTCGGAAAGGATCTCGCAGTGAGTACCTTGGCCAATACGCAAAATGGTGGAAAAGGATTTCGCATTCGACTGGGACTTCGGGCCGGTCTTGCTTACCGGATTTCCCATAAAGTCGGTCTCTTTTCAGAGATTGGTTATGATTGGGAAAGTAGCATGCTTTTTAAAGCCGATGCGAGGGCACTACAGGGCAATATCGGGGTCGACCTATACTTGTTTAATTGATTGATGGGTATTTAGAGTACCTAGTATATAGTATATAGTATAAAGTAGATAATAAGTTATAGGGTAGATTTTAGTTGTATTAGCATTTATGTCATGCTGTCCGCCAGCTGGCGGATCAGCATCTTTTAAAAATTTGATCCTGGAAACGAATTGATTCAGAGGGCACGGATTTTTGAAAATTCCATTCTAAAAACTTTCTACCAATTACTTTTACTCTGCACTACTTACTGCCTGTAGCTTGTAGATTTTTCCTTCATTATACCCACAGATGTAAAGCTCGTTATTCTCATCCACACCGAAAGAAGAAATGTTGAAACCTGTGTTCAGTAATTGGGTGTTGACAGGTTCGTCCGGGTTAGAATAGTCCAAACTCCAGATACGGCCGGACCCATAATCCGCATAAATATACATGCCGGTAAGTTTAGGCAATGATGGGCCGCGGTATACATAACCTCCTGTAATTGAAATGCCCTGACTGTGGCTGTAGTCAATAACCGGCAATGTCAGGCCCGACGTGTCGCAGCCGCTTGATGGCCTGTAACAATGCGTTCCTTCCATGGTATTCCAGCCGTAGTTGTTGCCATTTTGGATAATGTCGACCTCTTCGTATTTATTTTGCCCGACATCCCCGGCCCAGAGTTGACCATTATCGGAATCAAAACTAAATCGCCAGGGATTCCGCAAACCGTAAGCGAAAATCTCTTCCCGGTATCCCTGCGAATTTCCTGCAAAAGGATTATCCTGCGGGATGGCATAATTATTCTCATTGGTTTGATTGTCAATATCAATACGCAGAATACTGCCCAGCAACGTGCCGGGGTTTTGCCCGTTGCCCTGCGGATCGCCGCCGGAACCGCCATCTCCCACAGCAATATACAAGTATTCATCAGGCCCAAAAGCCAGTTGCCCACCGTTGTGATTGTCATAGGGCTGGGAAAAAGTTAATATAATCTGCTCGCTGCTTGCATCCGCCTGGTTGGGATTTTGGGTAACCTGAAAACGCGAGATCACCGTTCTTGACGGGTTGGAGGCGGTGTAATCCACATAGAAATAACCGTTGGTTTCGAAATCAGGATGAAAGGCCAGCCCCAATAACCCTTCTTCGCTGCCGCGATCGTCAACACGATTTCGGATATCCAAAAAGGTTGATTTAGAAGTTACGGTAGAGTCGTTTTGGAAAACGGAGATAACCCCCGGCTGTTCTATGACAAAAATTCGATTACCCTGATCTCCGGCATTTTGCAAGTCAACCGGTTGATCAAAGGAAAGAGAGGGAAAGGCCTCAACAGCTACGTATGATTGGGCGGAAGGTGGATTATTCTGATTATCCGAGCTATTGGTTTTTGAGCAATTGGTTGGTAAGATAAAACAAAGGATAATGATTAGCGGCCTCATGACGATTTCTCCTGTCTGAATAATAATAGGTTAACTCCTTAATTTATATAAAAATAGCGAAATAAAAATCCAGGAGATTTTTAAAAGGTGTTTTATGCAATTTGGAGACCAGCTCTCTTTTTTCTTTGGCTATATTAGCACGATTCGGAGACTCGCTATATTTTTTTAGCTATCATTGCCGTAAGCTGGAAGCTTATACTGTGCCCTCTGGATCGACTGAAGTTTCTGACTTTAGTCGGCAAAGCAGCTTAGTTTTTATTCAGGTCGTCGTGGGGCCGCTTTAATGAATTTGGCATCTCGTGCTCTTCCAATTCCTGTAGTTCTTTGAGATAGATTTTCCGCTTCGCCAGGCCTCTGCGAATTCCGAAAATAGATCCAAGAACAGCAGAAAAAATTACTGTCAGCACAAATTCCAGACGGGCATCACCAAGTTTAACGTCTTTGGTATATACCCAAAAGAGGGTAGGTCCAATCGTGAATAATGCCATCAAGAAGCAAACCCACTTTTGGTTGGGAGCTTTGATTGAAAAGCGGCGACTAAAGCCAAAGTTCAAATTTAGAAAAACCAAGCCGAATCCAACTAAAAATAAATAACCGGCGGTGGTAGGTCGTGCCACATATTGGATAAAATTATGTGAAACGACGATTAAAAGTAGCCCCAGAACCAGTGCTCCCGAGGTATATGCAAATGCACGTTGCCAGTTTTTCATTTAAAATAGCGTTGCGTTGGTTTTTTTAGGAATTAAAAATACCAACAAAAATGAGGCTTCCCAACTAGTATTTGCTGGAAATTGCATCCCCCTGCAACCAGTTTTCCGGGTCCAGATTTTTGTTGTTTTTGCGTATTAGGAAGAAAAGACTCTCACCGCGTGCCGAATCAGAATCACCCGACAATCCCACAATATCGCCCTGGTGCAGAATTTCATTCTTATTCACATCAATCTGACTCAAGTTTCCATAAGCGGTAAAAAAGTGCCCATGCTTGACAACAACAACGTCGCCGTAGCCGGGAATCGGACGGATGTCGATTACATAGCCGGCTTTAACAACATGTACTTTTGCCCGCGGCTGAGTTACAATTTCAACTCCCAGGTTTTCGGTAACGGTTCCGTAGACAGGATGGCGCCTTCGTCCGAAATGTTCGGATATGGTATGACTCTTCACCGGCCAGGGCAGGTGTCCTTTACTCTGGGCAAAATCCTTTTGAATTTCATCAAGGCGGTCAGAATCCATATAATTTTTATCTTTGATTGGCTGCGAGTATTTAGCCATTTCCCGGGCCCGCTTGGTATCATCTTTAATCTTCTTGGCTTCTTCCAGCTTTTTCTTTCGTTCCTTCTCCAGCTTCTGCAGATGTTCTTCTTGCGCCTTTCGAATTTTTTCTTCCCTGAGTATGAGAGAAGATAGCGTATTGTTAAGCTTTTTCTTCTGTTCCTGAACTTCTTTAAGCTTGTTTTGAATTTTCTGGCGATTTTTTCGTAAAAGGGCCACATTTTTGGCTTGCTGCTCTTTCTTCTCAGCCAATTTTGCCTTTTGATCTTTTATCTGGGTCAGTACGTTATCATTTTTGGATTTGGCTTCTATCAAGTCGGATTTTGTCTGTTTTAAGTCTTTCTCCGCCTTCCTGATATCCGCAGCTTGCTGCTCCCGGTAAGAATCAAACTTGTTGAGATAGAATGACCGTACCAGCATTTGATTTACAGATGAAGAAGACAGAATAAGGGCCAGCTGCGAAGTGCGCCCGTGCTTGTATAGGTAGCTGAGCGTCTTTTTATAGTTGTTTATAAGTTTTTTCAGCTCATCCTTTTTTTGTTGTAATGACTTGGTGGTGACGTCAATTTCTTGCTGGGTCTGGGACTGCTCTTTTTGCAGCTTGGTAAGCTTTTGATCCTGAAGTGCAATCAGTTGTTTGAGATCCTTATATTTGTCATAAAGTGCTTCGTATTTCTTATTAGCAAGCTTCAGGCGCTGTTCATATTCCTTAATTTGGCTGTCCAGCTGATCAATTTCATTGCGAGTATCTTTTTGCTTGGCAAGAATCTCCGCCCTCATCTTTGAATAGTCCCGGGTCTGTCCGAACCCCGGTGCAGCTGCGACCAGCAGGCAAAATAAAAATGATATAGAAGTATAAATTTTACTCATTGATAGTAAATAGGAATATCATCCGGCAAATTAATAGCAAGAGAATCCAAAGTGGGATTTAACGCCAGACCCGTGATCTGCAATGCAACCTTGGACTTTTTCTCTGCTCCAAAGATACTAATTCTACGCGGAAGCTTGAACCCCTTTATTGAGGCATAGGAATCGTAGGTAATCTTGGAGTAAGGAAGCTGGGAATCCTGCGGCTCGTCCACTTCGCTGATCAGGTAGGACTCCTTGTCTACATACACCTCAGTTCCGGACGAAAGGTGTAGCTTATAACTGGATTTATTTTCTTTGACAGAAGTTACATTATCACTGCTCACAGCATAATTAAGCAAATCCAAAATGTTAAGTGAAGCCAGCTGGTTAATGCGGTCAATATCGCCGCCGCGGACGGGAATTTTTCGGGCAAACTTGTCGATCTTGTTATAAACAAGTAGTGTATCGCCATCTGTCAGCAGTTGGCCGCCCTCCACGCCGATACTATTTTTAACTGTCACCAAGCTCTCCCGGCGGTTGCTGGAAAATAGCACGGTCACCCGGTCGGTATTACCCGGTTCACTCACAATAGCTCTTCCTTTGCCTTTCACGGACTGCAGCCGGGATTGGTAATTGGGCATGTTGGCCGTTATGGCCGAGGCCTCCACAGACGAAGGTTTAAGCTCATTGGTAGCTAGCTTTTTGGGACCTGAGCAGGAGATCAGTCCCAAACCCAGCAGTACTAAAAATAAAAGTCGAAATTGCAGATGATTATTCACTTATATAGAAATCTTTGCTTTGAGATAAGTGCGAGTAGAATCTTTTTCCAGCGCTTTACGCCACCAGTATTTAGCTTTTTGGGTGTTCTGTAATTTATTCATGATATCACCCATATGTTCCATAACTTCGGCGCTTGCTTTGCCGGTATCCAGCGCCTGCTGAATATATTTTTTAGCCTCCTTGTACTTACCCATCTGATAATAGACCCAACCAATGGTGTCGAGGTAAGAGGCATTTTCAGGATCCAGCTTAATGGCTCGTTCGGCCATTTTCTTCGCCTTCTCCAAGTCTTGCTTTTGTATCGATAAATAATAGGCATAATTGTTAAGAACACCCGGATTATCAGGATTAAATTTCAGCGACTGTTCATAATTATCGAATACCTGTTCCCATTTTTCAAGTCCGGCATATGCACTGCCGATACCTGAATAAATGCTCGCCTTCAGCGGCTTACGAGCCGGCAGAGTGGAAGCTTCTTTAAAATTATCGAGCGCTTTTTGATTTTCATGGTTTGAAAGATACGCGCTTCCCAAAAAGTATAAGATGATCGGATCCTGCGGGATTTCCTTTGCAGCCTGTTGGCCTACGGTGATAGCTTCTTTTACCCTGTTTTCCACCAATAACAATTGCAGCCGTTGATGCCACGCCGAGTCATTGGAAGGCATCAGCTCGTTAGTCTTTTTGAGTGCCCGGAGAGCCAATTCGTTTTGATTGGTCTGAGCAAAGAAATCAGCGGCTAATTCCTGGACATGGGCATTCTCAGGCTCATTTTTCATAAATTGCTGAAGTACATGTCCCGTTGCATCCCGAAGGCCGGCATTTCCCGGATCATCATTATAATTCGAGTAAAGATACTGCACGATATCCATTTTATTTTTGGCCGACACCGACGAATCAGCCACAACCTGACCGATCATCGTGCCCAGGCTATCCCATTTGCCCTCTTGCATGTAAATGTCCGTCAGCATCGTCAGGGTTTTGGGGTCTTTACGGTTGATTTGCAGTGCGTCATGCAGCACTTTTTTAGCGTCCTCCACCCGATCCATATCAAGGTAATAATTGCTAAGTACGTGAAGTGTAGCGAGGTTGTCAGGATCCAGCGCCTGAATTTCTTGTAATTCCACGATTGCTGAGTCCTGCAATCCCAGATCGTCAAAGTTTTTCAACTTTTGCAAGTGAATGCTGATGCTTGATCCTTCCAGTCGCAAAATCTGGTTATAAACTTGATTGGCTTTGCTGAGACTGTCGTCGTCAGTATATGTTTGCGCCAGCTCATACAGGATATCCGTATCCGTCGGATGATAATTGAGTGCAGTATTCAATTGCTCGATGACAGCTTCATTATTTCCGGTTGCCTGGTAGATATCCACCATCTTCAAATGGTACCATTTGTTTTGGGGATTCAGCTTGGCTGCCTGTTTTCCGAAGTACATCGCATTTGTTAGATCATTGAGCTGTAAATAGGTATCAGCCAGGGCATAATTGACCCCCGCCAGGTCAGGAAGTTTCAGGTAGGCCGTTTTTAACAGCTGCAGCGCCTTCTGGTAATCTTCATTCTCAAAAGCTGCCAGCCCGTCAATATAAGCAGACTGTGCCTGTATGAATTCTCGATCGTTAATCGACTGCTTATTCTGCGCTTTGGCACTGGGGGAATCCCAGAACAACAGACTGCTCATCCAGAACAGCAGCAGGATATGTAAAATGGGCTTTCTCATATTTTTCTCAACGGTAATAGCTTGGCAATGGTACAACATACGAGGATTTGCGATCAACTGATAGCCTTTCGCCACACGTTGAGTCTCGCAAATGCACTTTCCATCCGGGATCCGTACCAGCTAAACCATTCTCCCTCAACAAGTAATACCCGGGCCGCGGGACAAAATTCTTCAACTTGATTCAAATGCTTTTCTTTAAAAGGATACGGCTCGCTGCTCAACAAAATCAAGTCGGGATTATAGGGTTGCAGTTCCGAAAGTTCAATTTTTGGGTAGCGGGATCGATCTCCGAAGACATTATCCAGCTGCCAGTGTTTCATCACATCGTGGATATAGGTATCGCCGCCCACCGTCATCCACGGATCTTTCCAGATCATGTAAACAGTATTCAGCGACGGCTCATCCGGCCGATCGTCAAGATAATGTTGGATTTGATCAATGAGCCGATCGGCCTTTCTTTCGACTCCCAGCGTCTTTCCCAGCTCATGAATAGCAATGAGGGCCTCCTCGATAGTTGCAATATTTGTCACGTTAACCTCGAAATCATCCATCAGTTTTCTGATGTCCTGCGGGCGATTTTCCTCTTTGTTGGCAATGATGTAATCGGGATTTGCCTCACGGATTTTATCCAGCCTGGGATTTTTTGTACCGCCCATGATCGGGATCTCTTTTACTTTATCTTTGGGATGGACACAGAATCGCGTTCGTCCTACGAGCCGATCTTCCATTCCCAAATAGATAAGCAATTCCGTTAAACTGGGGACAAGGCTAACAATTCGTTGGAAGTCAGTAGGCATAAATCAGTGCAATCTAATCAGATTCATAAAATGCTTCAACGTTAGTTCGTGATAAGAATTAAATTAAATAAAAAAATTGGTCTTTTAAGAGGAATACAGCAAGTTTTCTCCAAGCTCTCCGGTTCCTAACAGTTGTTGTTGAGGGCGTTTATTTTTAAAAAAAGTCTAAGCTAGTCCGGCATCAGAATTTATTTGGCCGGACAAGCGGTCCGATCCTACTAATAATTAATTTTTAAATTCTGATTTACAAAAATTATAAGCCCAATCTTGCCATTTCTGAACAAGTTCAGCCTTTACGGGATTATTAAGTACATACTTAATCGTTGATTCCAATTCTCGTTGATCCCGTATAACCCGATCAAAACTTTCATGTTGCCAAAATTGGCCCTTTCGACTGAGTAATCAATTGGCTTTGAGTGCAGTGAAAGATTTAAAATTTTGAAGCATCTTCGTCACCGCCGG
>DATFLI010000294.1:0-5812 GCA_035267805.1 Balneolaceae bacterium | reverse complement strand
AACGAAAAATTTGGTTGACAGCCGGCATCGGCGCAGGTATTGGAACAATATTTAAGGCCCCCATCGGAGGTGCCCTTTTTGCATCCGAAGTAATTTACAGCAAGGATTTCGAAAGTGAAGGATTGGTCGCCAGTATCATTTCGGCTATCGTAGGATATTCCATCTATGCTTCTATTGACGGCTGGGATCCTATCTTCTCATTTAATACGCTCAAATTTACCAATCCCTACGAACTTTTTTGGTTCATTGTGCTTGCTTTGGTAGTGATGGTAGCGGGGATGATTTACACTAAAGTGTTTTATGGCACCAAAGATTTGTTTGACAAGATTGATATTCCGCCGCATGTAAAACCGGCTATCGGCGGTTTCCTGGTGGGTTGTATCGGCTATTTCTTTCCGGCTGTGCTCGGATCCAGCTATGGATATTTGCAGGAAGCCCTCAATGGCCACCTGGCGCTAACATTCATGCTCACTTTAGCGGCACTTAAGATTATCGCCACTTCATTTACAATTTCTTCCGGCGGTTCCGGCGGTGTATTTGCTCCTTCACTGGTTATCGGCGGATTGCTAGGGGGCGTTTTTGGAGCTGGATTGCAGCACATTTATCCCGGTATGATGGGGCCGGAGGCTTACGTACTGGTTGGCATGGCCGCCTTCTTTGCCGGAGCTGCAAACGTGCCCGTAGCTGCCACCATTATGATTACTGAGATGTGCAAAAGTTACGGCTTGTTGGTACCTCTTATTTTTGCCAGTGCGATTGCCTATCTCGGGGCTCAAAATTGGAGTATTTATATCGAGCAGCTCGAAAATCGATTTTCTTCAGCCTCGGTGAGAGACAATTTTTTGAGTAATGTACTGCAGCGTTTAAAAGTCCGATCGGCTTTCCGTCGCATACCCAATATGCCGGTTGTCAATCACCGGTGTAAAGCAAGTGAGATCTTAGATCGTTTTACGGAAGCCGATGCGATTATTTTACCGGTTGCCAATGATGAGGAGGATATTGTCGGTATGATTTCATTGTATGATGTGCGTAACTTAATCCGACAAGATGTGGGGGATGTGATTATTGCAACCGACATCATGGTTCCGCCCAAGCTGTTGAATCTGAATGATCCCTTTAATGTGGCTTTTGAATATTTCAGGGAATCGGGAGAGCCTGAATTGCCTGTACTCAAACCCGGGTCCAAAAATAAATTCATCGGTGTTCTCAGCGAGCGGGAATTTTTGCTTTCCTACGAACGAACAATGACAAAAAGCCGCACCTAGTATTTAAAGAATAAGCCTGTCATTGTGATCCCAAAAGCCTTTGGGGAAAGCCCATTTCGATAAAAGGGCAAAAAACGAATGGGGCACGGACGCCGAGATTACTTCGTCGTAGCATATGTTCCTTCTCGTAATGACAAGTTTGGGTTTGGGTGTATCGCCTTTTGGTGAAATAGTCTGCCGCCAGTATTTGACAAAAATCTATTTTAAAACTCCAGTCATTTCGAAAGAGTGGAGCGATTGAGAAATCTTTTGATTCTCAGCATCTTTCCATAATTCCTGTCGAAAATCATCATCTTTGCTGAGGGAGTTTTTACACCCGCCCGGGCAAGTAGCCTTCCCTGCGCTACTCATCAATTGATTTAATGGCAAGAAATGCAGATTCAATTCAATATTTGGCTATAGCGAACCGTGACCATGGTTCTGTATTCTTCGGTGCCAACTCGAACCGCATTTCCCGTTTTGTTTGGGGATGGTTGAACACCAGTTCTACCGACCGAAGAGCAATATCCCGTCCATCGGACTGAGCAAGTCCGTATTTGTAGTCGCCCCAAATAGGGTATCCTTCTTCTGCCAATTGTACCCGAATTTGATGCGGACGACCGGTTTGCAGATGAATGGAAAGCAGATGTAGCTCGTCAACCGTTTCCAGCTTTGCAAAAGAGAGAATAGCTTCTTTGGCTTTTTTCTGACTCTTGGATGCAACACTCACTAAATTATTCTCCCGGTCTTTTTGTAGATAATGCGTCAGTACCCCATTTTGAGGGGGTGAGCCGCTCGTAACGGCCCAGTACGTTTTCTGCATCACCCGGTCGCGAATTTGTTGGGATAGATTATCCGCCGCTTTTCGGGATTTGGCTAATATCATGAGTCCTCCTACGGGACGATCAAGACGATGTACAAGGCCCACGTAGGGATTTCCATTTTGATTTCTTCCCAAATACTGCTTGCAGAGCTTCAACACATCAGGATCACCGGTGTGATCTTCCTGCGACAATACATTGACCGGCTTGTCGATAATCAGCAGGTGATCGTCTTCAAAAATTATGGAAATATTGGGCCTTGTGTTGGTGTGTTTCATAGACTATTTATGCATTGACATATCGTTCGATGCGGTCTGTGGATTCGGGCTCTGTTGCTAAACTAACGCTGACCAATAAAATAATATTGACAATCAGCCCATAGATGCCCTCGTGCAATGGAACGGGACGCAGATCAGGATATAACAAGAATAAGATCGTAACCAGAATACCGCCGATCAGTCCCGCCAAGGCACCTTTGCCATTGGCGCGACGCCAGTAAAACATGCAAAAGACGAGTGGAAAAATTTGGGCCACGCCACCGTATGATCCCAACAGGAGATTCACAATAGGGACTTTGGAAATAACAGCAAAATAGTAAGCAACTAGGCTTATGATGATAACCAGAATGCGGATATACGAACGTTGCTTTTTATCGGTGCTCAAATGATCGGGCAGGAAGAGTGCAAGTCCGTCGCGTATGCCAATGGAAGCAGCGGAGTGCAGGATGGCATCTCCCGATGACATGGAGGCGGCGAGCGTCCCGGCGCAGACGAGACCGATGATGACCACCGGTAGATTTAGCTGCGTGAGCACGTGAGGCAAAATGGTATCCGCCGGTGTTACACCTGGATAAGCTAAAATTGCAGTGAATCCGATGATTAGAATAGGTATTAGGAACAATTGAAATGTAGGGTAAAGGACCGCCGTTAATTTCATCGTGCGATCACTGTCGGCGGCAAAGGCTCGCATAAAAAGATGGGGCCAGACCGAGAATCCGACCGCAGAAACAACTACTGCAGAACTGTAACTCCACCAGTTCCAGGGATGGCCCGCGGCGTTTAGCCCGGGGGCATGCAGCATAGCGGACAGGTCGCTGTGTGCAATTTGGCTGAACATGGCCCCAACGCCTCCAAAAAGTTTATATGGCAAGTATATCCCCATAAACCACGCAATGGCCATCATGAAAATGCCTTGAAACGTGTTCGTCCATCCAACGCCCATCACCCCGCTAAGATAGACGTAAAGCAGCACGACTAAATATGCAATCCCGGCACCCGCCCACAGCGGGATGGCTCCTTCACTGATAACTGAAATTACATAACCGGCGCCTTTCATTTGAAGGGTCAGATAGGGGATGAAAACCACAATACTCAACACGGCCAGCAAAGCCGAAAGAGTTTTACTGTTGAAACGATCTTTCAGTACTTCGGCCTGCGTAACAAAGCCAAATTCCTCGCCCAGGCGACGTACTTTGGGACCAAAGAAATAGATGGGAATCATCCCGGTAGTGCCATAGGCGATGATATAAAATGCAGCCGCACCCCGGGAATAGGCCCAGCCCGGACCGCCCAAAAAGGCGAAAGAGGAGAAGATGGAAGCGCCCAGCACAAAATAGAGGATGAGCGTGTTCATGCTCCGGTCGCCGGCCACGAATCCGGTTACGCTTTCTGAAACCGTTAATCCCGGAATGATACCCATGGCAAGTGTGATGGCCAGGTAGAGCCCGCAGATAATTAGGACAATAATCCAGTTCTCCATCAGTGATCGGTTTTTTGTTGAGAATGGGACTTGCGATCGGGATCAGTAAGATAATACCAGAGCAGTAAAAAGAATCCGCAAAGCAGCATCAGCACGACCCATGCAAAGGAGAGGGGCAGGCCCAGAATCATGGGGTAAATGCCACTGAAAAATGAGTACACCGGCCAGATGAGTCCGAGTTGGATTAGTACCAGTAGAACCACGAATATTTTTTTTCGCGTACTCATTGCATCTATTGCTAAATATTACTGACTAATTAAAACCTTCGTGTTATTACGAACAGAATGATTACGAAAGCTTTCGGAAGAATGAGTGCGGCAATCTCCCCAAATAAATATTGTCTCTACACGAGAGGAGATGCCACGCCCCAATCCGCCGGCTGTCGGACGCGATGACAAGTTTTTTAATATGATTAATTTTTTGAATCCTTTTTATACGTAATGGTCTTCGACAGCGAATCAATCTGGACTTTGAAATCGCCCGGTTCGGTGATCCATTTATTATCACGTCCCACAAAGGCAAGATCTTTTGGGGACAAGTTGAATGTAACCGTTTTTGTTTCCCCGGGCTTCAGATCAATTTTATTGAAATCGCGAAGCTTTTTCACCGGCGGGGCTACGCTTGCCACCAAGTCGCTGACATACAGTTGCACGACTTCTTTGCCCTCGCGATCGCCGGAATTGGTGACATCCACCGATACATTCACATTATCGCCATCCGTAAATTCCGTTTGACTCACTTTCAAGTTCGAATAATCGAAAGTGGTATAGCTTAACCCGTGTCCGAAGTGCCACTGGGGGTTATACCCGAACGGACCAAGCTCAGCCGTGTAGTTATGATCATAGGGCACAAGATCGTCGTTATACCGGGGATACGTAAAGGGCAGCTTGCCGCTCGGATTTTGATCTCCGAAAAGAATATCCGCGGTTGCTCGTCCGCCTTCTTGCCCCGGCAGGTAATCCATCAGGATACCATCGGCATCAGGCACAATATCGTTGACGATACGGGGTCGGCCTTCCACCATGACCATGACGACAGGCGTACCCGTTTCCGCTACTTTTTTAACTAAATCTCGCTGGGCGGCCGGCAACTTAAGGTTCACAATATCACCGGGCGTCTCGGTGTAAGTAGATTCTCCCACACAGATCACCGCCGCATCCGATTGCTTCGCCGCTTTGACGACATCAGCTAAATTTTTTGGCTCATCAATAGTCGTTCCTTCCATGTAGTTTACATTATTTGCCCCAATCTTATCTTTGATGGCTTCTAAAATTGTTTTCTTGCCCGGCGTGTTGAACTGGGGATCTGCTCCCTGCCAGGTTCGGCTCCAACCGCCGTTTAAATAGGTCAGTTTGTTGGCTGTAGGACCCGTAACAAGTATTTTCTGTCCTTTTGACAGGGGTAGGATTTGGTTGTCATTTTTCAGCAGTGTGATTGATTCGGCGGCAGATTGATAACTGGCCTGCGTAAATTCATCAGAGGCAAATTTCGAGTAATCGGTGTCTTTGGGATAAGGTTGTTCAAACAATCCCAGCAGAAATTTAACCCGCAGGATGCGATGAACCGATTCATTAATGCGACTCATGGGCACTTTGCCTTCCTGAACCAGTTCCTTGAGCAGCTCAGGGAATCTCGTATCAAAGGGAACCATGCTCATATCCACACCTGCGTTGATGGCTACTTTGATTGATTCCTTATAATTCTTGGTGATATGATAGCGCTCGTGCAGGTAAATAATATCCGACCAGTCGGTAACGGCAATGCCTTTGAATCCCAGTTGGTCGCGTAACAGGTTTGTCAAAATTTCTTTACTGGAATGGACAGGGACGCCATTTATTGAGCCGGAGTTGATCATCACGGTGTGTGCGCCGGCATCGATGGCGGCTTTAAAGCTGGGAATTACATATTCCTTTAATCTGCGTTCGGGAATCCAGGCATTTGTCCGGTCATGGCCGGAGGCGGGCAGGCTGTAGCCCAGGTAATGTTTTG
>DATFLI010000293.1:0-3814 GCA_035267805.1 Balneolaceae bacterium | reverse complement strand
TAAGCTATTTCAGAAATATCTGGCGGCCGGAGATACCAAAACCTATCCCGATCAACTGAAGCTTTATCTGAAGTTAGTCTGGTTTGCCGGCGAAGTCGGAACCGGAGCAGGCGATGTAGCCGGCGATCCCGGTTATCCGCCGACCAGTCAGGAAAAAGAGGTCTACGATCTGATTTCCAAACGTCTGGATAAGGCTAATTCCGAATTTAATGAGTTGATGAACCAGGAGGTGTCGGCCTTCAATCAATGGGCCGAACAGCAGGGAATCGGTTTGGTTATCAAACAGGGCAGTACTGTTAATTAGCAGGCTGTTATAATTTGAATTGTTGGAATTCCGGATATGCCGCAAGTTCGAAACTTGTGGCATATCAAAAGTATAATAAGACAAATAAATAATGGAGACGGGTTCAAACTATATTCGTAAGTTCATCTTAGCGGTAATACTGTTCTTTAGTACCCACCTTCTTTACGCGCAGCAGATTACTACGAACGGCAAGCCGGCCGAACTCGATATCCGACAAGCGGGGGAAGTTAGCGTCCGTATCACGCTAAAATCCCTTAGCTTCGATAAAAAATTTCCGTTTTCACCCGCGTTGGCCGAACACCGGTATCCGGATCCGGTAATCAGCCTCAGAGAAATTAGCGAGCCAGTAAAAAAGCAAGTTGGGAATCTGCAGGTGGAAGTGCAGCCGGATCCTATCACCGTGTCTGTTACGAATGGGAAAGGGCAACTGGTGCAAAAGATCACATTCAACCATAACGGAAATCTGTCTTTCAAATTGGATGATCAGCCTGTTTTGGGGATGGGCGAAGGAGGTCCCGAGCATGAGCGGGGTGCCAATTGGCGCCAGCAGCCGGTCGAATTCAATCGCAAGGGGCGCCTGTTCAAGATGCGTCCCCGCTGGCAAAGCGGCGCTTATGGGTCGCGCAATCCTGTGCCATTTATGATTGGCACCAAAGGGTGGGGGCTTTTTATAGCTACCCCATGGGGACAGGTTGACCTGAGAGATAAAAATCAGGGAACCTATATTCCCTGGAATCCTTCGAAGGCAGCCAAACATCCGCAAACAGCGGAAAACCAGCAACGTAACCTAGGCAAGGGCAAGCCGCCGGTGGATAGTATTGTGCCGGGTTTGTATGATGTTTTTGTGTTCGATGCTCACCGGCCCGCCCGGATGATGAAAGATGTCTCTATGTTAACCGGACCTGCGGTTATGCCGCCAAAGTGGGCTTTGGGTTATATGCAATCTCACCGCACGCTGCAGAACGACCGGCAGATGATCAATATTGTGGACACCTTCCGCGACAAACGCATTCCTATTGATGCCACGATTTATCTGGGCACGGGTTTTTGTCCTCGAGGTTGGAATACAGAGCAACCTTCGTTCAAATTTAATCCGCAAGTCTTTCGGCGGGATCCTAAAAAAGTTATCTCTGATATTCACGATCGTCATGTGAAATTTGTCGTCCACATGGTTCCGTGGGATCGGGACAAGCTGCCGACGTTGCATGGCAATATCCCACCTAAACCGGGTGAAAAAGTAGATGCCGGTCATATCAAAAGTTACTGGCAGCAACATATTCCGCTAGTCAAAGCAGGCGTGGATGCCTGGTGGCCCGACGAGGGAGACTGGTTTAATCTCTTCGAGCGGATGGAGCGACATAAAATGTATTACCAGGGACCGACTTCGACCAAGCCCAATACGCGTCCCTGGAGTCTGCATCGCAATGGTTATTTGGGCATTGCCCGGTGGGGTGGCTGGATATGGTCGGGCGACACGCAATCTTCCTGGAAAACTCTGCAAACGCAGATTGCCGTGGGATTAAATTATTCGCTAAGTCTCTCTCCCTTTTGGGGTTCCGATATCGGCGGCTTTTATCCCAATAAAGATCTTACCGGGGAATTGTATGCCCGATGGTTCCAATTCGGGGCGTTTAGCCCGTCGTTCCGGGCACATGGAAAAACGTGGTGGACACGCCTTCCGTGGGGATGGGCCTTAGCAAGATGGGTCCCCTGGAAAATGGTCCGAACGAGCCAAAGGTTTCGGAGCTTAACAATCCCAGGATAGAACCTATTGCTAAAAAATATGATGATTTGCGCTATAAACTCTTGCCTTATAACTATACATTGGCCTGGAAAGCTCGCACGACCGGGATGCCTTTTATGCGTGCATTGTGGCTGCAATATCCCAATGACCCGAAGGCCGCAAGGACCGGGGATGAATATTTGTGGGGCCCGGATATGTTGGTTGCCCCGATTTATACCGAAGGAGCCACGAGCCGGGATGTTTACCTGCCCGAAGGTGAATGGTACGATTGGTGGACGAATAAAAAACTGACGGGCGGTAAAACAATAAACCGCGATGTTGATTTGGCCACCATGCCTATTTATGTGTCCGCAGGAGCCATCATTCCCTTGGATCCGGTTCGCCAATATGTCTATCAGAAGGTGAATAGTTCGACGATTTTGCGAATTTACCCGGATGCGGATGGGGAGTTTACGCTTTATAATGATGATGGGAAGAGCCTCGGTTACCTGGATGGAGAATCTGAAAAAGTTAAGATTAGCTGGGATGATGAGACGAGAAAATTGACAATGGAACCTTTTGAAAACTCGAAAGATGATTTTATCACTGGAAGAAAATTTCGTGTGCAGCTTGTCACAACCCCTATTGAGAAAGTGGTAACTTATAATGGCAAGCGCTTAGAGATTAAGATGAATTAAAAATATTATGATCAGAAAAATATTTGGTATAAGCATACTTTTATGGTTGGTCGTATCTAATTGTATAGCCCAGCAAAAGATGATTACCAAAAAAGACTACCGGAGGGCGGAGCATTTTCTGCCGGCTTATACAGATTCGTTAGTTCGGCAGGTGATTTCAGGAGCTGCATGGTCGCCGGATGGAACGTTACTCTATCGTGAGGCGGTCGCCGGTGGAAGCAAGTTTATGATGGTCAATCCAAAAACCGGACAAAAAAGGGAAGCTTTTAACCAGGAAAAATTGGCCAATGCCTTGTCAATAGTAACGGATCGGAATTTTGATCCGATGCATCTGCCTTTACAAAATGCGACCCTTTCCAATAATAGTTTGTCGTTTAGTATTTATGGCAAGAAGTATCGTTGTAACCTAGGTACTTACCATTGCGAATATGTAGCTGCACGGGATGAGTACCTATCTCCCGATGGCAAAAAGGCGGCCTTTATTAAGGTTCATAATTTGTGGATTCGTAATGTCAAAACCGGCAAGCTTACCCAGCTTACGCACGACGGCAAAAAGAATTACGGCTACGGAACAAATAATGGCGGATGGATCAAAAGGGATAAACCGGTAGTGCGCTGGTCGCCCGATTCCAAACGCATTGCCACCTTTCGTCAGGATAGCCGGGATGTGGGCTATATGTACCTGGTGAGCACCCGGCTAGGACACCCCAAACTGGAGAAATGGAAATACACCATGCCGGCAGATAGTGCCATATTCCGTATCGAACGAGTGGTCATCAACCTCGGGCCGCATCCGCAGGTTGTTCATCTGAAGATGAAACCCGATCCGCAGCGATCAACCATCAGTGATCATATTGCAGATTACGATGGCAATTTCCTGGATACCGAATGGGGGCCGAACAGTGATACTTTGGCATTTGTTTCTGTTTCCCGTGGCCTCCACAAAGCGGTACTCCGAATGGCCAGTCCTGAAACGGGAGAGGTGCGTAATGTTTTGCAGGAGAAAACTAAAACCTTTTTCGAGTCGGGTGATAATAAGGTGAACTGGCACGTGCTGCCCAAAAGCAGGGAAGTGATCTGGTATTCTCA
>DATFLI010000292.1:0-22940 GCA_035267805.1 Balneolaceae bacterium | reverse complement strand
GGAGCAAGAAAAAGAGTTGCGCGACCTGTATTGCCTGTTGGGAGAAAGAACGATCAAATTGGCTGAGTCATCGGGATCACTGGATGGAACTAACGCCCAAAAATTGCGTAAAATTCTTTATGGGTATAACAAATGATTATTACGATCGGGTTTACGAAATCGTAGCACGTATACCAAAGGGTTATGTTTCCACATACGGTGCTATTGCCCGTTTTCTAGGGATTGCCTCAGGTGCCCGTATGGTAGGCTATGCCCTTAACAATACCGGGGAAAGAAATATCCCGGCGCATCGTGTTGTGAACAGAAATGGAGAGTTAACGGGTCGATCTCATTTCCCGGATGATACGATGCGCGAACGTCTGCAACAGGAGGGAGTGACGTTCGTAGATGAATACCAGGTAGATATTGAAGCTCATTTATGGGATCCCAATGAAAACGAGTAGGCTGATATGCAGTTCGTTTATTCGCATTTTAAAGCTCTTATATTTTTTTCTTTAATGCTTTTTGCAGCGGTTGATGCCCAACAAGCAAAACCGCTATATGCCGGCAAAACTGATACGTTACTCAAAGATGTGAGTCCCGCCGAGTTGCAGGAAGTGATTCAGTCTTATAAGGGAAAGAAGGCAGTGCTGATTAATGTCTGGGCTACATGGTGCGTGCCGTGCGTGGAAGAGTTTCCCGAGATCGTAAAGCTACAGCGAGCCTATCCCGATCAACTACAGGTTATTTTTATTTCGGCTGATTTTCCCGACAGCAGAAGCCGTGCACTGAAATTTTTAAAAGAACATGATGTAGATTGGACAACTTATTTCAAGACGGGGAAAGATCAACCGTTTATTGAAGCAATATCGAAAGATTGGTCCGGGGCATTACCGTTTTCCCGGATCATTGATAAAAAGGGGACCGTTGTTGAGAGCTGGGAACAGAAAGCCGGTTACGAAAAATTTGAACGTTACGTGAAAAAGCAATAACCCAATGAGAGAGCTAATGAAAAATCAACAGTTATGGTATGTAATCCCCATAATTTTGGGGATGAGTTTGTTTGCCTTCTTTCCGATCAAGGAGGGAAAGGTATCCGACGAGTTGGAGATTGGAGCCAAGGCTCCATTGGCTGATTTGAAAGTAGAAGACGTATCAGGCCGGATGCTGACGTTGCAGGAAGTGGCTAAGGAAAAAGGACTGCTTGTTAACTTTAGCTGCAATACGTGCCCGTGGGTGGCCAGGTGGGAGAATCGTTATAATCCCATCGCCAGGCTTGCTGAAGAAAACAATATTGGCGTGATCATGTTGAATCCCAATTCGGGATATCGCAACCGCGGAGAATCGATAAAGGATATGCAGGAGCGAGCCCAAAAAAGCAAATACCGGTTTTATTATGCATTAGATAAGGACAGCAAACTGGCCGAAGCATTTGGAGCGACCCATACGCCGCATGTCTTTCTTTTTGATTCTGACATGAAATTGGTATATCGCGGGGCCATCGATGATAATGCCGGTTCAGCAGAAAATGTTGAACGTCCTTATCTGAAGAATGCGATTAAAGCATTGGGATCCGGAGAAGAAATTAATCCCCAAACAACTAAATCGCTTGGGTGTACCATCAAATGGCCGACATAGTTTGGTTAATGGATCTAGGTACAAATAACTAATAACTCAATAACAAGCAGTTCCTAATTGTCCCGATATTTACTTATTTTCAAGGTTTGTCAGGTACTGGCAAACCTTTCTTTTTGAAATGAAAATTTGAGCATTATATGCCCCAGTGGACACTACATACGGAATTTAAATTTGATGCCGCTCATTTAATAGATGGTTACGATGGCAAATGCGGACGCATGCACGGGCACAGCTATAAAGTGCATGTATCGGCAAAATCGAGCAAACTGAATCCATCCAAATACCTGGACACCGATGATATGGTTTGCGATTTTCGAGAATTAAAATGGGCATCGAAAGATTCTAAGAAGGGCGGATTGGATCACTCGGTGTTGAATGAAGAATTGCCGGTTAATCCAACGGCAGAAAGAATAGCGGAATATATTTATAAAGAGACCAAGCAGCGGATCCCTGGTGGTATTAAGTTGCATATTACCGTCTGGGAGACTGACAACTGTTGGGTAGAATATACTGAAGACGATGTTTAAGGTAGAAGATCAGGAAAAACTGGAATCATTAATTGACCAGGACGAGATGAAGGCAGTGGAATACCCACTGGTGGAAGATTTCTATACCATCCAGGGAGAGGGGGCTCATACGGGCCGACCGGCTTATTTTATCCGCACAGCGGGTTGTGATGTCAACTGTTGGTGGTGTGACGTGAAGGAAAGTTGGGATGAGGATAAGCATCCCGGCGATACCGTAGAAAATATTGTGAGCCGCGTCAAAGAAAGTGGAGCCCAATTTGTTGTTTTGACCGGAGGAGAACCGTTGTTGCATGATTTGGATCCGTTGACGTTTCAATTGAAACAGGCCGGACTGCAAGTTCATATCGAAACCAGTGGCTCGTCACCCATTTCCGGGTACTTGGATTGGATAACCCTTTCCCCAAAGCGATTCAAAGAACCCTTGGACGATATCTTTCCTTATGTGGATGAACTAAAAGTAGTTGTACTGACGAAAAAAGATTTGGAATGGGCAGAGAAGAATGCAGCCAAATGTCCCGATAATACACAATTGCTCTTGCAACCCGAATGGGAAAAAGAAGGGGCTATTAATCTTATTATTGATTACGTAAAAGAACACCCGGAATGGGGTATCAGCTTGCAGACCCACAAGTTCATGGGTGTTCGATAAAAGTCGCCTATCGATAAATCAATAAGCTAACGAAATTATTTGAAGCTCGTTTTAAACGAGTTTTTATTATTTGGTCTTATGATTTATCACCAGACATTATGTAATTCTAACAAATTATTGATCCATTGCCGATAGAAAAAGAACATTCCGTCATTATTACGGGGGCCAGCCGGGGTATTGGTCGACGGATAGCCTTAGCTTTTGCCTGTGAAACCGATTATGCAATTATCTTGATTGCACGGACAGAATCAGCACTTTACGAGACAAGTAGTCTATGTAAGGAAAGCGGTGCCGAAAGGGTTTTGGTAATTCCCTGCGATGCATCAGATGCCAGGGCTGTCAATAAGATATCAATCCCGAAACACTTTCCATCTCCAAAAATAATTATCAATAATGCCGGTTCTTTTTTGCTTAAAAAACTGGCTGAAACCGCTCCCGAAGAATTCTCTGAGCAGATTGATGCGAATCTGTATTCAGCAGTAAATATTACGTCTCGTTTTATGGATGATTTGCAAAGCAAGATGCATGGGTTGATTATTAATATTTGTTCGGCCGGAGCGGTAGAAGGTCTCAAAGACAGCGGCGCCTATTCTGCTTCCAAACATGCACTTTTGGGTTATACAAGGTCTCTTCGTCAAGAATTGTTGGACGCCGATATTGGCGTTACGGCAATCAATTTAGGACAGACTCAGTCGACCTCTTGGGAAGGATCAAATATTGACGGGAATTTATTGATTGATCCCGATGACGTGGCGAAACTGATTATTTCTTTATGCCGGCTTTCGCCGAAAACAGTAGTCGAAGAAATGTTGGTTAAGCCGCAACACGGACGTGTACCGCCAATGTAGAATTAATTTTTCTCGTTATGAGAATTTTTCCTAAATGCTGCACGTATCAACTTGCAGCATTTAAGTTTAGGAATGCAAGCAACTGATTTTTGCTTAAGGCTTCGGACGACGGGCAACCCCGCTATCATATGCCGCTTTTTTAACAGCTTTGGCAACATTTCGTGCGACCCTGCTATCAAATACGCTTGGTATTATATATTCTTCTCCGAGTCCATTTTCGTCAATACATTCCGCAATGGCATGAGCCGCTGCCTGTTTCATATCTTCGTTGATATCGGTAGCGCGGGCGTCGAGAGCGCCCCGGAAAATGCCCGGAAAGGCCAGCACATTGTTGATCTGGTTGGGATAATCGCTTCTTCCTGTCGCAATAATTCTAGCGATCGAGTTTATCTCTTCCGGCCGGATTTCGGGTTCTGGGTTGGCCAACGCAAAGACGATCGGGTCGTCGGCCATATTTTCGATGGCCTCTTTGGGAACGGTACCCGGACCACTAACCCCGATAAGTAAATCAGCATCCTGAGTAGCATCAAGTACAGACCCTTCTTTATCATGTTGATTGGTGTTATTTGCCAACCAAGACTTGCTGGAGTCCATTTTGTCACCACGATTTTTACCAATGATTCCCTGACGATCGCAGCACAGAATTTCATCAACGCCGGCCTCAAGAAGAATCTTGGTGATGGCAACGCCGGCAGCACCTGCCCCTACAATAACCACACGAAGATCCGACATTTTTTTACCAATTACTTTAAGTGCGTTAATGGTAGCCGCCAGAGTTACTACAGCCGTACCATGCTGGTCATCATGGAATACCGGGATATCGAGGATCTCTTTAAGTTTATTTTCGATCTCAAAACAACGCGGTGCAGCAATATCTTCCAGATTGATCCCTCCAAAGCCGGGAGACATCCATTTAACGGCATTTACTATTTCATCCACGTTTTGTGTATCTAAACAGATCGGATAGGCATCAACTTCGCCAAACTCTTTGAACAGCATGGCCTTACCTTCCATAACCGGCATCGCAGCTTCGGGACCAATATTTCCCAATCCCAAAACAGCGGATCCATCACTGACAACAGCTACAGAATTATCCTTAATCGTGAGCGTATGCACCTTTTCTTTATTTTCTGCTATGGCTTCGCAAACGCGTCCCACACCGGGGGTATATGCCATGGATAGGGAATCACGGGTATCGACGGGTACCTTGTTCTTGATACGAATTTTGCCGCCCAGATGCAGCAAAAATACACGGTCGGATACGTTCCGTACCTTAATGCCGTCAATTTTCTTAATTGCATTAACAATGGACTGTGAATGAGCTTCATCTCTTGCACTTACGGTTAGATCCCGCACTTTATATTCGCCGTCGACTTTTACAACATCAACCGCTCCGGGATCGCCTTTTTGTTCGGCTATTTCCTTTAATACTTTGGCCAGCATACCAGGTTTGTTTTTGATATACAGGCGCATGGTGAAGCTGTAACTAACACTTGGCTGAATTTCACTCATTATCTGGTCGTAGTTTTATTTTTTTAGACTTGGCCGGGGAACTTACTGTCAATAATGCTCATAAACAACCTTTTTGACAATCATTAACTTGTCATCAATACGTTAATAATTGCTCCAGCGTTTCTTTTAAACGGGCATCGGCCAGATATTCTTTTTCAAGGTTGGGATGAAAAGGAACCGGAATATCCAATGAGGAACAACGAAGCACCGGAGCATCGAGCTCTTCGAAACATTGTTCGGTTATGAGAGATGAAATCTCGCTCATGGGTCCTAATGTTTTCGACGGTTCTTGCAGTAACAGTGCTTTGTTGGTTTTGGCTACCGACTTCCGGATTGTTTCCATATCAAGCGGATTCAGACACCGCAGATCTACGATCTCCAGCTCGGTGCCGTTTTGGGAATATTCTTCGGCCATATCCTGTGCCCAATGCACGCCCATACCGTAGGTAATGATGGTAGCGTCGGTCCCTTCGCGATGGATTCGCGCTTGACCCAGCTCTTCAGGCTTGCAGTGATCCGGCGTAGTTTCACGAATACTTCGGTAGAGTTTTTTATGTTCAAAAAAGAGTACGGGATTAGGGTCAAGCAATGCGCTGTAAAGCAAATTTTGTGCATCGGACACGGTTGCAGGAACCACAACCTTCAAACCCGGATGCTGCATGAACCAACCTTCGGGGGATTCGGAGTGGTAGGGGCCGGCCCCGACTCCCGCTCCATGCGGACAGCGAATAGTAATATTAAGCGGCGGCATCCAACGGTATTGTCCCTTGGCGATATTGTTGACAATCTGGTTGAAGCCGCAGGTGATGAAATCGGCAAACTGCATTTCCACGACAGGTTTGAAGCCTTCAAGTGCCAATCCGACACCGCAGCCCAGTGCACCGGCCTCAATAATAGGTGTATTACGAATGCGTTCTTTGCCAAACTGATCGACGAATCCTTCCGTCACTTTAAAAACGCCCCCGTATTCGGCAATATCCTGTCCCATAAGGACCAAATCCTCATCCTCTGCAAAGGCCTGCTTCAGGCAAAACTGTATAGCATCTACAAACCGTTTTTCGGAGGATGAACCGTTTGATGTTTGAGATTTTGGGACTTCAACAGGCGTAAAGATTGCCTGTTCTTCTTTTTTACGGTCGAACACCGGATCATCGGCTTCCATAGCCCGATCCAGATCACCCATAAAACGGTTATCAACCTCTTCCTGTATAGAGGCAAGTTCATCATCCCCGGAAACCAATTGTTCCTCTTTTAGCCAGCTTGCCATCCGGTCGATGGGATCCTTTTCCTTCCATTTTTCAAATTTTTCATCGGGTACATAGAAGGTGCCGGAGGCTTCTTCGTGCCCGCGCATGCGGAAAGTCTTTGCTTCAATGAGTGTCGGCTCTCCTTTAAGAGCGTATTCACGAGCATCAGTTATGGCGTCCATCACTTCAAAAATATCGTTGCCGTCAATTTCAACTCCACGCAAGCCATATCCCTGTGCACGATCTACTAGGTCTTCGCAGGCGTATTGTTCGTTGGTGGGAGTGGAAAGACCGTAACCGTTGTTTTCGATCATGAAAATAACCGGCAGTTCCCATACCGCAGCTAAATTTAAGGCTTCGTGAAATTCGCCCTCGCTGGTCCCTCCATCCCCACAAAAACTACAGGCGACAAAATCACTGCCGCGCAATTTCGAGGCGAGAGCGAGTCCGTCGGCAATGGGCATGGTGGCCGCCAGGTGGGAGACCATACCCACTATATGTTTCTCCATGGTGCCGAAATGAAAAGACCGATCGCGGCCATTAGTAAAACCGTCGGGTTTACCCATCCATTGACAAAAGAGCCGGTAAAGGTCTACACCCCGTGTAGTAAACAGGCCCAGATTTCGATGCATCGGCAGGAGGTAATCATGGTCGTTGAGGGCAGCTGCAACCCCTACGGATATGGCTTCCTGTCCAATTCCGGAGAACCATTTGCTGATTTTCCCTTTTCGCAGCAATGTCAGCATTCGCTCTTCAATGCGACGGGGAAGCAGTAATTTGTGATATAAATCCAGTGCCTGTTCATCGGATAATTTTTTTTTCGGCTTAATCATTAATTATTCCTGAAAAATGTGTAATTTATTTTTTTATAGTGAACGGAAACATGCTGCAGTTAATTAATAATTGCAACATTACTTTTGTAAATTATTAGTTGGCTAAACTAAAGATATTTAATGTATAACCAGCATTTTATGCATTGCAACACCTAGCTATTTCATATTTCATGAACGTAATATTATCGAATCGAACAAACGGTGCGACTTAAATCTGTATGGTTATTGCTTCACCTGCAGAGCAATGTCGCATTTTTCATTTTGAGAGGTTACGTTATTCACGATAACAAAAAACGGATTAAGAGATAAATGGAAGCACTCGGTCGTCAAATTCTGGTAGAATTTTATGATTGTGATACAGACAAGATTAATGATGTTGAATATATTGAGTCCTCTTTTTTGGCTGCTACCCGGGCATCAAAAGCTACAATCATATCTCATAATTTTCACAAATTTAGTCCCCATGGTGTAAGCGGGGTGGTAGTTATTGCTGAATCGCACGTATCTATTCATAGCTGGCCTGAATATAATTATGCTGCTGTCGATATTTTCACTTGTGGGGATACTATTGATCCATGGGTGATCCAGGAGCATCTTAAGGAAGCTTTTCAATCAAAAAACACCTCCAGCATGGAGATGAAGCGGGGGATGTTTAAGGTTCAACCCGGTGAAAAATTATTATTTAAACCTCAAAATACAGCTTCAAAAAATTAATACCTATGCAAGAGTCATCATCTTCACCCTCCATGCAAGAATTAATGATGGTTAATACTCCCAATATTTACTGCCTCGTGAAGGGCGCATCAGAAGGGCGTACCCGATTAAACGCCTTCGATAATTCACTGCTTAACGCCGGTGTCGGCGATACCAACCTGATGCGTATGAGCAGTATTCTTCCGCCCGGTGCCGCCCAACGCAGTATCAATGATATCGAATTGCCGGGCGGAGGATTGATCCCTCTTGCTTATGCTTCGATCGATTCTACTACGCCCGGACGATATATATCTTCGGCCATTGCCGTTGGGATTCCGGAAGATGATTCCGAGCCGGGGGTGATTATGGAATTCGAGGATCACAGCCGGCTCGATAATGTGGAATCGATCGTGCGCCAGATGGTAATTGATGCTTTTGAATATCGCAAACGCAAACTAAAAGAAATCAAGTCGATCGGTGTTGAACATAAAGTTGAAAATTGCGCATCCACATTTGCTGCTGCCGTACTTTGGTATGAGTAAATAAGAATAGTTATCGGGTTTCCTCTGTCGGCATTCAGTTAAGATTTATAAAAAAACTGATGGCTGAAGACTGACAGCTCATTCCCATTTTTCAACAAAAACGAAGAACTATATGTAGCTTTAAAATTATTCATTGCTATGTCATTAACCTACAACGAGTATTACAACGAACAAACAGGGTTAACGGTAGGGGTAAATAAAGTTCTTTTTTCCGAAGAAACACCTTACCAGAAGGTGGAAGTTTACGAAACCGATACCTGGGGTAATCTCATGACCATCGACGGGATGGTAATGCTTTCCGAGAAAGATGAGTTTGTATATCACGAGATGTTGACTCATGTGGGGATGTTTACGCATCCTAATCCAGAACGTGTGCTTATCATTGGGGGTGGCGATGGGGGCACAGCCCGTGAGGTGATGCGGCACCCGTCAGTCAAGAAGGTTGATATGGTGGAAATTGATGAAGCTGTCGTCCGGGCATCCAAAGAATTTTTGCCTGAAGTGGGAGACTGGGAGAATCCAAAGCTGAATGTATTATTTGAGGATGGCATCCGGTTCGTCAAAGATATTGATAATCCTTATGATGTGATTATCATTGACGGTTCGGATCCTGTCGGCCCTGCTGAAGGCTTGTTTGAAAATGATTTTATGCAGGCTTGTTATGATGGCTTGAGCGAAGATGGTGTACTCACCGCCCAGACCGAAAGTCCATGGGTTCCGGAATATCACCCGAGTATCAAACAGGTTTTTACTGCCCTGGATGATATTTACGAGAAATCGGCGATGTACCTGGCCTATATTCCGCTTTATCCGGCCGGCATGTGGTCCTTTTCATTTGCGAGCAAAGGGGTCGATCCCCAAAGCGATGAAACATTCCGGCGAATTGAAAATGGCGTGAATAGCTTTGATACCGGGATGAAATATTATAACGCTCCGATACATTTGGGGTGTTTTGCCTTGCCTAATTTCGTGAAAGATATTATTAGTTAGCTGTTTTAATCGGTCACAATCCTGGAGCATTGCGACTAAAGCAGTTAAAAAATCTGTGAAATTCGTGTCATCCTGTCCGCCGACCCGGCGGATCAGGATCTTAGCAACAGATACCGGAAACAGCAAGATATCGCAGGCAGGATGCTGATCCGTTAGTTGAAACCAAATAGATGAATTCTGATAATCGATTGGCTTATATTTATGTGATGCTCGGGGCTGCCCTCTGGGGCATCATCGGTCTCTTTATCAACGAGTTATCACTGGCCGGATTTACAGCTCTCCAGATTGTTACCCTTCGGGTTGTAAGTGCTGCTGTAATGCTGACAATGTATTTGGCCCTTAAAAAGCCGGAGCTGTTGAAAATTGAATGGAAGGATACATTCAGCTTTGTCGGAACGGGCATTTTCAGCATTGTTTTCTTCAATTGGTGCTATTTTACGGCAATCAGAGAAGTATCACTTTCAGTAGCCGTTATCCTGCTCTATACGGCACCGGCATTTGTAACCATTCTATCCTGGATTATCTTCAAGGAGCCTATGACCAAGCGTAAAATTGAGGCTTTGATGTTGACGTTGCTGGGATGTGCTATGGTCATTAAAGTGATACCTGTTAGTGGTCAGCGAGTATCATTGTATGGCTTTCTGGTTGGATTGGGTTCCGGTTTTGGTTACGCGCTTTACAGCATTTTCGGCAAATATACTCTTAAAAAATATCGTTCCCTTACGGTCATTACCTATACATTTATTTTTGCTTCGATTGTGTTATTGCCGGTCAGTGGATTATCAATTCGCCCGGATCAGCTATCTTCTGTGCACAATTGGGAGATGATCCTGGGATTGGGATTTTTCCCCACTGTTTTAGCCTATTTATTATATACCACCGGCTTGTCGATGGTGGAAAGCAGCAGAGCTTCGATAACAGCAACACTCGAACCGGTTGTTGCCACGCTTGTTGGCGTGTTTGTATTTCATAATGTGCTAACGGCTTGGCAGCTATCCGGAATGGTGCTTGTATTGACGGCTGTTGTTCTCATCCAGATGAAAAAGAAGAGCGTGGCTTTTAGTTGAGAATAATATATTCAGAATCCTCGCTTTACCCTTTAGGATGCTTTTCGCAGATGGGGAATTTTAGTACCCACGTTTTTGTGGTATTAAATGAGCAGGCAGATTAATGGCAGGCAAATCGAAATCACGACATAGAAAAGGGGTATCATGGAACGGCCTAAAGTTTCAAAGTGGGGTTTAATAAGCGGGATATTGGCAATTTTAGCATCTCTGATGTTATTTTTTTCGGGATATGGTTATCAATGGGGCTGGTGGGGGCTCGGAACTGCTTTTCAATACCTGATTCCAGGCAGTGCTTTACTGGCTTTTATTGGATTGGCACTTGCCGTCGTTTTTGCATTTGTAAATAAACCTGACCGACCGCGGCGGCTTAAATGGATGGCATATCTCGGGACTTTTTTGGGAATTGCGGTGCTTGCAAATGTTGGCTACTGGTATTATGAGGCGCAACAGTATCCACCAATCCATGATATCACTACGGACACACAAAATCCTCCGACATTTGATGCCTCGATAACAAAGTTACGTGCAGATTGGCCGAATCCTTCTAAATATGGAGGTCCCGATATCGCAAAGGTTCAGCTTAAATACTACCCTGATATTAAAACCCTCTATTTGGATGATTCCTATTCAAATGCTTTTAACAAAGCGTTGGCGGCAGCAAAAAAAATGCCTTGGGAAAAGATTGAAACGGCTGATAAAAGTCGGGGCATCATCGAAGCTACTGATAAACTTGCCTGGTTCGGATTTAAGGATGATATAGTTATTCGTGTTGATACCGCCGAGACTACCAATCGCAGTAAAATTGATGTACGTTCGGTATCCCGAATTGGCCGGGGGGATCTTGGTGTTAATGCAGATAGGGTGCGCGATTATTTGGCAACTGTAAAAAAGCAGTAAAAGATTTACGGTATCGGATTTAATGATGTGAAATCTTTTGAAGTAAAATTATTATTTTGCTGACGTCTGAAATCAAGAACTTATCAGGGGCTTTTTATCCCGTCTTTTATCTAAAAAGCATATAAGCATCGGAACCCCTAAATAAGCTTCTACTGAAAAAGTTCTCATAATATCCTCCGCATCATATTTAAAAGGGATGACAAGGTATGTCAGTGTTCTGTTTATATTTATTGACCTGGTAGTAATTTAGGAATACAATACAGATAAAATTTCTTCATGATCTTTGGTATTTTAATTCTTTCATTTTTATTCGGCTTGAATATTATCCTCCATTTAAAATGTTTACTAACCGGAATTAATCTTTAGGATGCTCTCATATTATTACGGCAAAAATTTGGAAGAACTGGCTGATTCGTTGATCGATTGGCTAAAAAAAAATCCGCCTGAAAATTTATTATCTCCGGAAATTTTTGTTGTTCAAAATAACGGTATCGGGCAGTGGCTTTCGTTGCAAATGGCTCGAAAAGAAGGTATAGCCGCCAACCTTAAATTTGAATTTCCTTCTGAGCGTATTTGGAGTCTCCTCCGGACGATGGATTCTGAAATCCCGCAGGTATTGCCATCCGACCGCGGACCATTAACCTGGGGCCTGATGCGTCTTTTACGGGACCAGGAAGTTCTCTCGAATTTTGATGAACTTCATCAGTATATTTCTCATCCTGACTGGCAGAAACAAGAGATACGTCGATGGCAGTTGTGTTCAAAATTAGCAGATATTTTTGATCAGTATCTGGTTTACCGGCCGGGAATGCTACTCGATTGGGAGCAAGGCAAGGACTGGTATCCCCAGAATAATACTGAGCAGTGGCAGGCGGAATTGTGGCGATTGCTGATAGGACGCTGGCGTGAAGAATATGATGGGAAATGGTTGCACAGGGCCCAATTGCAACAACAGCTGTTGGAGGCTCTTGATCATGGGTTACTGGATGAGAAAGACTTGCCTGAACGCGTGACCGTGTTTGGGGTTTCTGGTATGCCGCCGGAATTCGTCAGGATTATCACCAGGCTGTCGAAATTAATTCATGTCCAAATTTTTCAGCGGACTGTTGATCCTGATGTGACAGAAGCCGAAGCTTTTCAAAATCCATTGCTGCAGTCGCTGGCCGTTGAAGAAACAAAATTTTCTGCCCAGCTATCCGCATGTATCAAGGGAGATCCTGAAATAGATTGCCATACCGAATTGATTGCTAATGACAAATCAAAAAATATCCATGCCACATTATTTCAACAGGTGAAAGGGGATTTGCAGCGGGACGTGTTACCCGAAAAAAAATATCAGCGGGATACTTCGATACGGGTTCAGGCTTGTCATAGCCCCATGCGGGAAATCGAGGTGCTTTACGATCAACTGCTGTCGATATTGGAAGAAAAGCCGGGGCTAACGCCTGATGACATTTTGATTATGACGCCAAACGTCGAAACTTATGCGCCCCTGATTGATGCGGTTTTTAGCGCACCCGACGAGGGACAGCCGGATATTCCATTTAGTATTGCCGACCGCGGTGTGGGCAGCAACTATCCGGCTATCCAAACTTTTTTGAAAATTCTTCACCTTTGTCAGGGGCGCTTTAAAGTTACAGAAGTGCTTGACTTGCTTGATGCGGATCCTGTTCGGCAGTCTTTTGGCTTTACCGATGATGACCTAAACCGACTGGACAGATGGATTCGGGATAATCGCATTCGTTGGGGGATTGACGGCTCTTTTAAGAAGGATTTGGGTGTGCCAACTACCGGGAACTTTACGTGGAAATCGGGACTTAACCGCATGCTTCTTGGATATGCAATGAAGTCTGAGGAAAATCAGTCGTATCATAATATTTTTCCATATGATGAGATTGCAACGTCTGATGATGCAACTCTGATCGGTAAATTTACGCATTTTATGCGTAGTCTCTTTGATTTGTATGAGCAGCTCCGGCATCCCCAAGAACCAAAAGAATGGTGCCGGTTGTTAACTTCTCGGATCTCTGAATTTTTGCCCGATAATCGGGTCTACTTTTTGGAAGTTTCGAAAATAAGAGGAGCCCTTGAACAATTAAAGCAGCATACGTCTTTAAGCGGTTATAATGTTGCTGTGCCATTTCGAATCATATACTCCTGGCTGGAAAATAAACTGGAAGAGCAAAGTACGGGAGGTGGACGTATAGGGCGTGGAGTCACTTTTAGCTCGCTTATTCCTATGAAGAATATCCCTTTTGAGGTTATTGGGATGATCGGAATGAATGAGGGTTCGTTTCCTCGATCTAAAATTCCGATTGAGTTCGATCTCATGTATCTGGAACCGGAACAGGGCGATCCTTCCCGCTCACAGGAGGACCGGTACCTGTTTTTGGAAAATGTGCTTTCCGCCGGCAGCCACTTGTATTTTAGTTATGTGGGACAGAGCAATCGCCAGGATACAGATTTTCCACCCTCAGTTGTACTTCGGCAATTCATGGATTACCTTGAAGAAAATTACGGGATAAAATCAGATTCACTCATCAATAAGCATCCCCTGCAAGCCTTCAGTCCTGCTTATTTTAAAGGGGATAAATTTTTCAGCTATTCAGAATCACAGAGAAAGATCAGTGAAGAGTTGCTGAACGAAAACGCTCGCACAGGTATCTTTATGAATACTAAACTGGACGAGCCTGGGGTGGAACGGAAATCGCTGTCCCTGAATGAGTTCATTTCCTTTTTCCAGCATCCGGCTCGTTATTTGTTTCGACAGCGGCTTGGCATCTATTTGGGAGAGGAGGATGTACTTACGGATGATCGCGAGCCTTTCAAATTGAGCGGACTCGACAATTACCAAGTGGGACAAGAATTGCTGGATCGATTTATCAAAGGAAAACCGCTGGACGAATATCGCAAAAATATTGTTTCAAGGGATCTGTTACCCGATGGTTGGAGTGGGGAGGAGGCCTATAGAAACAAAGTGGACGAAGTTAATGAGTTCGGAGAAAATATTCGTTGGGTTTTGGATCAGCCGTCTTTGCAAGATCGCGAGGTGAATCTTGAGATCGATGAATTCCATCTTACCGGTAAACTCACAAATATTTTTGGGGATGCACTGATAAAGTATCGTTTCGGGCGTATGCGTCCCAAAGATCTGATCGAATTATGGATCTTACATCTTATTTTTCAGGATACAAAGCCCGAAGGTCATTCAGGCATTAGTTACCTGCTAACAAGGGATAAGAAAAAAAACATTGCAGAATACCGGCTGTCTCAAGTAGAAAATAATACTGAGATACTTTCGGGATTATTGAAAATATATTGGGAAGGGTTACAGCAGTGCACCTATTTCTTTCCTGAAGCCTCTTTTGCTTATGCCGAAGCAGTCATCTTCAAAAATAAAAGTGTCGAATCGGGCTTGTACAAGGCTTCGCACAAATGGAACAGAGAATATAGTTCGTATCCCGGGGAAGCAGATGATCCGTATAACAAGTTGATGCTGGGAACGAAAAACCCATTGGCACTGGAAGCGTTTCGGGAGATTTCAGCTCATTTTTGGACTCCATTTTTTGAGGTTCTAAATCAGAAGGAGGAGGCTGGATGAATCCCCTGAAACCGTTTGAAATATCATTTTCCGGTATAAATCTGGTGGAAGCCAGCGCCGGCACGGGTAAGACTTATAATATTGCCTCTTTGTATATTCGCGCATTAATTGAGCAGGATATTCCGGTTCGTAAAATTCTGGTGGTTACCTATACCGAAGCAGCGACCAAAGAGCTCAAGGATCGCCTGTTGAAACGGATTCGTGAGTCGATAATCGTGCTTAAAACGGATCGGGTTTCTGATGAGAATGATGAGTTTTTAACGAAATTGCTGGATCATGTGGATGATAAGCAGCAAGCTATAAAAAGATTGGATCAGGCTGTACGGACCTTTGATGAAGCTGCCATATATACAATACACGGGTTTTGTTATCAGGCGTTGCAAGAACAGGCTTTTGAAAGCGGAGCCGGTTATGGCGCTGAAATTACTGCCGACGACTCCGAATTGGTTCTGGAGGCTGTGGATGATTTCTGGAGAAGTTGGGTGGGAGAAGCTGATGATAGCTTAAAACGTCCGTTGTTGAAATTCCTTTTGGAACGGGGATACTCACCGGATACGCTTGCCGAAGAGATGGGTTCATATATCGGACAGCCTTTTTTAGAGGTCCATCCCCGGCAGACACCTGCTATGGATGAGATTCTGGAGAAGGTGGCTGATTTGAATAAAGTTTATGAAGAAATGAAAAGCTGTTGGGAGGGAGAGGAACAAAGTATTTTGTCATTATTTGGTGCGGAACGAATGAATGGCAACAGTTATCCCCGGAAACCTATAGATGACTGGACAGAGAAGATGGCTGATTTTCTGAATCCGAAAGTCCCGTCAATCGCGCTTTTTGATAAATTTGATAAATTCACGCCCGATGGTCTCAATGACGGCCTTAGAAAAGATTGGACGGAAATACCGCGACATCCCTTCTTTGAGTTAGCCAGCCGGTATCGTGATATCAGTGAAGACTTACGTGATTTCGATATCGTTTTTAAAAAGCAGCTTTTGCAATACCTTCGCAAAGAGGTGAGAGCGAAGAAAGAGGATTTACAACTTCTTTCTTATGATGATCTTTTACTGCAGTTGCAGAAGGCATTAAAGGACGTGCACAAGGGACAGCACTTGGCGGGACAGTTGCGCCAGAAGTATCCGCTGGCTTTGGTTGATGAGTTCCAGGATACCGATCCCAGCCAGTATGATATCTTTCGACGGATATATTCTCGGGAGCCTGATTATTCTGCGCTTTTTATGATAGGTGATCCCAAGCAGTCGATCTATAGTTTTCGCGGCGCGGATGTCTTTTCGTATCTGAAAGCACGACAGGATGCACCTGAAGATCATATTTACAGTCTGGCTCGCAATTTTAGATCCACCCCGGGGCTTATCAAAGGAATCAATGCCCTGTTTGGGCGGCATCCCAATCCGTTTGTGTTGGAACAAATTTCATTTGAGGAAGTCCGTCGGGGACGGGATGAAAAAAGCTACGACCGGTTAATTGAATATGGAGATGAAAATCCGGCGATTCGCTTCAGACATCTGACGCCCGACGACAGTAAGAAGTTTAATAAGGGCACAGCTGCTGATAAAGCTGCTCTGGATACGGCACGAGAGATTTCTCGGCTGATTAACGGGGGTAAAAACGGGGATATCACGATTGGATCCGATCCCGTAAAAGCGAAAGATATAGCTGTGCTGGTGAGAACGCATCGACAGGCACAAATGATGAGCGATGTACTGCAGGAGAGAGGTATCAAAAGTGTTCAATACAGCCAGGATAGTGTTTTTGACAGTGAAGAAGCACGGCTGCTTGAGATCTTTTTAAAAGCTGTAGCCGACCCCGGAAATGAATCACTCGTTAAAACGGCTCTTTCTTTACCGCTAACTTCTTTTAGTGCCAATGAATTATTGGATATTGAAGAGGAAGAAAAGCGCTGGGTTAACATATTGGACCGGTTTTCTAAATGGCACAGACAATGGCAGCAACAGGGATTTGCTACAATGTTTCGATCGGTCTTAAAAGAAGCAGAGATATCGGAACAGTTGATGACTTATTCGGATGGTGAGCGAAGGGTGACGAATGTGCTGCACCTCGGGGAGCTTTTGCAGGCAGAGGCGCGACAGCAAAAAGAAGGCATACGCGGACTGTTTAAGTGGCTGGCTCGTAAGCGAAAAGAGGGTGATGCCAAGCAGGACGAGGAACAGCTCAGGCTTGAAAGCGATCAGGAGTTGATTAAAATTGTAACGCTGCACAGAAGTAAAGGGCTCGAATATTCGGTGGTATTTTGTCCGTTTTTGTGGTATGGACCACGATACCAGGATAAAGGTAAGCCACTTGTTTATCATGATCCGGAGAAGCCGGAAAATGTCTATCTGGATTTAAATGGCCGGAACGATTTCGCACGGGGATATAAACGATGGCTGGTGGCTCGTGAGGAGCTTGCCGAAAGTTTAAGACTCGCTTATGTGGCCATCACCCGGGCTAAACAGTGTTGCTATTTAACCTGGGCTTATGCCCCCAAATCGGAGTTTTCGGCTTTGGGCTATCTTCTTAGTGATCCCAAGCAAGCGCTAAAAAACCTTAAGCAAACCATAACAGAGAAATATCAGGCTGCAGGGGCAAAGCTTATGGATCAATCCATAATGCGGTTGTGTGATGATTATCCAAAGCTCTTTATGATGACTCAAGAATCCCAATTCGAAAGTCAACAATTGGAGTTGTTGAATGGGAATGAGCAATCGAAGCTGGCGGCCCGTTTATTCCGAGGCAGAGAACCTATTAAGCCCGGCTATCATGTGTCAAGTTTTTCATCGCTCACCAGCTGGATGGATGAGGATCCCGATATTCCGGATTATGATCAGTATATGGATGGGGCGACTCGCGAGACGATTTCACAGCCAAAAAATGAAGAAATGACAATGTTTACCTTTCCCAGGGGCCCGCAACCGGGCACATGCATTCATAAGATTTTTGAGGATACTGATTTCAGTAATATTGATGGCCTTGAAGAGCAAATTGATGAAAGCTTAATAGCTTACGGAATTGATCCAGAATGGGATACCGTTGTCGCAGATATGTTGAAAACAACTTTGAAAATTCCGTTGCTAGAATCAGAACAGGAACTGACGCTGGGTTCGTTGAAAACGAATGATTTTATTCCCGAGTTGGAGTTTTACTACCGGAATGAAGATATAGAATCGGAAGACTTGATTTCTATCATACGTAAAAATGATTCTCAGTATGAGGGTAGAGGACATGCCGCTTCGGGATTTATGAAAGGATTTATTGATCTCACATTTCGACATGGGGACCGGTTTTATTTGCTGGATTACAAGACGAATTACTTGGGGGATTCATACGACGATTACTGTTTTGAAAAATTGCAGCTTGAGATGTATGAAGCCTCATACGACTTGCAATATCATATTTACACAATTGCGCTGCATCGATTCCTCAAAAGTAGATTTCCCGGCTATTCATATGAAGAAAACTTTGGGGGTGCATTTTATTTATTTCTGAGAGGCATCAATAGCAGGGGACGCGAAGGCATCTTCTTCGATCGACCCGATGTTGAGATTATCGATGAGCTGAACCGGTACGTGGAGGGGGCAGATCGCGATGGGTGAACAGATGAAAAAGTTATCAAAATTAAATGAGCAAAATATTATTCATGATATTGATATCGCTTTATGTCGATTCATTGAGGAACAGGAGTCAAGAGTAGCTGATTCAGTGCTGCTGGCTGCCGCTATGGCAAGTTATTTATACAGGCAGGGGGATGTGTGCTTATTGCTCAAAAGATATGCAGATAAAAAGGTATTTGGAGAAAATAATGATTCAGCCGGTATTTTGGCCCCGGATCTAAAAAGCTGGCAAAAGGATTTGTTGCAAAGTGAAGTAGTTGGCAAGCCCGGTGATTTTAAACCGTTAATTATGGATTTCGCCGGGCGCGTATATCTTCAGAAATTGTGGAAGCATGAGGATGTGTTGAGTCAACAATTGTTGCACCGCAGTCAACAGGCTGTAACCTCGATCGATATGGATCTGCTTAAGGACGGTATGGTGCGTTTATTTGAGAATGATGCGGATACGATAGATTGGCAACAGGTTGCCGCTGCGAATACCATAAAACAGAAGCTTTCGATCATCTCCGGGGGACCGGGGACAGGTAAAACTTCTACCGTGGTACGCATTCTGGCGTTACTTTTGGAACAAGCTCAATCGAATGCCCGTGAAATAAGGATCGCATTAACAGCACCAACAGGCAAAGCTGCGGCACGTTTGAAAGATTCTATTTTATTGGCCAAAAGCGGATTGAACGTAGATCCGGGAATTCGGGAGACCATTCCTGAACAGACGATGACATTGCATCAACTTTTGGGAGCAAGATGGCACACATCGTCATTTCGATATGATGCTGAAAATCCCGTTCCTTACGATGTAGTGATTGTAGATGAGGCATCGATGGTTGATCAGGCACTGATGAGCAAATTGATGCAGGCCCTGCTTGAAGACAGCCGACTAATTTTATTAGGAGACAAGGATCAGCTGGCATCGGTTGAGGCAGGGTCGGTATTGGGAGATATTTGCGATGTTGTGAAGAATCATTACTCATCTCAAACGGCAAGCTGGCTAAAACAATTGTCACTTTCTGTGCCCGACGCATTTATCACTGATGATTCTAAATCTCTCACCGATAACATCACCCTTTTAACCAAAAGCTATCGTTTTGGTACGGACAGTGGGATTGGACTTTTGGCCAAATGTATTAATCGGGGAGATGGTGATGGTGCTCTTGAAATCCTGAAATCCCCCGATTTTGGGGATGTTCGTTTTGCGGCTGTAAATGAGCAGTCGAAGCTTGAGGAGATGTTGAAAGAAAGTTCTGCCGGTTATATGCAAAAAGTCAGGCAAAGCAGCTCAACTGAGGAAGCGCTTGCTGTGTATGACCATTTTAGAGTACTATCTGCACACCGAAGAGGTCCATGGGGGGTAGAAAGTTTAAACCGGCTGATTGAACATATTCTACAAAGAGAAGGTCTTATATCTAAATATGAATCTTGGTATGTAGGAAAACCGGTTATCATAAATACAAATGACTACACACTGGGACTTCATAACGGTGATACCGGCATTTGTCTGCGGGATGAAAACGAAGAGTTTAGAGTGTTTTTTAGAAATGAGAATAAAATACGTTCGATCTTACCTGCTCGCCTTCCCGATTATCGTACTGCTTATGCGTTAACTGTGCACAAAAGTCAGGGTTCGGAGTTCGAAAAGGTGTTTTTAATTTTACCTGATAGTCCTTCAAAAATTGTGACTCGCGAACTTTTGTATACTGCTGTAACCCGTGCTCGAAAGCAAATCGATATTTTTGGACGTGAAATGGTCTTCAAAGACGGCATTTTGAAGAAACTGGAGCGTTTTTCAGGCTTAAGAGATCGGCTTTGGGGTAGATAATTTCTGATTTTTGAAACCAATATAGGGCATGGTCCATTCGTTACTAAACTAGTAGAAGAAATTTTAAAAATTTTGGAACAAAATGCTTCCAAATGAAGTATGTATGATTGAACATACTGATCCCTGGTTACCTATTGTAACCATTGATTTGTACCCCGAAAAGCCAACGTACAAAAAGGAGCCGGTTGAATTCCGGCTCCTTTTATTTTTTGCCCTTCTTAAGATAATCCCGGCATAGTTTAAATATTTATTTAACGTGAGTTCGAGATGACAGAGGAGTAGATAGGTCTTCTATCCTTAGATCGAACTCACATTCATTAGATAATTTTTTTCTTTATTCATAAAGGGCTAATTACATTGCGCTTAATGGGTTACGTATTTTGCGAGATATAATAAAATTGAAAAATAATGAAACACCGATCGGGGGCTTCGCCTTTAAGAAGATGTTCAATTAATCCTAATAAACTAGATACTTTATGAAATATAATAAGATACGTAATCTAGTATTTGTATTTGCACTGTCTTTGCTCGCATTTGCATGCAGTGATTCTTCTACCAGTTCAAATGCGGACCAAGCAAAGGTAAACGGACGAGTAGAAAATAATCAATCCAAAAAAGCTAAATCGGCTGGTACCAATCAGCAAATGGCGTCCGTAGAAGGTGCTACGGTAACAGCGGCACGCGTTAACTCAGACGGAAGCCTGCAAATGATTGATAATGCAAAAGCAACAACTGATGCTCAGGGTAAATTTACTTTGAAAATCAATGCTGATGCGGCTGCTAATGCGGCCGGAAAAATCGTTGTGATAGCTAAAAGTAACAGCCAAAAGTGGAAAGGCGTCGTAGTAGGAAAACTTAAAAGCAACAGTTCTGTTGATATGAAACCGTTGACAGTTGAGTCTTCCGGCGAAGCCAATGTTTTTCAACAAATTGTTGCCGATGGCGGCACTGACATGGTTACTAAAGCTGATATTGAGACTTATGTTGATCAAAATGCAGCCGCTGATATCAAGAGTAATTCCGATGCAGCTGCACAATTTGCGAGTGCCCTCGAAGCCGAGGCCCAAACACGTGCGCAATTTTTTGCTAACCAATCCGCTGATATAACCGATCAGCAAATGACTGATATTAAGAATGCAAAAGCGCAGGCTCTTGCTAATTTGAATGCATCATTGTATGCATCAAGCAGTTCTTCTGCTAAAGCAGATGCTTACCAAGCGTTCTTTAAAGCAATGGCTAATGCCTATTCTAAAGCGGATGTCAGTGCTAATGTTTATGCCAAGGCAAAAGAATCGGCAAGTCATATGCTGATTAAAAATATGACAATGCTCTCCAGTTCGGCCCGTTCTCAAGTTCGTGCGGATGCCGCCTATGTGGTAGCTATTGCTATCGATAATGCCGTTCAAGCACGTATGAAAGCGGCAAATGCTTCCGATTCTTCTGTACAGGCAGCAGCTGAAGCGGGTACGAAACTTCGTGCTGATCTGAGTGCGAAAACCACCGCTACCAAGGATGAAATTGATTCCGTATTTGAGACATATAACAATGCTATTGTTGATGTTATGAAGACGGAATTCTCGGCTAATGCACAAACAATGGTTGATATAAATAGCCAAATTAATAGCACAGGCGGTATTAAAGCCCAATTGCAGTCATCAATTGAAAGTAGTGCAAGTGCAGATGTGCTTGTGCAGGCTTATGTTACATTCATTTCGAACGTTAAGTCGATTGTAGATAATACTTTTAGCAGTGCTACTAATGCACAGGCACAATTGGTAACCAACGTCATGGTTTTGATTAATCTCGGTAACTAGGTAGCGATCGATAACTTCTCATGGTAGGGCCGGGATTATTCCGGCCCTTTTATTTTGTGATTTTACTGAACTATATCGGTAAAAGTTTTTTTTTAGCAATGTTATAAGACTTATTTTCAATGTCATATTTAATAACCATAGATTTATGGATAAAGACCAAATTTATCGTTTCTTAAAACTGACGAAATTATTTTCCAAGCCGCACCCCTGGCACGGGATTGATATTGGAGAGGATGCTCCGGAAGTTGTAAAAGTTTTTATTGAGATCGTGCCCGGCGATACGATGAAGTATGAATTGGATAAAGAGAGCGGTTACCTAAAAGTCGATCGCCCGCAAAGGTATTCAAACATTTGTCCGTTACCATATGGTTTTATCCCACAAACGATGTGTGACGACCGTGTAGGTCGGTATTGTATGGAAAAAACAGGGCGCTCTTCGATTATTGGTGATCACGATCCGCTTGATATTTGTGTGATCACAGAGCGTAATATACCGCATGGAAATCTTATTTTGGATGCAATCCCCATTGGTGGTCTACGCATGATTGATGGTGATGAAGCGGATGATAAAATTGTGGCTGTATTGAAAGGGGATGCTACGTTTGGTGATATTAAAGCGATCTCGGAAATTCCTAAACATATGATCGATCGTCTCACACAT
>DATFLI010000291.1:0-4021 GCA_035267805.1 Balneolaceae bacterium | reverse complement strand
ATTCAGACTGTTTTCATTGGCATCCAGCAACAGCCCTTCTTCAAAGTCTTCGCGGGCACTGTGATAAGGGGTCAGCTTTTGGATATTGGGACGCACCAGTTTTTTTAGGTCGAATAAGTTATCCATAACAGAAGTTAATTTTCCAGATTTTCGAGTCGAATACTTACCGCATTTTTGTGGGCTTGCAGTCCTTCTAATTCTGCTAGTTTTTCTACGGTAGGTCCCAGTGTTTTCAATCCGTCTTCAGAAAGCGTTTGCATGGTGATGTGTTTCATAAACGAATCAACCGAAACGCCGCTGAACATCCGAGCATAACCGTAAGTAGGCAAAGTGTGATTAGTACCCGAAGCATAATCACCGGCACTTTCGGGTGTCCAGTTTCCTAAAAATACGGATCCGGCATTCGTAATTTTATCGGCCCATTGTTCGGCCTTTTCGCATTGCACGATCAGATGTTCCGGCGCATATTTATTTGAAAAGTCAAAAGCTTGATCAAGCGAATCGACCGTTAAGCTGAAACTCTTTGCAATAGCCTGTCGCGCAATCTTTTCACGCGGTAATTTTTTAAGTTGTGATTCCAAAGCATGCTGACAGTCATCCATATTGAAGCCATCCGCAGCTACTAAGACGACCTGGCTATCGATCCCGTGCTCGGCTTGTGAAAGCAGGTCTGCCGCAATAAAATCGGGATTGGCGGAACGGTCGGCTATGATAAGTACTTCAGACGGACCTGCGGGCATATCGATGGCAATTTGTGCCTCGGAATTTTGTAAAAGCATTTTTGCTGCGGTAACATATTGGTTGCCGGGACCAAATATTTTGTCCACTTTCGGTACGGTTTGGGTACCTAATGCCATTCCCGCAATTGCCTGGGCTCCCCCGGCTTTAAGCAAATGAGTGACTCCTATTTTTTGTGCGATATATAAAATTTCATCTGCAATATTGCCATCATGATCCGGCGGTGTGGCTACCACAATGGTTTTGCAGCCGGCCAATGCTGCCGGGATTCCCAGCATCATCAGAGTAGAGGGTAGGATAGCCGTTCCCCCGGGAACATATAGTCCGACTTTCTCAATAGGTCGGGCAACTCGTTTGCACTTAACGCCGGGCATTGTTTCTACTTCCAGCGGAAGTGGTAGTTGAGCTTTGTGAAAACGGTAGATGTTTTTAAAAGCAATATCTATCGATGTCTTGACGGCGGGATCAAGATCAATCCTAACATTAGTGGGATTTATCAATTGGGGATCGGGAGCAACTTTATCAAACTTTTCGGAGAAATAGCGGATCCCTTCATCACCTTCGTTACCAACCTTTTCAATAATAGGTTCGATGTCTCCAAAAATGGATTGAAAATCCATTTTCGGGCGTTTGCATAAATTCTGAATATCGTTTTCAGAAAGACTGTTATAAGTAAAATTTTTCATGATATTTACCCACTCATTATAGAATCATGCTTTCAATAGGGAGAATTACAATTCCGCTTGCTCCCGCTGCTTTTAATTTTTCCATGACCACCCAGAATTTATCTATTGGAATGACCGTGTGAATCGCTACCATGTCATCATCAGCTAACGGCATAACGGTAGGGCTTTTAAGAGATGGAATAATATCTTTGATTGTAGGCACTGCCGACTTTGAGGCATTCATCATGATATACCTACTGCGCTCAGCCTGCTGATGCCCGTCCATCCGCACGAGAAATTTTTCGATCAGTTTTTGCTTTCCCACCGATAGCTTTTTATTCGTTTGTATAAGCTGTGTTTCGGATTCCATAATGGTTTCCAGCTCGACCAGCCCGTTGGCTTTGAGCGTGTTTCCGGTTGATACCAAATCACAAATAGCGTCGGCAACTTCAAGACGCGGGGCAATTTCAACGGCACCTGAAATCGTTACTAACTTGGCATCAATTCCTTTTTTTGTGAGAAAATTGCGTGTAATATTAGGATAGCTGGTGGCAATGGTTTTTCCTTCGAAATCTTCGGCTTTTTGAATAGTTCCATTTTTACGGGCGGCTAATGAAAGTCGGCATACCCCGTAATCCAGATCCCGAAGTACCGTAACATTGGCGCCGGTTTCAGCTGTAACGTTCGCTCCGACAAATCCCAAATCACAGATGCCATCCTGTACATATTCAGGAATATCATCATCTCGTATGAGAAGTAGTTCAACGTCAAAATTTCGACATTTCACCATTAAATTACGTTTATAATCGTCAAAGCGGAGCCCAATGCCTTTCAATAAATCAATTGTTTTATCCGTAAGACGTCCGGATTTTTGAATCGCAATGCGTAAAGAAGTTTCTGAATCTGCTGAACGTTCCATGGTATTTCAATAATAATTAACAGGTAATAAGGTGATGAGGAGTAAAATGGAAATGATATGGTAGCCAGAGCTACTTAGTATGATGCCAATGACGACGGTGGAAACCGCCGTGATGAAGATGGGAAGCAATATGGAATTGTTTTATTAGCATCAGCCTAAAGATAAAGCTTTTGAGGAAATCATCCATAGGAAAATTATACCCGTCGCATTTTTTAAATAATGGGTGTCTGAACTAAGACAAATAGCATAAGAATCTCAAACTATAGAATCCCTAGAACTTCTATAGTTTAGATCAAAAAAATGTGATGGATTATCTTGAATATCTAATCAAGCTGAAATAGCTGCTACAATAACAATAAGTAATAGCGTAAAAATAGCAAGCTGCAGAAGGGCGGTGCCAACAAGTCTTTTATGCATCATCTGATTTTTTAAGGATTCTATTTGTTGGTCTTACTTTAATCATCCTTCTTTGTTCCTCATTGCTTTTAAAAATTTTACCCTACTTATAGATTGAACTATTAGCTCGAAAGGATTATTCTTAGCACAACAAATTAATGTGATTAAAGAAGTAAAAATTATGATTACAACAGCCCAGTTTACTTACATTCCGCTAAAAGCCGCTGATCCGCGGGAAAGTGTCGAGTTTCTTCTAGAGCTCGTTGCACAGCATGATGTGGAGGTGGATGTCAATTATATGTCAACCAGCGTACGAGGAGAAACGGAAATAGTATTTGATTTGGTTAGGGAAATGTACGACACCATGACTATTGAGAAAGAAGAATTTCGTTTCCATGTCGAGTTTTTAAGTCCGGTGCCTAAAGATAAGGATCCCGTTAAAATACCTGCCGGTGATTAAAGATAAATATTATTTAACGCCAGATACCCAATACACGATCATGTATTGGGTTTTTTTGTAGGAAAAAGAACCGGTTTTGTATCAATCAGTTATGAAAAGCCAATACCATTTTTGTATCTTTAGCGTTCTTTTTAGCAAGCGAAATTCGTGCAGATAGCACATCTCTATGACCCAAATACGTAATTTTTGTATCATTGCCCATATCGATCATGGCAAATCCACGCTCGCAGATCGTCTTTTAGAACGAACAGGGGCTATTACTGAGCGTGAGATGCAGGAGCAGATTCTGGATGATATGGATCTGGAACGCGAACGTGGCATCACGATTAAAAGCCACGCTATAAAAATGGACTATAAGCGTCCTGATGGAGAGAAGGTCATTTTCAATTTGATTGATACGCCGGGTCATGTCGACTTCGCCTATGAAGTCTCGCGAGCGCTTAAAGCTTGTGAAGGAGCATTATTGGTTGTGGATGCCGCTCAGGGCATAGAGGCACAAACTATTTCAACGTTGTATCAAGCAATCGATCAGGATTTGGATATTGTGCCGGTACTGAATAAGATTGATTTACCGAGTGCGGATCCTGAAGGGGTGGGCCAGCAAATTGTGGACTTAATCGGCTGTGACCACGATGAAATCTTGCACGTCTCCGGTAAGACCGGCGAAGGGGTGGACGAATTATTGGAAGCTATCGTTGAACGCATTCCGGGACCGGGACGAGAGACAGAAAAGCCGTTGCGTGCCCTGATTTTTGATTCTGTTTTTAACAGCTATCGTGGTTCCATTGTTTATGTTCGAGTGATGGAAGGGACGCTTCATAAAGGTGACGGCATCCGTTTTAT
>DATFLI010000290.1:0-2539 GCA_035267805.1 Balneolaceae bacterium | reverse complement strand
CCACATCTTCTCCTACATAGCCGGCTTCCGTCAGTACGGTGGCATCCGCAATGGTAAAGGGGACATCGATAATATTGGCAAGGGTTCGTGCCAGCAGCGTTTTACCGCAACCGGTAGGCCCGAGCAACATGATGTTGCTTTTTTCCACTTCGGTATCATCAAATTCACTCTGCAGCTCATTACTGATCCGCTTGTAGTGATTATAAACCGCAACCGAGAGGGTTTTCTTGGCCTGTTCCTGTCCAATAACGTAATCGTCCAGTTTGGTTTTAATCTCCACCGGTTTCAACAACGGCTTGTATTTGTTCTGCCGCCGTTTGGCCATGGAGGCCAGGTCGCTTTTTACGATTCCGGAAGCATCAGAAACACAGCGGTCGCAGATATAAACATCAGGTCCTGCAACCATGCTGTTGACCTCATGGCTGGACCGTCCACAAAATGAACAGTGTATAGTGTTATTATCTTTGTTTTTATCGCTCATGGCGAACGTACTTTAACTTTCCTTTTTTATGATTTATGAGGACGAGTTACTATTCCCACTCGTGTTATGCCGTTTCATTACATTGTCAATCAGGCCATAATCTTTCGACTCTTCTGAAGACATCCATTTGTTACGGTCGGAATCTTCAATGACTTTTTCCACATCCTGACCACTGTGATGAGCCAGAATTTCGCTCAATCGGCGCTTGATACGTACAATCTCTTGCGCCTCAATTTCGATGTCGCTGGCCTGTCCCTGAACACCGCCCAGAGGTTGGTGAATCATCATACGGGCATTTTCCAGCATATTACGTTTGCCATTGGTACCCGCAGTCAGTAATACAGCTCCCATGGATGCAGCCATGCCCACGCAGGTCGTAGCCACATCACATTTAACATATTGCATCGTATCGTAGATGGCAAGACCCGCAGATACAACGCCACCGGGACTGTTAATATACAAATTAATATCCTTTTCCGGGTCTTCGGATTCAAGGTATAGCATCTGCGCTACAATAGAGCTGGCTACCACGTCATTAATGGGAGTTCCGAGTATAATAATACGATCTTTAAGTAGCCTGGAATAGATATCATAAGCACGCTCCCCGCGATTGGTGGTTTCGATCACCATGGGGACCAAATTATTTTGAATCTGGGAATCAGATTCCATATTCGGCATTTCAAATAAAGGTTGCTTAATCATAGCGTAATATTTTTTGCGAATTACTGTTCGCTTTCATTTTGATTTTGCTTCTCTTCGTATTCTTCTTTGGAAATCTCGTTAATCTTAACTTTGTCCTGCAGACGGTCAAATACTTTATTATCCCGTATGCTGCTGCGGAGATTTTCCAATTGATCAGGGTTTTGAGCAAAAATATTTCTCATCTGATCTACCGTCATTCCATAACGCGCGGCTTCTGCTTGCAGGTATTCATCAATATCATCAGGTTTAATTTCGATATCATCAAAAGTCTCCTGCAATTTTTCATTAATGAAGAACCACTGAGCGTCACGTTCCGCCTGTTCTTTGCGCTGCTCTTTGAAGGTTTCCATATCGAAAGTATCCGGCAATTGGTCACCATACTGTTGTTTCAGGCGCTCTACATAACTGTTCAGTACCTGGTTCACAGAGGCTTCCGGAACTTCAAAGTCATGAGCCTCAACAAGATTATCAACAATTTCGTTTTTAATCATGTCATCCGAAGCCCGATCGTAGTAATCCTGCATTTGGCTCTTTACAAAGCTTTGATACTCATCCACGTTTTTGGCTTCGTCTTGAGATTGCTCCTTGGCAAACTCATCCGTCAGCTCAGCCGTATGCAACTTTTCAACTTTCTTAACGGTGATACGGAAGCTTTCCTTGTGTTCATCATCATCATCGTCGTCTCCAAATTCAACGTCAACGATGTCGCCAACTTTTTTACCCAGCAGCTCTTCTTTAAAAACTTCATTTGATTCTTCGCGCAGGTCGAGTTCCTGATCTTCTTCCTTGTCATCTTCTTTCGGATTTCCATCTTCATCAAGCCCGATAGCATCGACAGTCACTTTGCTTTCTTCCGTAATGGGTTCTTCCACTTCTTCCCAGTTACCGGCCTGCTCCAGCTGTCGCTCGATCTCCTCTTCCACTTCTTCATCCGTTACATCGTGGACCATCTTATCCACTTCAATTTCTTCCAGATCAGTGAGCTCGAAATCCGGCTTGGTACCGATTTTAAACTTGGCTTCGAGTTCATCATCTTCCCATTCGAGATCCAGCATTTCGGGTTCGCCTACCGGATTATATTCCGGGATAACCTCTTTTTCAAATACTTCCTGTACGTAATTACTGATTTCTTCCTGCTCGATTTCCTTGCCAAAACGCTTACGTACAATAGAAATCGGCACTTTTCCCGGGCGGAAACCGGGCATATTGATTTGCTTTTGATACTTCTTGAAGGCTTCTTGAAACTTCGGTTCCAGATCTTCCCTGTTAGCAGATATGATTACTTCCTTGTCAACCGAATTTATTTCTTGAACGGATATGTCCACAGATTTACTCCAACAAAATTTTTATGAATGG
>DATFLI010000289.1:0-7653 GCA_035267805.1 Balneolaceae bacterium | reverse complement strand
GCCTACACTGATCCATAAATCTGCCGTTCCTCCTTTAAGATTTTTTCCATACTGGTCAGTCGGAAAGTCAGGATTTTGATCCGTGTTTTCGCCGTCATTTCCTGCGGCGTGAACCATCAGTACGCCATGTTCATCGGCATATTTGACTGCTGCGTCAACCACTTCTTTATCCGGCGAATAGCTCTTACCAAAGCTCATATTTATGATATCGGCCCCATTATCCACGGCATAACGGATGGCATTGGCAACGTCCTTGTCACGTTCGTCACCATCGGGTATGGCACGAACCGGCATAATAAGTGTATTTGTAGCAATGCCCTTGATGCCGATATTATTGGTGCGGTCGGCGGCGATAATCCCAGACACATGAGTGCCGTGAAAGGGACCGGGGCCCGCAACATCATTATTTCCGTAATTATGCTCAGTCTTATCTGCATAATCATCGCCTACAATTTGACGCGTATGAAAGTCAGGATTGTAGTTGTATTTAGCCTGATTGTAAATCTGTTCTTTTTGATCGGCAATCATTGCAGAGTCAATGTTATTTTTCATCACATAACTCATCACATTTTTAGCAAAGTTGAGTTGCTGATCAGTCGGTTGAAGATTTTGAACGTCATCGTAGGTATAGGTGGTATCGCCGAAATGCTGGGTCAAAATTGCATCGGCCTGTTTCATACTCTGCTCCAGCGATTCAATATTTTTGTATTGGGTTAACAGTTTGCGAACATCCTGTTCGTAGGTAGATTTTATCTTTTGATAGTGTTCATAGTCTTTTTTTTGCCGGGAATTCAGTTGCGTGGTATCTGCGTCGCTAAATCGTTTATGCAGCTTACGGTAGATTCGTGTCAGTTCAAATGTATCGTAGTGCACATTCTTTCCATCCGGACCGCCGATGAAATTCCAGCCGTGCACATCATCCACATAACCATTATGGTCATCATCTTTATTGTTATCGGGAATCTCATCTTTATTGGTCCAGATATCATTTTTTAAATCTTCATGGTTGATATCCACACCGCCGTCTATGACAGCTACGATAACCTGCTTCTTGGGCTTTTTATTTTTTAAAAGTTTGCGATAGGCAAGCTCACTGCTGATTCCACGGAATTGGGTCTGGTTTTCATCCATTAAATACCAATCTTTGGGAGCTTCTCGCAGTGTTGAGAAGTCTATTTTCTTCTCATTACTTGCCTTCTCGGTCTTAGTCTTCGTGGTTGATTGGGTAGCCGTTTTCGTTGTTGAACAGCCGTAAATGCTGGTAACGACAATAAGAAGTAGAAGAAGTCGCTTTTTCATAAGTATAAAACTTTTGGAAATTGAGAAACCTTGTTATTTGCCGGAATCCATTTTGTCAACGGAGTTCAGGAATCGATCTGCAGCCGCATCAAAAGCTGTTTGCATCGACTTAGTAGTGGAATCTGTTAGCCACTGACCGGCTTCTGTATTATAAAAGGCGATATATTTACGAAGCACATCATCATCCAAGCCATGATACATAACTAATAGTTGGTTGGATATTTCCTGGTCCATCTGCGAGGAAATCTGATTACGATAATTGCCCACAAACCCTTCGATTTGTGCATCACTGAACGTTCGCTGATCACTTAATCGACTAAAGGCTTTGACTACGGCTCGGAACATGGTAACATTCGCCTCAACCTCCGATTTGGCCGCTTGCGTAGAATGGGCCAAAGAATCCATGAGATCTTTACGGTCATCGGAAGGGGGATGTTGTTCCAGCTCATATTTATTGACAACACGCTGGCGGATACCTTGAAGCGTGTAATAGGTTTTCCTGGTATCCAATACTTTTTGGCTGGATTCCCGATTGATCCAGTTAAGTACGGAATCCGAATACTCCGTTTTAAAGTTATCTTCAAAAGAGTCTTTTACGTCTGACAGAAGCAACTTTTTATCAAATGCCTTTTTAAATAGATCCATCATCTGTGTGTTTTGGGATGGATCCAGTCCTAAAGGATTTTGTTCAAATTGGGAATGAAACTCCTGTGCCGTTTCATCCAATTGTTCTCCGAGGCTAATAGCGTTAATAATTTGATCAGCATCATTATCCGACGGAGCTTTTGACTCCGTATTTTGGCCGATAACGCTAAATGGCAAGAAGATCAAAGTAATAATAATTGTAAATCTACTTAGTGAAGTCATTGTAAGCAGGTTATTCGAATATTAAATATGGTTCTAAAAAACTAAGCATTATTAACTTATGCGAAAAGAACATTTTAAATGGCGTAAATTCTTCCAAATGTCCGGGCCTTTGAAAATTATCCCTAAAGTTGTGAGAAGTCAGTGATTACCTCCTTCTTGATTTTCGCCTCTCATGGGAACAAAGCGAACAGGAATTTTCCGTTCGATATGAATCTTTCCGTCTTTGGTTTTGGTAACCTTGGTTAATTCCTGGGTTTCGCTAATATCGCCGATAGGCATCACCATGATACCGCCGGGCTTAAGTTGCTTCATAAGGGGCGGTGGAATTTGTTCGGCAGCTGCCGTTAGAATGATGGCATCGAAAGGGGCGTATTTAGTCCAACCGTTATAGCCGTCTCCAATTTTTGTTTTGATGGTCGCATATCCCAGCTTTTCAAAGCGAAACATAGCCTCATTAGCCAGATCCGGTATAATTTCGATAGTATATACATAAGGAGTTATTTCCGACAGCACCGCGGCCTGGTAACCGCTCCCCGTACCGATTTCCAACACCTTTTCTCCTGTTTTCAGATCCAAAACCTGGGTCATATAGGCTACGATATAGGGCTGCGAAATCGTTTGCCCGTGACCGATAGGAATGGGCGAATTTTGATAAGCAAACTTTTGGTACTTCTCCGGGACAAACATATGACGGGGGACATGGCGCATGGCGTCCAAGACCTTGGGATCGGTGACCCCCTGTTTGGAAATATCGTCTTTTACCATTTGCAGTCGTTCCTTCCGCCGTTCCGAGAAGCGTGGACGGTGCCAGGTAAGCGTATCAGGCTGTATCCTGCCTCTTAAAGCAGGTGCCGAATTTATCGGCTGATATACGAATTGAGCTTTTCCGCTTATAAAGAAAGCCAATAGGAATATCAGTATTGGGACGCTAATTGATTTCATAATCTAAAATAAGTTTAATCGGGCTAACAACTAACGGTTTTCTTTTACCATTTAGTTTGTTAATAAAAACCGTACTTGCCTTTCCGCATTGCATAAACTAAAATTCGACACAACTACAAAGAGAATCAATAATAGTATCTATGGATTTTAAAGAGCTTCGGAAAAAAATAGATCATGCCCGCAATTTAACAAATCCATTGCCCACGCTTCAATACGATGATTTCTCAAGGCTGTTACAAAAGCGTGCAGATGATAATCGCAGCTATCTCACTTTCATTGCCGAGGATAATCAGCGTATAGAATTAAGCTATAGTGCATTTTATGAAAAAGTTCGGGGTTGTGCACGTTTTTTACAGGAGAAAGGGCTTAGCCATGGCGATCGCATCGCTACGGTCTCCCATAATCATTGGCATACCGTTATTCACTATTTCGCCGCGTGGTTGTTGGGATTGGTCGTGGTGCCGGTTAATCTTGGCGAAGACGATGAACGCATTGCCTATATACTCAAGAATGGGAATGTGGAGCTGGCTTTTGTGCGAACGGATTATCGTGATCGTTTGCGTGGTATTTTGGAATCGAATGACAGCTTAAAACATATTGAGTGGATTATATGCGAAGATGACGATGCTAACTTTATAAAGGAAGAAGGATCCCTAAAACTTGAAAAGGAATCTCTCGGTGAATCCGAAGCATTGATTGTGTTCACATCAGGAACGACCGGGGCTCCTAAAGGGGTAGTGTTGAGCCAGCGTAATCTATTGGAAGATGCGCGAAGTATTGCCGATTGGCATAATATTGATGATGAAACTCGCATGATGTGCGTGTTGCCTATCCATCACGTCAACGGTACCGTAGTGACGTTGATTACCCCCTTTTATTCCGGTGGATCAACGGTGCTGAATCAGCGGTTCCGGACCCAAAAGTATTTTCCGACAATTGCAGAGGAAAAGGTACATGTCGTGAGTATGGTGCCTACGTTGCTTCAGTTTTTGAATAGCTACTACCGGGATAAAGATCGTGCCGAGACGCCGACGCTGCGTCACGTAATATGTGGTGCAGGCCCGTTGACGGTAAAAGTGGCAGAAACCTTCGAAAATAGACTCGGTGTGCCTATTATTCACGGTTACGGTCTTTCGGAGACTACCTGTTACTCCTGTTTCGTACCTCTTGATTTAGACAAAGAAGAGCATGAGAAATGGCGTAGTGATTACGGCTATCCAAGTATTGGTGTTCCGATTCCAGCCAACGAAATGGCAATTCATGATGAAGATGGTAATGCGTTACCGGAAAATGAACGGGGCGAAATCGTGGTTCGCGGGGTTAACGTGATGATTGAATACTATAATAACAAGGCAGCCAATGAGAAAACCTTCAAAAATGGCTGGTTTCGCAGCGGGGATGAGGGTTTTTATATTAATGACGATAAAGGCAGGCCCTACTTTTTTATTACGGGACGACTAAAAGAGCTCATTATTCGCGGTGGTGTAAATTTGGCACCACTCGAAATTGATGAAATTATTAATAAGGCTCCGGGAGTAAAAGCAGGCATCGCTGTCGGTTTCGATAATGACTGGTATGGTGAAGAGGTTGGTGCCTACGTAAAACTCGAGGAGGGGGCCGAGGAAAACGAAGAAGCTATTTTAGAATACTGTCGAGAGCACCTGCCTTTTACTAAGTCGCCTAAAGTGGTTGTTTTTGGGGACAAAATTCCGGTAACCTCAACTGGTAAGTATCAGCGTCGAAAGGTGACTCACCTGTTTGAAAAGTGGAAAGAAGTGCAGTTTAGGAAACACGATTCGTGATGCAGGTTCCAGGAATCCTGTAACCGTCACCCTGCGTCCACAATAATATTTGCTCCTTTCTGCGTTATTAAGTAAAGTTTAAAACGTACGGCATCTCGGACAATCCAGTTTCGGAGGTTTTCATGAGCATATCAGCACTCAATTTGGATTTATTTACCAAGATTCAAACTGACTTAGAAATACGTCAGTATAAAATTCTATCCGGATTGAAAGATATTACAGAGGATTTTAAGCAGAACAAAATATATCCTCATTTAAGCCATCTTATTGAGTTGCATTCAACATTAAGCGATATCCTGAATCGCCTGCAGGATTTACGGAATGAATTCCCCAAACGCATTAAGAAAATAGACTTTGTAAACCGGGAAATCGAGCATGAGGTCGTTTTTGTAGATGGAGCCGACCTTTCAAAGGTAGAAGATCTTATCGCATGGGCACTTCCCCTTATCAAGGCAAAGATTGAGGAGGGTAAAGCCATTTACGAGTTTGTGGACGAAGAAATTAAGATCGAGGAAGTAGGTATTATCCCGAATTATACCGACGAGGGATACTTTTTTGTACCGGACAATGAAGAATCCAAACTGCTCCTTTTTCAATATGAAGTTACTATTTTCGAGAGCTCTAAGGATAGTTACCGGGCATTGAAAACGGGATTGCTAAAAGCATTGGAGAAAGGAAAGGCTCACATATCCCCAAACGCCATAAAACTGGATTTAATTAGCGAAAACAGGCATTTGCCCAACCCGGCTACCTTCGCTTTCAATACAGACCTCTACTTCCCGTTTAACGAGACAATCTTTCCGGTAACCAAACGGAAATTACTGCAGCAGCTGGTAACAGAGTCATGAGTTTTGCGTAATGAGTCATGGGATTTTTTTTGCAAGACTCGAAAACTCAATACTCACGACTCATAACTAATACTCCCATTTACTATTGCCAACGTACACCGCGACACACAGACAAGTTTATCATTATTGGTAAAAATTTTTGTTTCCCAAACTTGAGTCTGCCGTCCGATATGTACCGGAACTGATATTCCTTTGACCTTTCCCCCTTTCCTAACAGGCCGCAAATGATTGGCATTAATCTCCACCCCGACTGCTGTTTTCCCTTCTTCGCCAATATTCAACCATGCCCCGACCGATGCCAGGGTTTCGGCAAGTGCCACGGATGCTCCGCCATGTAACAGTCCGAAGGGTTGGACCGTATTTTTATCAACGGGCATTGTAGCTTTTATTTCGTTTTTCTTAAAAGAAGTAAAGGTAATTCCGAGGGCATTGCCCATATGTTTGTCGGATTCCAGAAGTTGATCAACACGATTTTTCAGATTGGGTTGGATATACATAAACGATTCTGTTACAATTGGTTAGTAGAATTAAAATACCTATTGTGAGTGTCAGAAAAAATAAAAATAGACTTTTAAATGACCGGCAAACGTTTAAATTATGTAGTAGCAGTACGTTAAAAGCGACATTTTAAATATTCGTTTCAATATCATAATTATTCATGTAATAGGGAACAGTTATGGACTACGAGCCAACCACCATCATAGCAGAGGTTGATACCGGACTTAACAAGCACAATAAAGAGGTGCTTATTGGTACCAAACGCAACGGAGAATGGATTGAAACCGGCAAGGATGAGTTTAGGCAGGATGTGCGAAATCTAGCCTTGGGATTATATGAACTCGGAGTTCGAAAAGGGGATCGAGTGAGCCTGCACTCCGAAAACAGTGCCGAATGGCTGATATGTGATCAGGCTATCCTGTCTTTGGGTGCCATAAATGTACCTATTTATACTACCCAACCGGGAGAACAAATTAAATACATCCTTGAAAATTCTGAGACTAAAGTCCATATCGTTTCAAGTGATGAACTGTTTATCGACACCAAACCGGTTATTAAGAATATATCCAGTGTTGAGGCTGTCATTTCTATTTTGGGGTCCAAACATGAGAAGCTCAAATCATTCGAATCGATTCTTAAGATGGGAGCCCGAAAGCATGAAGAATCGCCCGAGCTATTTGAGCAGTTGAGGGCAGAAGTTCATCCCGATGATCTTGCAACACTGATTTACACTTCGGGTACAACCGGAAATCCCAAAGGGGTGATGTTGACACACAATAACATCGCTTCCAATTTGCTGGCATCATTAGAGCGCGTTCCTTTCAATGATGAGGTCCGCAAAGATGAGAGGATGCTTTCTTACTTGCCGTTATCCCATGTTTTTGAACGTTTAATTACCTATATGTATTTGAGGCTCGGATATCCTATTTATTACATCGAGGATATCGATGAGATACGAGATGATTTCAAAACGGTCAAGCCATTCTATTTTGCTACGGTGCCGCGTTTGCTGGAAAAAGTTCATACCGGTGTTAAGGTACAGGGGCAAGAATTCAGCGGTATTAAAAAACAACTTTATTACTGGGCTATCAAGCGTGCCGAAGAATATGATCCCGAACATCCACCCACCGGATTGGAGGCTGTCAAGCATACTATTGCTGATAAATTGATCTACTCTAAAATTCGTGCTCTCTTTGGCGGCAAATTGCTCGGTATGGTCAGCGGAGGCGCGGCTCTTTCACCTACGATATTCCAGTTTTTTAATGCATTGGGATTTATTTGCGTACAAGGGTACGGTCTTACGGAATCCTCTCCTGTGATTTCGGTGCAGGATAAAGATCATCTCCGTATTGGTTCGGCCGGTCGTCCACTTTCTAATGTGGAAGTGAAAATTGCCG
>DATFLI010000288.1:0-13028 GCA_035267805.1 Balneolaceae bacterium | reverse complement strand
CACAATCTGATGAGGCTTTTGCTAAATTCGGGTTATCAACTTCTCATGTGCTAATATTGTCATTGGTTGATAAAAATCCGGGTATTCAACCGGGCAAACTGGCTGAAAACCTATATCTTAAGCCGTCGACGATTACTCGATTAGTACAAAAACTTGAGAGGAGGCAGCTGGTACAACGCAATTCCGAGGGGCGTTCGACATCAATTGTATGTACAGATGATGGTAATAAAGTGACCGGAGAGATCATAGAGAAGTGGAACGGCCTTATGGTCGAAAAACGGCAGCAGCTGGGCGATCGTTATATAGAAGTACTTTCTGAAATGATAGCTAATGCTCTTCATACAATATCCGATGAGTAACTAGCTACTCTTTGCTAGAGCTGTTAGCAGGAAATGCCGATGCTGGCGAATTAGTCCTCTCTGATAAACTCAGTTCTGCCAATTTCTTACCCGCTTCTGCTATGGGCAGGCATACTGCACTGGTTCCGGCTGCTATCAGGGCTTGTCGGTCTGTTTCCTGCATTGTGAGTGCTACAATAGTTCCATTATAGTTACTGGATCGCAAATGTTTTGCTGCATTGATTTTAGAGTCTGTTGTTCCGATAGCCAGCATAACAGATTCTAATTGGGTTAAATCCAGTTGCTGCCACAGGTCTTGGTCCTGCATATCTCCATAAATAACCCGCCGACCTTCAGTTAGGTTTTGCTCGATTCTCGCAGGATCGATATCCATACCAACAACCGGTTTGTCTCGTTTTTTAAGAAAATCATAAGCGGCAATGCCGGCATTCCCCATCCCAACGACAAGAAATTTTGCAGAACCAAGAGAAATTATCTGTTCGTCGGGATGTCGAATATCTCTTTCATATTTTGCGAGCATTGGTTCTACGTATTTCCATAACGTTTCTTCCCAGATGACAAGGGTGGCGTTTAATGCAAATGAAACAGCGGTAAGTACTGCAAAGGCTACCACAATACTTGCAGGTAGCAAACCCGATGAAGCAGCCACCGATCCCGCAATTAGTGCAAATTCACTGTATGAACTAAGTGATATCGTGGTAATAAAAGAGGTTCGTGCACGAAGCTTAAAGAACAACATTAATCCAAAAAAGAAGAAAGATTTAACAGGCAAAAGCGCTAAGGCGATGATTGCAAGAAAAAAATCATGTTTCCCAGGTAATCCAGTAAGTCCTATTTCAAGAAAAAATCCAACCAAAAAGACTTCTTTAAGCGCCCATAACTTTTTGGATAGATCTTCGCCAACTTTGTATTCAGATAATAGCATGCCGGCTACGAGTGCGCCCAGTTCAGACGATAATCCGAGGTTCTCAAAAGTTGCCCCTCCGCCTAAGGCCAATAATAATCCGAATAAGAGTTTCAGCTCATCTTCCTTGATAAGGGTTAGAAGTTTTTTAAATATGGGAGATAATATGGGGAGCCCTAACAGAAGGAGACCCCAGATTGATGGTTGGCTACCTCCTGTAATACCAAGTAATATGATAGCCACCAGATCCTGGAAAAGGAGGATGCCAATGGCAATGCGACCGTGGAAAGCCCCAAGTTCATTTCGGTATTCCAAATTTTTTGCGGTCAGGACCGTACTTGAAAAACCGAGTAATATTCCAATAATTAGCGATGCGGATACCCCATAACCTAGAAGTATCGCAATAGGATAAAAAAAAGAGGTGCTTATCAAGAGATGAATAACACCGGTGCCAAGTACCTCTAGTCGAAATATATTTTTTAGTCGAAGATGTAACCCTACTGTAAATAGCAAAAAAAGAACTCCTAGGTGAGCAATTTCATGTAGGTCGGGGCTGACTACGTAACCACCGGCAGACAAAAGGGCTCCGGCAGCTAAGTATCCAACCAAAGGTGGTAATTTGATACGGCTGACTACCATCCCCAAAATAAAAGCCATTCCAATCCAGATAATATCCATGGCACTTTCTTGATGTTATTGAATATCTGTAATCTACAATACCAAGAAATAAAATGGAATGGATGGGTTGTTATATTAAGGGGCTATAACGGGTGTAGGAATTGTTTATAGCTTCCTAATAAGTTGGTTAGTAAATGCGATCTCATCTTCATTAACTGTGTGCCCCATTCCTTTGTAAATGCGTTTGATAACTGTTCCATGTAATTGCATGAATACTTTTTCTGTTTCATCCACGCGCTCTTTTGGGATATGGGGATCATGATCACTGCAACCCAGAAAAACGGGAGTTTCTTCCAGAGAACCGCTGTAGTTTTGGGAATCAACTTCATCGCCGATGAGTCCGCCACTTAACCCGACAATAGCTCCATATTTCTGTGGATGACGTGCCGCAAATTCCGTTGTGAGGCATGCGCCCTGTGAAAATCCAAGCAGAATAATATGATCGGTTGGAATTCCGGCATTATTCAGTTCACAAATTTGATCGTAGATGGCTTGCAGGCCACTGGAGATGCCGGGCTCATTCATTTCTGCGGGAGCCAAAAAAGACTTTGGATACCACGTATGCCTGTTTGCCTGTAACGCCCGGTAATGAATATCGTCCCATTTAAATTCCTCAGCAAGTTGTAACATGCCCTGCGCCGAAGCGCCGCGTCCGTGAATGAGAATCATAGCCGAGGAAGTATCGTCAACAGCCGCGCCTGCTGTGACAACCGGTTGATTTTGGTGCGGCCCCTGAAAAGGCATATTGGGATCTACTCGAAAAAGTGGCATATCCCCTTACGTTTTGATGGTTGGAAGTGCAGCCTCAATCTCCTGACGTCTTGATTCATGCCAAGGGGTAAGTTCCAATTTTTCGGCTTGATCTTCGGCCGGATCAGAATTCACAAAATAGCCGGGCCCGTGGGTTGCCATCTCAAACAGCACGCCGCCCGGAGTTCGAAAATAGACCGATTTAAAAAAGTGCCGATCTATAATTTCAGTCGGTTGTAATCCAAGTCGCAACACTTCGTGCCGTAACTTTTGAAGATCCTCATCGTCCTTTGTCTGGAAAGCCACATGATGAACAATACCGGCTCCGTTTTGTCCACGCCGAAATGGCACTTCTTCAATGATTAGAGAGTGCCCCAGTTCGCTTTCAGTTTGGTAAAGTGTGGCATTGTCTTCAGTGGCTACCTCACTAAAGCCTAAAATGGAAGTAAGAATTTCAGCGGTATCTTCGGTTTGATCCAGCTCTAAAGTAGTGCTCCAAAAACCCTGAATCCGAGATTCTTTGGGTACAGGGGTTTTCGGCCAATCCGGAAGGCCAATTTTGCGATTTTCAAATACCAGGTGCAACTGAAGACCGTCGGGGTCTTTAAAAGAGAGGATTTTCTTTTCGAACCGACGATATGGGCCTTCGAACACTATATTTTGCTCATCCAGTCTGTTTTTCCAATATGAAATAGAATCGTCGGGTACAGCCAGAGAGACAGCAGTTGCTTCACCAGATCCGGGTGTTCCCTTGCGAGCCCGGGGCCAGGGAAAGAAGGTCAGACTAGAACCCGCCCCGCCTTCTGAGTTGGCATAGAATAAATGATACTTGGTTGGATCATCCTGGTTGACGGTCTTCTTGACCATGCGCATTCCTAATTTCTTGACATAAAAGTCATAGTTCGTTTGTGGGTCGCTGGCTATAACAGAAATATGATGAAGTCCCCGATGGATAGACATAAAATAACTAACTGGTTAATTCAGGTAATTGACTTTCGATATTATGGCGGTGCGATTCCAGCCAATCAGGCAGCTTGAGGCTGGTTCCCAACTCCCCGGGTTCTTCGTCGATAGTAAAACCGGGTGAGTCGGTGGCAATTTCAAACAGGACCCCTCCAGGCTCGTGGAAGTATACCGATTGAAAATATTGACGATCTTTAATTTCAGTCAGATAATAACCTTTATTCAACAACTTTTTACGTAGAGATTGTTGTTCCCTATCATCCCTGGTACGAAAGGCAATATGATGGACCGTACCCTTGCCGGGCCTTCCATCAAGCTCAAACTGATCAATAATCTCAATTACGGATCCGAATTGTGCTTTAGTTTCATAGAGATAACGATTATCTAACTGATTAGTTAGAACAAATCCGAGGTCTTCCTCGAGCAAACGTCCTGTTTTGGTATAATTTTCCTCTGCGAGGGTAGCTCCATGAAAACCACGTATGGCATATTCTTTGGGTAAGGGGCTATTCTCCCATCCATCAACACGGGCCGCCTTGGGATCCAATACAAGTTCCAGGTGAAGTCCATCAGGATCTTGCAGCCCGATAACTTCCTTACCGAATCGGGAGAAGGGGGCTTCAATATCTATGTTTTTTGTTTCAAGGTGTTCAAGCCAGAATTTTTTTGAAGCTGGTGGAATCGAGAAAGAGATGGCAACCACTTGCCCGCGATCGGGCCTACCATTTTGAAGATGTTCCCATGGAAAGAATGTTAGTATGGTTCCCGGATCGCCGTTCCCGATTCCGTAATATAAGTGGTAGGTCGAGGGGTCATCAAAATTGACCGTTTTTTTGATGAGTCGGAGCCCCAATATTTGTGTGTAAAATTCATAATTTCGTTGCGGTTCGCCCGCCACCGCAGTGATATGATGGATGCCTCTGTTTGTCATTATTCAGATAGAACTGTGAGAAATATAATTGTAAATTTAGTTCAATATTAAACTAATATAGAGTGATTATAGTTCCGGTTCCTTAAACATAAAATCAGGATTTTCCATAAACCGGGATAACGCTACCGCGCGTAACTTCATTATCGGGAGAAACAAGATAAAGAATTTGTCTGGCCAGTTGTCTGGGTTTCAGCCACTTATCGAAATTGGCATCAGGCATAGCCTCCCGGTTTTGGGGAGTATCGATGGCAGAAGGTGCAATAGCGTTAACAAGAATATCTTCGTTTACAACTTCGGCTGCCAGCGATTCGGTGAGAGCTGCAACCCCTGCTTTGGAAACGGTGTAAGCAATCATTCCTTTACCTTGTCGCGGTTCAAGCGCGGGACGAGCGGCAACATTAACTATGCGACCTCCGGAATAATCCGATTTACGCATCCATTGTACAGCAGTTCGACAAGAATTATAGCAAGTTACGGTGTTGAGATTGAATTGCTGATTAAAATCAGTCAATGGAGTGTCTCCGATTTTTCCCATCCTAAAACCGCCGGCTATATGTACAGACGCCCAGAGTGATCCGTGCTCGGCAATCGCATCCGCATAAAAAGTTTGTGCCGTTTCTTCATCGCTAAGATCAATATTTGATAGGGCAAATACGTTTGAATGATCGGCCAGCGAAAAGGTATTTAGCTCTGCGTTATTGAAGCATGGAACACTGCATTTAGCTCCCGATTCTACTAGTAATTCTACAACTGCGGTACCCAGAGATCCGGCTCCACCCGTTACAATAATATGGCGATTTTTAAAATCAAAGCTCATAAGCAGTTAATTTTTATAAAATTGAAATCGTTTCTTATTTGCTACATTGTTAACATATATTATTTCTATAAAGATCACCAAATGGAGGGATCATGAAAAATGTGTCCTTAGAAAGTATTTTTGAGGTACTGGATCCGCCCAGGGGATTCAGTCCGTGGCATGGCGGACCTACCTTGATGGGGGCGCTGCGCGGAGTCGACGCCCTGCAGGCCGCCTGGAAACCGGCACCGGATCGTCATAGCATCTGGGAACTGGCCTTGCATATTGCCTACTGGAATTATTCTGTCAGGCGACATTTTGATCCGGCCGTTCCGAAAGGATTTACCCGGTCACCGTCGAATTTTCCTCAAAATCCCGATACTTCTGATAAAGCCTGGAAAGAAGACCTTTCGTTGATAACCGAGGAACATAATAAATTGGTTCTTACTCTTAAGGCTTTTCCCGAAAATCGACTGAATGAGAAAATTAATAATTCTGAAAAGTGGACCTATGCACAGTTATTAACCGGCATTGTAGTGCACGATTCCTATCATATCGCACAAATTCAGTTGATGAAACGACTGTATGCAAGCCTGGATAAAGCTAAAAAAATTTGAACGACTGATTCCCAAATCCTATTTAAAGTAGCAGAGTTTCAAAAAATTTTTACTATTGTATGAGTACAATCATTGAAGTACAAAATCTTCGTAAAAAGTACGATGATGTCGAGGCTTTGAAGGGAATCGGTCTTTCGGTGGAAGAGGGAGAAATTTTTGCTTTGCTGGGGCCGAACGGTGCCGGTAAGACTACGCTGTTTTCCATCCTAGCCACTCTCCGAAAGCCCACATCAGGAAAGGCTGTGGTGCTTGGAAAGGATGTGCTAAAATACCGGGAGGAGATTCGCCAGCAGATAGGCATTGTATTTCAGGAACCGGCCCTGGACGAACGTCTTTCAGCACGTGATAACCTCATGCTGATGGCTCTTTTTTATGGGATTTCCCGTAAAGAAGCCAAAAAACGGGCCAATGAAGTACTGGATTTGCTGGATATTAACGATTTTGCAGATCGGGCGTCCCGTAAGCTGTCCGGGGGACAAAAAAGAAAGCTGGAGCTGGCGCGTGCGATCATCGCAGAACCCAAATTACTCTTTTTGGATGAGGCTACCCTCGGACTGGATGTGGATGCTCGCCGTAATTTTTGGGATGAGGTTAAGAAGCTATCCGAAAAGGGCAGTACAATTTTTCTAACGACTCATTATATGGAAGAAGCAGAAGTGGCCGATCGTATTGCACTTATCGATGAGGGAAATATCATAGCCGTAGATACGCCCCGCTCCCTCAAAGAGCAGGTTGGAGGCGGGCTCATTCGGCTGGATACTGAAGATAACGAGTCGGTATTACATTGGTTGAAACAGCAGGATCTTGAAGCAGAGAACAGCAACGAAGGATTGTTTATCGTTTCCAACGACCCCTCCGGTTTGCTTCCGACCATCTTGTCACATATAGAACAAAAAGTTACACGAGCAGAAATACGCCAGCCCAGTCTGGAAGATGTTTTTCTGAAGCTTACTGGTCGCAGTCTGAAAAATGGGGAGAATGAAGAAATCGAATCTGTCAAAAATGAGTGGGTGAAATAATGCAAGGTTTCTGGGCAGTAATTCTACGAGATTTAAAACGCATTTGGGCTGAGCCCTTTCGGCTGATAAGCGGCCTGGCGCAGCCCCTGCTGTACTTATTTCTATTGGGATCAGGTATTGGAGCAGCTACCCAACTCGGCGGTGGTCAGTACTTGCAATACATTTTTCCCGGGGTTGTGGCACTTTCCTTGCTTTTTACCGCCAATTTTGCAGCAATCAGTATCGTTTTTGATCGTGAGACCGGCTTTCTAAAAGCGGTTCTTGTTGCCCCGGTATCCCGTCCTTCGGTTGCGGTTGGCAAGGTTTGTTCGGGAGCTATTCAGGCGCTGGTCCAAGGGGTTTTGCTCCTTATCTTTGCCCCTATGATCGGGATCTATTTTGGGCCGCTGCAGTTACTGTTATTCATCATATTCATGATTTTAAGCGGCTTGGTATTTTCGGCAATGGGCGTTGCTGTAGCTACAAACTTTAGCTCAACCGAGGTGTTTCCTGTGGTTTTGAATGCAGTGTTATTACCGATGTTCTTCCTTTCCGGTGCGCTCTACCCATTACGTACAGCCCCCGGTTGGCTGCAAAAACTCTCTTATGCAGATCCCGTTGCCTACGGTGTTGACCTGATGCGCGGGTCCATTATGGGGGAATTTTATTATCCGGAATGGTTGTCACTGGTGGTTTTATTGTTCGTTGGGTTTCTATTGATTTGGACTGCAGTTAAGGTATTTGAAAAGGGAGAAGAGATTTAAGCCTGGGGTTTGGAATGGAATAAATTAGAATTATTTTCAATTGTTACTAATCATCAGACCATTCTGATTGTACATCCCATATATTAAAATTGTATTCCGGCTTTTTAAAGCTACAAGAATGCAATATCATCCTGAAACAAATTCAGGATCACAAATCCTAAGTTATTAATAATTATGAACATTTTTGGCATTATCATCCTGGTTACGCTGGGGGTTGATTTTATCCTCAATCTGGTGGCCGATTATTACAATTTAAAATCGCTTGATAAGGGACTACCCAAAGAATTCAGTGATGTATATGACGAAGAAACTTATAACAAGTCGCAGGCATACACGAAAGTTCGAACGAAGTTTGGTATTCTGACCTCTGCATTTAATCTATCCTTGTTACTTTTTTTCTGGTTTGCGGGGGGATTCAATTGGCTCGATCAGATCGTTCGAGGCTGGCACCTGGGTGTAATCTGGACAGGGTTGGTTTATATCGGAATCCTTATTCTTGGGCGAAGTATTTTGACCCTTCCCTTCAGTATATATTCTACTTTTGTAATTGAAGAAAAATTCGGTTTTAATAAAACGACATTTAAAACTTTTGTGATGGATATGCTCAAGGGATTGGGTTTGGGCATTGTACTCGGCGGTCCCTTACTTGCCGGAATCCTTGCTTTTTTTACTTTTATCGATCAATTTGCCTGGCTATACGCCTGGGGTGCGGTTACAATATTTACACTCTTTATTCAGTTTATTGCTCCCACATGGATAATGCCAATCTTCAACAAGTTTGAACCGCTGGAGGAGGGCGATCTTCGGCAAAAAATCCGTGAATACGCCGATAAAGTGAATTTTAAACTGGAAGGTATTTATGTGATGGACGGATCCAAGCGAAGCAGCAAGTCAAATGCCTTTTTTACCGGTTTTGGAAAAAATAAGCGGATCGCTCTCTACGACACGCTTATAAATAATCAAACAGAAGACGAATTGGTGGCCGTGCTGGCACACGAGATGGGGCATTACAAGAAGAAGCACATTATTAAAAATATGCTCATAAGTATTTTGCAGACAGGTATCATGTTCTTTTTACTCTCAATTTTTCTGAATTCACAGGGATTGTATAATGCTTTTTACATGCAGCAGGCATCCGTTTATGCCGGACTTATTTTCTTTGGGATGCTCTATGCTCCAATTGATTTGATTGTATCGATATTTATGCAAATTCTTTCCAGAAAATACGAGTATGAAGCTGATGCGTTTGCATCAACCACTTACAAAAAAGAGCCGATGATACAGGCGCTCAAAAAGTTATCGAAGGATAATCTCTCGAATTTAACGCCCCATCCGTTCTACGTGTTTTTGAATTACTCGCATCCCACAGTTTTGCAGAGAATTAGGGCGATACGTAAAGTCTAAATACCCACAAGTATAAGAATGATGGAATAATTTTGAATTAACTATCCAGAGATCTCTTTGTAGGTTTCGTGATCCCCTTTGGATGCAATTGCCATCTTCGAAACAAAATCTCTTTTAGATTGAGCCTGATGCTTCTTCAATATTAACATCCAGACTTGTACCACTCCTTAGCAGTTGTTTTGAAACGATATATTCTTTTCTTTCAATTAGCTGCTTACAGAGTTGTATTATTTCTAATGCAAAGCTAAAACTTTTCCTTGGATTATATTCTATCGTTTCATCAGGAGATGATTTGGCTTATGCTTTATAAGTAAGCTCCTTGGCGTGATGATCCTCACAGTCATTTACAATTTTAAATTCAACATTTACTAATAATTATCATGCATTTTGAAACCAAAGCCATTCATGCAGGACTCGATATCCAGCGGGATACCACGGATGTAGTCCCTCCGATTCATAAGTCCACGGTGTTTGAGCATCGCAAAGAAGGTTACCGGGAAGGTGATCTGAATTATACGCGGGCGGTTAATCCCAACCGGCTGCGGCTGGAACATACGCTGGCAGAGCTCGAAGAAGGTGAAAGCTGCGCTACCTTTGCGTCGGGAGTAGCTGCTGCAACGGCTGTGTTCCAGGCATTGAAACCCGGTGATCATGTGCTGATGCCGGATGATGTGTATGCGGGAAACCGTAAGCTCATCAAAGAGGTGATGATTCCCTGGGGGTTGAAGGTGGATTTTATCCCCATGACCGATTTAGATAAAATTAAGGAGAGTTTTAATGACCATACCCGGCTGGTGTGGATCGAAACGCCTTCCAACCCACTATTGAATATTACCGATGTGAATGCGGTTGCTAAGTTGGCTCACGAGCGGGACACACTGGTCTGTGTGGATAATACCTGGCCATCCCCTATGAACTTGCAGCCTTTGAATCTGGGTGCCGATTTATCGATGCATTCTACTACAAAATATTTGGGTGGCCATAGCGACATTCTGGGCGGAGCCGTCATCGGCAAGAATGCCGACGGCATTATGAAAAGAATTCGGAATCTGCAGATCACGATGGGGGCTGTGCCGTCGCCCGAAGATTGCTGGATGTTGTCACGCAGTATCCGAACGTTGCCGTATCGCATGCGGGCGCATAATGATAATGCCGGGCATTTGGCGCGCTTTCTGCAAAATCATCCAAAAGTAGAAAAGGTGCTTTACCCCGGATTGTCAACACATGTTGGGCATAAAATTGCTAAAAAGCAGATGAAGGGCTTTGGCGGCATGATTTCTTTTCTGATAAAAGGCGGTCGTAAAGAAGCGTTGCAAGTTACAGGCGGTTCGAGAATTATCACCCAGGCGACCAGTCTTGGAGGAGTGGAAACAACCTGGGAACATCGCAGAAGCAGTGAAGGCCCCGATTCAACGACACCGGAAAATCTCATCCGCATCAGCGTGGGACTGGAGCATCCCGACGATTTGCTCGAAGATCTGGAGCAGGCATTGGCTGATTAGTTAACCTGCACTGGAATATTTTTGCAAGAGGTTGCACTTGAAGCAGACATGCAATTCGGGGAGTACAACTCACTCATAGTAAATTGTGGATTCTATAATTTAATTACGTAAATCTTGCTTTCGAGCATGCTGGGTACATACAAAATGCTTGAATTTTGATCGAGGTAAAAATCAGCCGGACCGCCAATGGTCTGGCTTAAATCAAGCATACTCACATGATTGGATTGTAAGTCTAAAATATTGATGATTCCCTTGTTTTCAGATTTCCAGTCAGAAAAATAAAGTTTTCCATTGTAGAGTTGGGCACCATCTAAAAGTCCCTGGTAGTTGCCGATTGTTTTAGCTTTAAGCGGATCCAGTTCTATTTCGGTAATTCGCCCGTTGGGTTGATTGTCGGCACCGAACCCCACGCAATAAAGGGTGGTTTTATCAGTCGAAAGGTCCAATCCATTTGCACCCTTAATCATAGGAATATCCAAAAACTCATAGCTTTGCTTGGGTATATTGATGCGAGCAATTTTTCCCAGGGAAGTGCCACTTACATATAAGGTTTGGGAATCTCCGGCAACCACATCGTTCAGAAAACTTGCCTCCGGGATATTCAGTTCAAACACCATTTTGCCCGAATCCAGATCGAACCCCATCACACGGTTAATATCTGCTAAATAGAGTGTATTATCAGCAATAGTCAATCCTTTTGGGGCATTAAGAGTAGCATCCCCATTCGGCAAAAAATGGAGCTGTTCAACTTTACCCGTACTGACGTTTACTTTGCTGATAAATCCATCCCCATCTTTGGCAGACGGCTGCAATTCATTTCCGACATTACCTACATATAGATAATTTCCCGATTCTACGACGCTCTCGGGATGAGCAAATCCTTCAATGGTTTTGGTTATTGATTGTGCCTGGACGGTTATCGACAATCCAAAAGCAATTACGGCGCCCATGAAAGAGGTAAAATATTTATTCATTGCAATCTCCCTTTTATTGATTAGAAGTGGTCGTTAATTAACTTGCCTATTAATTATATATATAATATCAAAGAATAATTACCAATAATAAAAAGCTATTTGGGGAATGATTAATTCTTATGACCGTAGCAAAAGCGTAAAATGTTGTGTTATCATGTACTTGGCTATTGTAGAGCGATAGTAAATCTTTTACCTTAGCATTTTGCTAACCTGTAAATCTTGTAAATAAAGACATTAAGAAATGAAAAATCTATTCAGTGCTTTGATTGCCGCTATATTGGTAGTTGGTATGCTTGCCGGTTGTTCCAATCAGCCGCGCAATACACACCCGTTGGATCTTTCGGGCGTCGATTCTTCGGCGAACCCGGCCAATAACTTTTTTGAATATGCCAATGGTACATGGCTCGAAAATACCAAGATTCCGCCCTCCCAATCGGGCTGGGGATCTTTCTATAAAGTCCGCGATAATGCGCTCCATAATATGAAGACCATCCTGGATTCGGCCGCCAGTCTCAAGAATCCTCAAAAGGGTAGCATTGAACAGCAAATTGGAGATTTGTATAAGAGTGGTATGGATAGTGCAACTATCGAGGAAAAAGGAATTCAGCCGCTGCAGGAAAACCTGGATCATATCGCATCCATCAGTAACGGTCAGGATGTGCTGAATGAAGTGGTGCGAGAGTATAAAAACGGGGATGGGACATTGTTCCGGTTTCAGGTAAATCCCGATGACAAAAATAGTATGGTCGAGCGGGCTCATTTTAACCAGGGAGGCCTGGGATTGCCCAACCGTAACTATTACTTCAAAGACGATGACAAGAGTCAGAAGATCCGGGATGCATATCACGATTACATAGCCAAGATACTGCAGTTGAGCGGCACGGATAAAAGTGCCGCTTCCGGCGATGCGGATGCAATAATCGATCTTGAAACCAAGCTTGCCAAAGCGTCTAAGGCGCCGGTTGATCTGCGGGATCCCGAGGCCAACTACCACCTGTTGAGCGTAAGCGAGTTTAACAAGATGACGCCGAATATCAACTGGAGTAACATTGTCTCGGAAATGAAACTGGGTGTGGATACCGTGCAAGTAGGTCAGCCCGACTTTTACAAGCAGGTTTCTGATTTGATTGATTCAACTCCGGTCTCTGTCTGGAAGAATTACCTGCGATTCCATCTGGTGAGCGGTTACGCCCAGTGGTTGAGTTCACCTTTTGCGGATGCACATTTTGATTTTTACAATCGCTTGCTTAACGGACAAAAACAGCCGCAGAAACGCTGGAAACGGGTCAGCAGTCTCGTCAATCATACACTCGGGGATGCGCTTGGCCAGCTATATGTGCAGCGGTATTTCCCGCCATCTGCCAAAAAATATATGGTCGGAATGGTCG
>DATFLI010000287.1:0-8517 GCA_035267805.1 Balneolaceae bacterium | reverse complement strand
AGAGACCAATCTGAGCACCAGCTCGATTTTCCATCTCATTACATTTTCGTAGGCCTGATCCCAGTCAAAAATAGCTGTCTCGAGAGGCGTCAGGGCAGGAGGGCCGCCGGAATTTATTACTACTCCATGCAATTGCTTATTTCCGATAGCAGCCTCAATTTTGTTGTGCGTATCATCGTCAGTAAGGTCACCGGCTACTGTCGTCACCAAATCGGGAAACTTCTCTTTCAGTTCGTTCAATTTGTTTTTTCTTCGTGCAATAGCGATCACGTTGGCACCTTCATTCGACAATAATTCAGCAATGGCCCGGCCAAATCCACTGCTTGCTCCACATACGACAAAACGCTGATTTTTAATTTTTAAATCCATTAGTAATAATTTTTTTGTGCAAATATCTACATAAAAATGACTCTGTATATATACCAAAATGAGTACTGATGAGCAATTTTAGTGCCGCTCCCAGTATCAAAAAAGAAATGAATTTTATAATAATGAATTGCGCAAATAAAGCCGTATCTTTGCACGCTGCAAATCATCGGTTAAAAGACCGACCTATTTAATCAACACCAGTTATGTACAAAGATATTAGAAATATTGCGATTATCGCACATGTTGACCACGGCAAAACAACCCTGGTTGATCAAATGCTTAAACAAAGCGGTACGTTCCGCGAGAATCAAGAGGTGCAGGAGCGCGTTATGGACTCCGGAGATCTCGAGCGCGAAAAGGGAATCACCATCAGCTCGAAAAATACCGCAGTCAAGTGGGGTGAAACCAAAATCAATATTGTGGATACGCCCGGGCACGCCGATTTCGGTGGGGAAGTTGAACGAATCCTAAAGATGGTCAACGGCGTTATCTTGCTGGTGGATGCAGCCGAAGGTCCTTTACCTCAGACGAAATTTGTTTTGCGCAAGTCGCTGCAACTTGGATACGAACCGATTGTTGTAATCAACAAAATTGACCGCAAGGATGCTCGTCCGGATGACGTACTAAATGAGATTTTTGATCTTTTTGTGATGCTTGATGCAACGAACGATCAGCTGGATTTTCCGATCATTTACGCGGAAGGTATCAATGGAATTGCCAAGGAAGAACTAGAGGATGATAATGAGGATCTGACTCCGCTTTTTGACAAGATTATCGACCATATTCCTGAACCGGAGCAAAATGTTGAAGCTCCCTTTAAGATGCTGGTGAGCAGTATCGACTGGAACGATTATGTGGGACGTATTGCGATTGGTCGTGTGGAGCAGGGAACCATTAAACAAAATCAGGAAATTGCGTTGTTGAATCGCAACGGTGAATTGAAAGAAAAAGCCAAAGCTACCAAGCTTTTTACTTTTAATGGTTTAAAGCGTGAGCCTGTTGATGAAGCCGAGGCGGGCGATATATTTGCACTGGCCGGGTACGAAAAAGTAGATATCGGCGATACCCTGACAGCCACTTCCGATATGACTACGCTGGATTATTATGATATTGATCAGCCGACGATGACAATGTTCTTCCATGTCAACGATTCACCGTCTGCCGGCATTGATGGCGATTATGTGACCTCCAATATGATTAAGGATCGCCTGATGCGTGAAATTCGCACGAATGTTTCCATCCGTGTAGAACAAACCGAAGACGCTGATATTTATAAAGTGTCAGGGCGTGGGGAACTGCAGTTGGCTATTCTTACAGAAACCATGCGTCGCGAAGGATACGAATTTGCGGTATCACGTCCGGAAGTGCTCTATCGTGAGATCGATGGCAAGCAACACGAACCATTTGAAGAAGTAGTTGTAGATGTTCACCAGGATTATGCCAATCGGGTGATTGACAACCTGCAGCAACGTAAAGGAATTATGACCTCCATGACCCAAGAGGGTGAAAATAATCGCCTCATTTTTAAAGTCCCGTCACGCGGTCTCATCGGTTTTAGAAGTGAGATGCTTACTGAAACACGCGGCACCGGTATCATGCACCAGCAATTTGATTCTTATGAGCCATATGCCGGAAAAATACCGGGACGCAACAGCGGTGCCCTCATCGCGCTGGAAAAAGGCGAAGTTACAGGATATGGTCTGGAAGGGCTGCAGGACCGCGGTACTTTTTTAGTTGAGCCGGGCGATCCCGTTTATGCCGGGCAGGTAGTCGGAATCAACAATCGTTCGGATGATCTGGTTGTGAATGTAGTAAAGAAAAAGAATCTCACTAACCACCGGGCTACGCAAACGGCGGATGCGGTTAAAATAGCTCCCGCCAAGAAGATGAGTTTGGAGCAGTGCATTGAGTTTATTGATAATGATGAGCTGCTGGAAGTGACGCCCAAAAGCCTGCGCATCCGAAAAATGTATCTGGATCATAACGAAAGAAAGCGGGCAGAAAAGAAAAAAGAATTCGCATAAGTCTATTAAAATTTGTCATTTAGGGCAATTGTTTTAGTTTGATATATCAAGGGAGTGAATAGATCTTCCTATTTATCATAAATTAAAGAGAGGGGTTAGACTATATGCATTATCGTATCTTTTTCAAATTTGGAGCATTATTTTGTGTAACGGTAGCACTATTAATATCCTGTAAGTCTACAAAGTCACAAAGGGATGTAAACGTAGAGTTAGGGACTGTTAAGGCAACTATCGACGGAGATGGGTGGCAAGCAAATGGCGGTTCTGCGACAAGAGTAGATCTCGGCAGCAATCAACCCGTAGCTGTTGCTATCACGGCAGTAAATGTTGATCAAAGCAATAGTGAGTTTCAATCCATTACTTTAAATGTTTTTACCAACTCTGAGGCTGCGAATATTGGAGTGGGAACCTATGATTTGATAAATATTGACGTGCCAGCAAATGATAATAAGGAGAAAGCTGGCCAGTTGGCATTTTCCATTACTGCAAATGGCGAATCGACTTTATATATTTCTACGAGCGGAATGGTGGAAATTACCAGCCTTACGCAAAACAATATTCAGGGAAAGTTCGAGGGATTGGTTCTTAATGATTCGGATGGTTCGGATTCAAAGGAAATCAAAGATGGCGAATTCAATGTTACTTTCAGCAATTATTCGTTTACAAGTGTATTTTCTTCTCCCGAAATTCACCGGGAGGCATTTTAATAGAATACTCTATTTACATTAATTCTTTTCCAAAGCTGCATCAGCTTTTCGAGCTTAAGAAGACCCTGGGATTCAGATAATTTCAGGGCTTTTTTATATATCTGAGAGAAGTAAATTTCTTTTTAAATAAGTAGTATTCTTTTTTTACATTCTTATCCTATAAAAAAATCGTAACTAAAAAAGATTTAAATGAAATCCCTCTCTAAATTTTGTTTACTGCTTTTATTCCTTATAAGCAGCGTTTTTTGTCAAGCGCAGGCGCAACAAACACAAAATAGTAATCAAAAGTCGACTTTTAACTCTCATAAACTGTTTAGCCCGTTGTTTATGGAAGATCAGGCAAACAGCTTTCACAGTGCAACCGGAAAACCCGGTCCTGAATATTGGCAGAACCGTGCTGATTATAATATAAAGGCCACCCTTGATACTACCCAGAAAAAGGTAAGTGGCAATGTAACCATTACATACACCAACAATAGTCCTTATAACCTTAACTTTCTATGGTTGCAGTTGGATCAAAACACCTTCCGAAAGGATTCTCGCGGTACTGCTGTTTCTCCTGTCGGTGGTGGACGGAATACGGTAAGTACTTATACGAACGGCTATAATATTAAGTCGGTATCCATTAAGATGGGCCATAAGATGCAAAAGGCTGATTACTTGGTGAGCGATACCCGTATGCAAATCCGTTTGCCCAAAGAATTGGAAGCACATGGCAAGGATATGCAGATATCGATTGATTACTCTTTTGAGATACCGCCTTATGGCAAAGACCGGATGGGACGAACAAAAACTAAAAATGGATGGATTTATACGCTGGCACAATGGTATCCTCGAATGGAAGTTTTTGATGAAGTTGAAGGATGGAATGTATTACCTTACCTGGGAGCCGGTGAGTTTTATCTGGAATACGGCGACTTTGATTATGAAATTACAGTCCCCTCCAATATGCTGGTCGTGGGATCCGGAAAGCTGCAGAATCCCAAAGACGTGCTGACCGACCACGAGCGGGATCAACTGGATAAAGCACATGAAAGCGACAAGACGGTTATGATTCGTTCGAAGCAGGATGTTGAAAATCCCACGAAACGATCGGATAAAGCTATGCTGACCTGGCATTTTAAAATTCACCAGGCTCGGGATGTTTCATGGGCGGCTTCCAAGGCTTTTATGTGGGATGCTGCGCGCATCAATCTGCCAAAAGGGAAAGAAGCACTGGCTCAGTCTGTATATCCTGTTGAAAGTGCCGGGGATAGTGCGTGGGGACGTTCTACCGAATATGTGAAAGGCGCTATAGAGCTTTATTCTAAACACTGGTATCCATACACATATCCCGTGGCTACAAGCGTGGGCGGCAGTGAAAATGGTATGGAATATCCGGGTATTGTATTTTGCAATTACAAAAGCAAAGGCGGACGACTTTGGGGTGTAGTCAATCACGAGTTCGGCCACAATTGGTTCCCAATGATTGTAGGTTCTAATGAACGCAAATACGCCTGGATGGATGAGGGTTTCAATACATTTTTAAATGGTGTAGATACCAAAAAGTTTAACGGTGGTGAGTATTATCACGAACAGCATCCGCAGCAAATGGCAGGTTATTTGTTCGGAAATAATGTAGAGCCCATATTTACAATGCCTGATGTTATTCACAACCAGCGCAATTTGGGAATTGAAGCTTACAGCAAGCCCAGCATGGCGTTGAATCAGCTACGTCAAAACGTGCTGGGTGAAAAGCGATTTGATTATGCTTTCCGGCAATATATTCAGCGCTGGGCGTTCAAGCATCCTACTCCGTGGGATTTCTTCAACACCATGGACGATGCCGCCGGTGAAGATCTTAGCTGGTTCTGGAAAGAGTGGTTTATGCATAATTGGAAGCTGGATCAAGCCGTAAAAGATATCCAGTATGTGGGTAATGATCCCAGCAAAGGCGCTTATATCACCATTGAAAATAAAGATAAGATGGCAATGCCGGTAACTGTTCAGGTTAATGAAAAAAATGGAAATACCGGGACAAAGAGCCTGCCCATAGAAATTTGGCAAAATGGCCCCGAATGGACTTTTAAATATTCATCGACTTCAGAAATTCAGTCGGTTGAGATTGATCCTAATCACGAATTACCTGATGTAAATCCCAGTAATAATATTTGGAAAAACATCACACCGGCACCGGACGGTGTGACTTCGCAGACGGTAATCGATCATTATATTAAAGCAGTTGGCGGAGCAGACCGGTTGAATGATGTGAAGGATATGACCAAAGTTATGATTGGCCAGGTTCAGAACTATCAGTTGCAGATCACTCAGATGAATAAAGTGCCGGACAAGTACAGCCGGGAAATCGAGTTGAAATCTGTGGGCAGAGTCATCAGTAGCCTTAAAGTAAATGGAGACAGTGTGAGTATCAGCAGTAATGGTCGTCATCCGCAGCTTACTGATCAGCAGAAAAAAACCTTTGAGGAAGAGGCTGTTATGTTTCCCGAGCTGGAGTACCAATCAGATAATTACCAAACCAAACTGCTCGGTGAAGAACAAGTTGATGGTAACGACGCTTATGTACTGCAAGTCACAACTCCGTCAGGCGTTCAAATCAAAGCTTACTATGCCGTTGACAGTGGGTTGAAACTCAAAGAAAAAACGACCTATGGTGATCATACTTCTAAGACCACTTATTCTGATTACAGGGAAGTCAATGGTATAAAAGTGCCCTACGATGTTTCTTCTGACCAGGGTTCAATGGCGTTGGATATGAAAGTTCAGGACATCAAAATTAATACCGGTCTCAAAGACGAAAATTTTAAATAATGTGAGTTTGATAAAACTTCTTGGACTTAAAATCGGGTTTTAACTTTTAGGTGGAGTTAAATCTCCCCTTGAGGGGAGAGCCGCCGTAGGCGGGAAAGGTGTTTACTTCTGCAATTTAGATGACACCTCCCGATCGCAAAAACCATGCGATTGGCCCACCCTCCTCCAGGAGGGATGTTTTGCCTGCCGTTTCATCGACGTGGGTATCTTGAAAAAAGATTTTACCTCGAATTCAGCTTAAATAACAAGAAGAAGTTCCAAAACTTTTTGACCCCGGCATTCCTAATAAATGATGTCGGGGCTTATTTCTTTGGGGGAGTTTATGTGGGCTAACATTCCATTAGGCATGAGAAGCCGAAGGCGCGGCAGGCCCATGGCTATTAAATTGGCTGGCAGTCAAAAAAATTGACTTTCTTTACTGTTAATTTCGAAATTGGTAACAGTATTACTATTGGTGGTCTCCCTTCGTATCGCCGAAGGGTTTATCCGTTGATAGGCGGCTTGTTGAATAGGTTTGAAACATTAAAATCTGTTTACAGATTATTTGAAAGTAAGCTTTATTTTAAATAAGAACCCGTCTCTACAGAAGGATATATCTCTTCAAATGTTTTAATGGTCTCCGGCTCAATACGTTTATTAATGTGCTCCCTTTTCAACTGGTCAAAACGATTTAATCCCATACCTGCTAAAAGTTCCAGTGCCGCATTAACCGTTTCATTCTGAAAATTAGTCACACGTTCGGCCTTATCCTCCACAACCAAGCCTCGTGTGAGACTCGGGTCGTGCGTGGTGATACCGGTAGGACACTCATTCGTATCACACTTTAGAGCCTGAATACACCCGAGGGCAAACATCATCCCTCGTGCGCTATTGCAAATATCAGCTCCCAGCGCAATTGATTTTATGATGTCAAAGGCTGTAATCACTTTGCCGGCGGCAATAATTTTGATGTCTTTTTTGAGATCAAATCCGCGGAGCGTATCCGTCACAAAAACCAATGCTTCTTCCAGCGGCATGCCGATAGAATCGGAGAATTCGATGGGAGCCGCTCCCGTTCCGCCTTCACCACCGTCGATCGTGATGAAATCCGGTTTGATTCCCGTTTGCAGCATTGCTTTGCAGATATCTATGAATTCCTCTTCACGACCGATGCAGAGCTTAAAACCGCTGGGTTTTCCTCCGGATAGTTCACGTAATTGCTGCACAAAATTGAGCAAGCCTTCCGCATCCGAAAAAGCTGTGTGAAAGGCAGGTGAGACAACCTTTGTGTAAGGCTCTACGCCTCTTATTTCGGCTATCTCTTCTGTATTTTTGATAGCGGGAAGCACGCCACCATGACCGGGTTTAGCTCCCTGGGATAGCTTGATTTCTACCATTTTAACCTTGTCATTCGTGGCCTTTTCCCGGAATTCATCCGCATCGAAATTGCCGTCTTTAGTCCGGCATCCAAAATAAGCAGATCCAATCTCCCAAACGACATCAGCACCGTATTCCAAGTGATATGGTGACAATCCCCCTTCTCCGGTATCATGGAAAAAGCCTCCCATTTCAGCTCCTTTATTGAGTGCGCGGACCGCGGCGGCACTCAAAGATCCGAAACTCATGGCCGAAATATTAAATATAGCCGCATCGTAGGGTTCTGTGCATTGATTACCTACATGGATACGAGGCGGTTTTTCCATCTTCTCTTTAGGATAAACAGAATGGGGCGCCCACTCGTATTTCTCCTCATATACATCCAACTCGGTACCGAAAGGATGCGTTTCAGCCTGTTTTTCAGATCGTTTATTCACAAAATCCCGCTGATTTTTATTGAATGGAGTTCCATCGGTATTGTTTTCAACGAAGTATTGGTGGATTTCCGGAGAAATGCTCATCAGCAAGTACCGGAAATGCCCGAGAAAAGGAAAGTTGCGAATAATTGTATTCTGTGTTTGAAGCATGTCCAGGATACCAATGATAACGACCGGGACAACCAGAACAAATACCCACCAAAACGGATGCCACAACCATCCTATGCCCCCGACAATTGCAAGTGTTATGGCACTTGCCGTTAAAAATTTCTTTCCATTGATATTGAACAAGAAAAACTGGTTAAGCATGATGCTAGCTTTAAATTTAGAAACCAACGGCTAATGTAGAAATTCCTAGGCGGGATAGCTAACAGCAAAAGGGGAGTTCTTAGAATAGTATTATGATTAATTTTTGAAATCATAGGATGGCCAACTCGTGAAAACGGAAAGTCCGTTTTCACTCAGTCGTTGGCCATTGCTCTCTCTAAATCCTGTGGTTACCAAGTCAAGGGGGCTATTTTGTAAGCCATCGCATAAAATCAATGACCAAGTAAAAGACTTATCTTGTTATTACGAAGTAAAAATGCGAACGGGTTTTGAGGAATTAACTAAAAAATGAATAGGGCGTCTTATTTTTTCCTATTCCTTTATATTCCGAAGTCTTTTAGGTTTAAGTACCTCCGGCTGTAATCTCTCTGTGTGTATATTTTGGAGGGCGTGCCCGGTATTGTGGGGGGGGACTCATATTGGAAAGGGATGTAAGAAAAGCAGTACAACAAATATTAATAAATGTCTCATTGTTAAAGAATCTAGTTG
>DATFLI010000286.1:0-6981 GCA_035267805.1 Balneolaceae bacterium | reverse complement strand
CTACAACAATACTACGATTCTGTTAGAACCGGTGCTCGCAAGCCCAGCCGGTTCGCAACCTCCGGGGGCGTTCAAACTGTGAATTTTCTTTCCACGAATGACATCACCGGGGGTAATTCCGGTAGCCCGGTACTCAACGGCGACGGGGAGCTCGTGGGACTGGCTTTCGATGGCAATATCGAAGGGGTAATCAGTGATTATTTTTACATCCCCGCTGTAAGCCGAACTATTAACGTAGACGTTCGCTACATCCTTTTCCTGATGGATGAATTTACCCATGCCAACCGCTTGCTGGATGAGTTGGATGTAAAGTCATCACAAGGCACCCAAAATCATAAAGCAACCTCTGGAAGAGCAGCCAATTAATAAATGGTAACAAGTCCTTTTTTGTTGTAAAATAATCCAAATTCAGAAATGATTTAGAATTCTTCAGGTAACGCAAATTATCAGATATGTCACCCGATATTATCTTTGTATTTGTTTTACTGGGGCTGGCGCTTTTTCTTTTTTCAACAAATTACGTTTCGTTTGATGTTGCCTCGATCATATTATTGGTCTGTCTGCTGGCATCGGGGATCCTGACTCCGGAAGAAGGTTTTTCGGGCGTCAGCAATCCCGCTACGATCAGTATCGCGGCCATGTTTGTGATCAGTGAGGGTATACGCCGGACCGGAATCCTCAACAAAACCGGGGATTTTTTCTGCAATAAAATGAAGCGGAACTTCTGGTTTTGGCTGTTCGCCATGTTGCTATTTGTAAGCTTCGCCTCCGCGTTTATGAACAACACTGCCGTAATCATGATTTTCATCCCGGTGGTAATTGACATCGCTTCGAGAATTGACATCAGCCCTTCAAAACTGCTAATGCCCCTTTCATTTGCGGCAATTATGGGAGGCATCAACACGCTGATCGGCACATCTACGAACTTATTGGTAAACTCAATCGTTGAAAGTCGCGGGGCGCATGCCCTTACCATGTTCGATTTTGCTCCGATGGGTCTTATTTTCCTGGCAGGTGGTTTTGTCTATATGTATCTCTTTGGATTTGATTTCATCCCCCCTCGTCGGGAAAAGGAGGATCTGACCTCGGGATTCAAAATGCAGCAATATCTTACTGATTTACGGGTTGAGTCGAATTCTAAGCTGGTAGAAAAGTTTCTGGATGAAGAGGAATTGACAAGGGAACTTGACCTCGACGTGCTAAGAATTTTTAAACCTGAAAGCGACTCCTCCGCCCAGCGTACCAAAACGAAAGTCGAAGCAGGTGATCTGTTGCGAATTCGCGGCAGCGCTTCAGAAATCGATAAATTACTTCGCAGAGAGGATCTGTCGCTCGTACCGAGTTCCAAGTGGGCGGACGTGGATCTGAAACATGGCCGGGATACTCTTGTGGAAGCAGCCGTGGCTCCCGAATCAACCCTGGAAGGTCGAGCGCTTGGAGAGATCAATTTTTATGAGCGCTTCGGGGCAATCCCGCTGGCGATTCGACACCGCGGGGAACTTCAGCAAGAAGATCTCAGCAAAGTAACTATTTCCGGTGGCGATACAATGTTACTTAGTCTCAGTAGCGATCGACTCCGCGACATCAATAATGATTCGAATTTCGTGATTTGATCCGAAGTAGACATTATGCGTCCGCGAGCCAATAAAACCTATACTGCCCTTGCAATACTGGCCGGTGTCGTTGGAATTGCTGCACTGAATTTAGCTCCCATCGTAGTCACAGCGCCTGCGGGTGTTATCCTGATGATCTTAACCGGTTGCCTGACAGCCGAAGAGGCTTACAATGCGATCAACTGGAAAGTAATCATGTTGCTGGTGGGCGTACTTCCGCTGGGGATCGCTATGGATAAAACCGGTGCAGCGGGTCTTATGGCTAATTTCCTGATCGATGTACTGCACGGCTTCGGACCCGTGGCCATTTTGTCGGGACTTTACCTGCTAACGATGCTGCTTACCGCCATCATCTCGGTCAATGCTTCTGTTGCACTTTTGGCCCCCATTGCTTTCGAGATCGCCAAACAAGTCAATGTACATGCGGCACCACTGGTGCTGGCCGTCAGTTATGCAGCTTGTCTCACCTTCATTACTCCTTTTGGCCATCATGCAAACACGCTTATTTACGGACCTGGTCAATATAAATTTAGCGATTTTACAAAAGTTGGGTTACCATTAAATATCTTATTTTGGATATTAGCAACCATATTTATCCCCATGATCTGGGCATTTTAACCTATGGAAGAATGGCTTAAAAAAACATTCAGGATTGCTACTTGGCTGCCTGATTATGATACGGCTAAACTAAGCGGCGATATAACAGCCGGACTTACAACAGGTGCCATGTTTATCCCCCAGGGAATGGCCTATGCAGTGATTGCAGGTGTACCGCCGATTTATGGGCTTTATGCCGGGGTCATCCCCCTGTTCATCTATCCCCTGCTGGCAACATCCCGCCACTTGTCTATAGGACCGGTTTCTGTAAATATGCTGATCATTGCAGCAGGAATAAGCGCACTGGCCAAAGTGAATACCACCGAGTATATAGCCCTTACCATTCTGTTGACTATGGTCACTGGCCTGCTGCAACTGTTGATGGGATCTTTGCGGCTCGGCTCCATACTTAACTTTTTCTCACGGCCCGTTATAGCCGGGTTTACGCTGGCTGCCCCCATCATCATTGCCGGCACCCAGCTTCAAAACCTGATGGGAATTCAATTACCGAATACCCAGTACATTTTCTACATACTGGAAGGGGTAATTCAAAATATCGATCAGATTCACTATGCAACATTTGCATGCGGGATGGGGGCTATCGCCCTGCTGGTGCTATTAAAATCCATTCATTCAAAATTACCGGCATTCGTCATCGTTTTATTCCTGGGGATATTTGCAGCCTGGTTCATCGATCTTGGCAGTTATGGCGTTCATCTGGTCGGCGAGATTCCCAAAGGCTTACCTGCTTTCCAACTCCCTAAAATTACATTTAACAGGATGCGGGAACTGCTACCCACCGCACTTACCCTGGCACTCGTTCAGTTTATGAGCGTCGCCTCTATCGGGCAGGCCCTGGCCAAAAGATATAACTATATCATCGATCCCAACCACGAACTTATTGCTCTTGGAGCTTCTAACTTCCTGGGAAGTTTCTTTCAATCGATTCCGGTAGCCGGAAGCTTTTCCCAGACGGCAGCAGCGGAACAGGCCAATGTTAAAACGCCACTGGCCAATGTCTTCATGTCATTGGTGATTATTGCTACCTTGCTCTTTTTAACGCCGATTTTCTACTATCTGCCCATGCCGGTGCTTGCAGCCATTACTATCGTCGCCGTCTTTGGCCTTATAAATATCGGGGAATTTAAATCATTATTTTCTACCAAAAGGAGTGAAGGCTTTATTGCCGTTTTTACAGCCATTTGCACCCTACTGATTGGCATACAGGAAGGGATCTTGTTGGGTGTTGTGGCCTCGATGCTGAATATTCTGTACAAATATAGCCGGCCGAATGTTGCTGAACTGGGCGTGATCCCCGGATCCCGTTTGTACCAAAATATTGAGCGCCATCCCGAAGCAAAAGCCATTGAGGGCATCCTGATTTTAAGGGTAGATGCTTCTTTTTCGTTCATTAATGCTGAATTCTTCCGGGATTTTATCCTCGAAAAAAGTCGCGAACGAAACAAATCTACACATTATGTAATTATCGATGGGAGCACTATCAATACACTGGATACTACAGCCACCGATCAACTCAAATCGATGATCACTACCCTGCGTAATTGGGATATTGAGCTATATATCACAGGGTTGAAAGGGCCGGTTCGGGATGTCATTGACAAATCAGGCCTTCGGGAATTTTTGGGGGATGACCATTATTATCGCGAACCCCATGAAGCGGTAAAAAAGATTTTAGAGCTGATGGATCAGAAAAATCATACCTCGCGACTGGAAGAGTACAAAAATGTGACAAGCTAGCGTTAACCTGTTTTTGAGATTGAAAAATTCTTCATCTAATTATTTTTGATGGCAGGCCTTAAGGATTCAGTCGCACAGCGATTAAACCCAAAATCACTCCAGCCTATCCAGCAGTTTGGGGATCATCATCCACTTAAAACGGGCAGTACCCGGCTTCACCTGTTTCCACTCAATGGCGGGATGCTCAATACAAACCAGTCCGGCGGTAGGCATGCGTACAGTATAAAATCCCTGTTCATTGCATAACAATGATACCGTTTCTTCGATCAGAGGATTATGTCCCACCAGTAAAACATCGTTGATCTCATCGGGTGCTTTCTGAATGAGGTGAAGGTAATCCCGGGCGCCGCCATAGTATAAATCCTCATTCCAACTCATCAAGGATTCATCAAGTCCGGCGGATTCCATGAAAAGAAGGGTTGTTTGCCTGGCTCTTTCTGCAGGAGAACTTATGATATATCCCGGCAGCGCCTCCACTTCCCTGACAAATTTACCCATGCGGGGAGCATCCTTTCGTCCCCGTTCTGCCAGAGGACGGTCAAAATCTTTCAATGAAGAATCATCATGCGATGACTTGGCATGACGCAAAAGCATAATTGTTCTCATACATTCGCTGTATTTGTATCACTCGAAATTTGTTGATTTAATCTCTAAAAATTAAACCTGATAAAATTTTAAAGACTTATTAAATCTAACGTAAATTCGTGTTAACATTGTATGAATGGCCCGAAAAACTACCTCTGCAAGGAGGGTAATACGCACGCAGCTTTCCGTTCGGGACGGGAGGCGTTTCATAAGCATGCTCTCTTTTTCTTTAGATAACAGCACAAAATATCGCTGACAGCTTGTATCAAGCTATGTTTTTTGCTGCATCTTTGCCTTCAAAATATGTTGGGGAGCGTAGAAAGAAAGCGTTAGGCCGCGGGCAAGCATAAAGAGCGTCATCGCCAGCCAAATAGCATTATTTCCCAAATAGTGAACACCGATAAAATATGCCGGCAGAAAAACACCAAGTGTAGCGATGAGCATCGAATCACGCATCGGTCCTGTGGCTGTTGCCCCGATAAAAATACCATCCCATATATAAGAAAAGCTACTGATTGTGGGACCGGCAATCGTCCATCCATAGACAGCAAGGGCCGCCACAATCACATCCTGCTGATCAGTAAATACATGTAAAATCTGAGTACCCCAAACAGCGTATATAGCCGATGCACCGACTCCAATGCCTACGCCCCAAATGAAACAATATTTCACGGCAGATTTAAGCTGGGCTTGTTGATCCGATCCGGTAAAACGCCCTATCAGGCTCTCTGCGGCAAAGGCAAATCCGTCGATACCATAGGAGACGATCATCCACATTTGTAAGAGGATGGAATTGGCTGCAAGGATGATATTACCGAAGGTGGCCGATTTGGCAGTAAAGAACGAAAAAGTAAAAATCAGGCAGAGCGTTCGGATAAAAATATCACGGTTAACGGTAAAAAATTTCTTCAGCGCGCCCACTTCCAGCAAAAGCTTATGCTTGTATCCGTCCAGCCAGTTACTATATTTGGACACAAGCAGGATTACAGCCAGTAAGAACCCAGCGTAGCGAGCGATGAGTGTACCCCAGGCAACACCACCCACATTCATGCCCATGCTGTATACAAAAAACACATCCAGCGCAATATTCAGGCTATTCAGAAAGATCATCACAATCATGGGATAACGCGCGTTCTGCATCCCCAGGAACCATCCGTTGATAGCATATAGCCCCAGCACCGCAGGCGCGGTATAAATCCGGATATTGTAGTAGATATGGGTATAGCGTTCAACCTCGGGAGTGGCATCTACCAGCCAAAAACTAAGGTCGGCAATCCATTGCTGAAGCAGTACAATCAGCACGCCAAAAACCAACGCTACGGCCAGTGCACGTGCCAGGGTCATGATGCTGCCGGTATGATTTTCCTCTCCGTATGCCTGAGCGGTCATCCCGGTCGTACCCATGCGCAAAAAACCGAAACCCCAAAAAATAAAATTGAAGATCATGCTGCCAACGGCAATGGCTCCCAGGTAGTAGGCCTGGCTGAGGTGACCGATCAGGGCTGTGTCCACTGCACCGAGTAGGGGTACCGATAGGTTACTGATGATGTTGGGAACAGCAAGGTTGAGAATTTTCCGGTTCAAAGAATCGGGGATTATTTATTCGTCGGGTTCTTCTTTTTGAAAAGGCCGACGATATTTGCGAATGAACCGCTCAATATATCCCAACCAAAATAGGATTACAATGACAACCAAGGTAATAATTAAAGCCAGAAAATAGCGATGAAGCGCTACGGTAATGCCGATTGCAGCGGCAAATAGTATGGATGCCGCGGTGGTAAGCCCTTCGACACTTTCGCGATGTCCTCTGAAAATAATAGTCCCTGCGCCCAGAAAACTGATGCCGGTAATAATCGCCTCGATAATTCGAATCGGATCAGCCCGGGTAGCCCCCGTCAATGCGGTATTGCCAGCATATTGTTTGATCATAATATCTCCCAGGATAACCAACAGTGCCGACGCCCCGGCAACCAGCATGTGAGTTCGAAGTCCGGCCGGTTTGGATGCCAATTCACGCTCTAAACCAATGAGGCCCCCGAGGAAAATTGCGATAATTACCTTTAATACCGGCAACCAAACTAAATCGTAATCCAATCCCAGCATACTTCTGTATTTAATTTTGTTTTACATTTAAATATACAAATAATGATTTCAACTGTTATTATCCCAAAAAATATGACGAATCCGAACAGCTTTAGGTTAAAATCTATTTGCAGCCCCTTAAGTCACCCCGGTGAGTCCCAAACGGCTGTACGGTCGGGGCAATGGATTGGCATGATAACGAAGTTGTCTTTGTAGATTGTTAACCTAAACCCTAAACGCGCTAATCTGATCATTCATGGAAATTAGTTACTGGCGGAGCAGATGGGATAAAAATAAAACCGGATGGCATATGGATGTCGTTTATCCCCAACTGCCAAAACTTTGG
>DATFLI010000285.1:0-4925 GCA_035267805.1 Balneolaceae bacterium | reverse complement strand
CACGTTCAACCAGACGGGCAAGGTACTCACGGTCGATGCCGTCACAGACAAATATCAAATCGATGATCCGGGTATCCCTTCCCTGTGCAAAATCACCCACGATGTAAGCACACTTCAGGTCACCAAGCTTACTGACAACCTTGTCAATGATCTGGTCTAAGCCTACATATTTCATTAAAATATTGTTGATATCCGGATACAGGGGATGGGAGGTGTTGGCCTGGTAGTATTTTTTATTGCCCGTGGTGGAGGATATCAGCAGGTTGGCTTTTTCAAACCTGTTTAACTCCAGGCGTATGGCATTGGTAGATTCCCCAAACTCATTCTCCAGTTCACGCAAATAGGATCTTGACCTGGCGTTCAGGAAAAACTTCAAAAGCAGCTTGAGACGGGTCTTTGATGTGATTAAAGTCTCGAGCATAAGATAAGATTGAGTAACGAAACTACTCGATATGAATGAAAAAATCAAGTGTTTTTCAAAAAATTTGGTGGTGAAGTCAAGTTCTGCAGCCTGTCCCGACCTGTCGGGAGTTGTCAACCGGGGTCTTTGTGTTTGCTGGTTAGGTGTGAAAGTGGTAGTAAGTTAGTCCGGTTAACCGGACACATTCAAAAAGCGTTGTGAACCGAAGCGAACAGGAAATCGCGACAGCGTATCAGAAAAATACTTCGTATTATGTAAAATTGCGTTGCATGAATACAGGGAAAAACGGATCGGTGAATTCGATCCTGCCTCCATTCTTCTCAACGATTTCAAGTTGAGCAAGTCTTTCAAGAGCGCGTTGTGTACTGGAAGTCGCACCAAGATCATAGTTTACACGGTATTCTTCCGAGAAGATTTTCACCCTGGATTGTATCAATGCCTGTAAAACCTTTTTCTGATACAAGGATAGTTTATCAAATATTTCAATGTAATAATCCTGCTGGTTGTTCAATATTTTATCAATCGCGTTATCCAGCTCCTGATCCCGGATCCGGCGATTATTATTCAACCCTTCATTCCATACTTCCGATGCCAGGAACTGTACATAATAAGGTATATTGTTAGTGATCCGAACGATTTTCTCTGGCAGATCATTCATGTAATCAAATCCGGCTTCCGTAAATCTGAAAGAAATATATTCCTGAAAATCTTTCTCATTTATCTTATTGATTTTCATTAGCTTTCCAAATTTATAAAATGCCCTGTTTTTCCGGTTGAACATATTTAAAAGCAAATGAGATTTGCTGCCCATGAATACATACGTGGTCATGTTATGAAACTGAATCACAGAACGCATTAGCTTTTCGAAATTTTCACCGTTAAGTTTTTCAATTTCCTGGAACTCGTCGTATACTATGATCCATTTTTTATTTTGAACAAGTTTTTCGGGTAGATCTAAAATGCCTGTAAGTGAATCTGTCAGGCTGACGCCAGGATGAAACGAAACCGAGAATAATGGATTGCCTTGATTATCAAAGGATACGGCAGGACTTATCCCTTTTACAAAACTCTGAAATTTTGTGATTACTTTTTTGAAATGTGGCTGGTTTTTTAAAATTTCCCTTGAATAATATTCAATGAATTTTTTTTGTGAAGTAATTCTGAACATATCAATATAAACAATAAAATAACCCTCCTCATTGAGTTCTTTAAGAACTTTAGCCATAACTGAAGTTTTGCCATACCGGCGAGGTGAATAAATGATAAGATTTAGTCCGGAATATAAATTGTTTTTGATCTCCTTTATTTCATTTTCACGGTCAATAAAATACGATCCTTCTACTATTGTTCCATACCGGAATGGATTTAGAGTTGTCATATTACGCAATTTTGAGTAATGCAATTTACGATAAAATTTAATATTCTGAAAATTTTATGTGGTTAAAATTATTGTACAATAATCCGAATATAATATTATTTAAGGACTGTTTCCGGTATAAGATATGATGATTTCTATCCCCGATTTATTCAATTTCGATTTAGTTATGCATATTTGCGTTATGCAAGATTGCATAATTAATATGCTTTCAATTACAGTAGATCTATTATAGTGTGAAAGTGCAAAAGTGCAAAAGTGCAAAAGTGTGAAAGTGTAAAAGTGTGAAGAAATGTAAATTGGGGTCTACCTGGCTCTGGTTCTTTGATGAGAAGGAAAAGAGGCCTTTCCGGGTAAGGAATAGCCAACCGCCCGGTAGCGGAGTATCTATAACGGGATTATAGAAACGAGCGAGTCTGCGAGGTGAAGGGTGGAAGCCCTGAATCTGAAACGCAGCCCCGAGAACAAAGGATATTGGGATAGTGCCGATCCTTTCCAATTGGGCGCAGGCCATGCGGGACAGAGCGATAATGACGAGTTTTGTTCCGGCACCCCGGGGTCACAGACTGCATCGAGCAGGCAACGTCAAAGGAGTAACCAGGCGAGCAACGTTAAAGCTCTTGGGCAGTAAAACACGGGCTGTCCGAGTACATTTACCCAATATAAAAAGAGGTGAATGGACGGCACGTTGCGGGAGATGGGAACCGGTATGTCCTACAGAGGGCTTAGCTACGAATCGGCTAACCACCGCAGAGCGAAGGTTCCCACGATTAACCGACCGTGGAAGGGAGACATTGTCATTATGCTAAGAATGGTATAACGATGAGCACAGAACTTACACGGATAGGTGAGAAGGCACGCAAGGAGCCCAAGCTGGTATTTACCAGCTTGTACCACCACATTACAGATGTGGACAATTTGCGAGCCTGTTACAACAGCCTTGATGGGAATAGAGCAGTCGGGGCTGATGGGATAACCAAGGAAGAATATGGGCGTAATCTGGAAGAGAATCTGAAGGATCTGTCCGAACGGCTGAAAAGGATGGGATACAAGCCCAAACCGAAGCGCAGGGTATACATACCAAAAGCGGGCAGTACAAAGAAACGTCCGCTGGGGATCAGTTGTTTTGAGGACAAGATCGTTGAAGAAGCAGTAAAACGGGTGCTTGAACAGATCTACGAGCCTGTATTCGAGGACAGCAGTTATGGATACCGGCCGGGACGCAGCCAGCATAAATGTCTGGATGAACTGGGAAGAACCATACAACAGGAACGGGTTAATTTTGTGGTAGAAGCCGACATCAAAAGTTACTTTGACGAGGTAAACCATAAGAAGATGCTTATGTTTCTGGGACACCGGGTAGGAGACCAGAGAGTCCTGCGGCTGATATACAGGATGCTAAGAGGCGGAATAATGGAGGACGGTTTGACTCAGGCAAGTGACACAGGAACACCCCAGGGTTCCATTCTATCACCGCTGTTGTCAAACATATTCCTGCACTATGTTCTGGATTTATGGTTCAGATTGAGAATCAGTAAAGAGTCGAAAGGGGAAACATATTACTTCCGCTTTGCTGATGATTTTCTGGCCTGTTTTCAGTACGAGGATGACGCCCGGAATTATCTGGAGAGTCTGAGAGGAAGGCTGAAAGAATTTGGATTAGAACTGGCAGAAGAGAAGACGAGAATTGTCAGGTTTGGACGCTTTGCAAGGGAAGATGCCAAGAAGAAGGGCAAGAAGCCCGACGAGTTTGACTTTTTAGGGTTCACACATTATTGTGGTAAATCAAAAAGAGGCTACTACAAAGTTAAGCGGCGGACAAGCCGTAAGAAGTTCGGGCAAAGCCTGAGTGAATTTTCGGACTGGGCAAAACGAAGCAGGAATATATATAGGAAAGGAGAAATGGTACGCAGGGCTAAGGTTCGTATTGTTGGGCATCTGAATTACTATGCCATCACTGATAACTCGAAAATGTGTAAGGCCTTCGTTCATTTTGCGACCAGAATCTTATTTAAGTGGATTAATCGCAGAAGCCAACGGAAGTCTTACACGTGGGATGCTTTCAAACAGGTTCTCGTGTGGGTTGGATGGCTGGATGCTCATGTACGCATTGTGCTCAATCCTTGTGTTATTACCCATCGTACACCGAATGGTTATTCGAAGAGCCGGATGTATGGGAAATCCGCTTGTCCGGTTCTGTGAGGGGTAGGGGTACAACCGGGGCGCGCCGTCTACGGTAGACCCCTTCCTACTCGATTGAATTGGTGAATTGGTGTGTTTGGGTATTGGGTGTGGGTATGTAAAGACCTGACAGGTTGACTTGCCCTGTCAAATGCCCAAAGGGCTTTCGCATTGCAAAATTTCACAGGAGCTCGCCCTGTGAAATAGCCCTTCGGGCTTTCGCTTTGAGAAATTTCACAGGGTGAGATCCTGTCAGGTCGAAAATCGATACCATTAAAACAATTATGGCCATTGTGACCACTGAGACGATTGCGACAATTGTTACAATTTTGACCTTAGTGGTTGAGAATTTTTTGCTATGTTGTAATATATCTCCTTCGGGTCAGGTCAAATCCGCAGACCTTATTATTTCAATTCCGAGAGTGCTTTCTCAATCCTGTCCATTGCTTTCATCAAATTTTCATCGGAATTTGCAAAGGAGATCCTGATACATTTATCTTCTCCAAAAGCAACTCCGGGTACAGTGGCAACATGTCCCTTTTCGATAAGATACATACACAGGTCGGTTGATCCTTTAATCATGGTATTTCCATCAGATTTACCATAATAAGCACTGAAATCGGGAAATACATAAAATGCTCCCTGCGGGACATTGCATTTTACACCATCGATGGCATTTAACCGGTCAAGCATCAGATCCCTGCGCCTTTTATAAGCAGCATTCATTTCTTTTGTACATGACTGGTCAGCTGTAAGTGCAGTGATTCAAGCGAACTGGGCAAGAGCTGTTGCTCCTGAGGTAAACTGTCCCTGGAGTTTAACAACGGCTTTGGCAATCCATACAGGGGCAGCCAGATAACCGATCCGGTAACCGGTCATGGCATATGATTTGGAAACTCCATTAACAAGAACAACCCTGTCTTTCAGGTAGTCAAACTGCGCAATACT
>DATFLI010000284.1:0-3246 GCA_035267805.1 Balneolaceae bacterium | reverse complement strand
GTTAGTTGAGTCTCTGCCATATGGGCTAAGTAGCTGCTACCAAATCGATCAGTTTATCTATCCCTTGGTATAAGTCCCCATTCAAGTCTACCCGAATGATCCTCCTGCTATGCACCAGCATGAGGGTAAAATCCCCATCCGCCTGGGCGCGTTTGAATGTGCCCCATGAGTAATTTTTGCCCGGTATCTTTATGTCAATATTATCATCAGCTGTCAATTGAATAAACAGCCCTGTATTGGGGCCGCCTTTATGATATTGACCCGTGGAATGCAAAAAACGAGGCCCGTAGGCAACCGTTGTTGCCCGTTTAAGCCGCCGTTGAAGAATCGTCCTCAGCTTTTGAAGAAGCCGGTCGGTACGCGGGGTCTCTGGGAGAAAGGCCTGGATGGCAAGAAAATCCCACCCATGTTCCCCATTCAAAAATGTGTCCAACAACCCCTCGGCATCTTTAAACTTGTTGCGATAGGTGAAAAAGGTGAGCTGACCCTCTGTTATTGCGGGATCCATTACAGGCAGGATTCCTTCCTTTTCAAATTTGCTTAAAATTTGACTGGTGCGCTGTTTACTTTCGCGGACATTCGGTTGCACAAATGCATTTGTGCCAATGACAGTACAGGCCACCGCAAGAGCCATTTGCCACCGGTAAAACTCTCCAGCTATGTCTAATTTGTCTTCCAGTGCAATGGTAACCAATGGATGGCCAGCTGCCGTTAACCTGTTTAGTTTTTCTATCATCTTTGGCTGATATTCCCCCAGGAGATGCAAATACACAAACAGCCGGTCATCCAGATAAAATGACGGATCGAGCAGCGCCTCCCCGGTTACGGGTAGAATACCTTTGCCTTCCTTGCCGGTGCTTTCAGCGATCAACTGTTCCAACCACATACCAAAAGCTGAAAGCGAATCCGGAAGCACAAGCGTAAGGTTATTCCGCTGTTGAAGGGTCATTTCACCAATGATGGCTCCCAATTTAAGAGCGGGGTTTTCCGAAGGGATATTATGCGTCCGGCAGGCCTGCTGCATCCGCATGGCCCGATCCAGCAAAGCTTCGATTTCAAACCCCCTCAATGCAGCCGGTACCATCCCAACATGGGAGAAAACAGAATAGGGGCCGCCAATATCCTCAAGATTTAAAAAGATATGCCGGTAACGTAACGCTTCGGCTTTTGCAACCAGCGGGGTGCCCGGATCGGTGATCGCCACAAAATGGCTGCCTGCACCTTCTCCCTCAATCGCCTTTACTTTTTTATAAAAATATTCGGCGAGGGCCATCGACTCGGCTGTTACTCCTGATTTACTGACAATGATAAAGATGGTCGTCTCCAGGGGCACTTTTTGCTCTGTTGCTTGTATCGTGGCAGGGTCGGTAGTGTCTAATACTGAGAGCTTTAGCCCATTTCCCCCAGTGCTTAATATGCTCTCGAAAGCCAGGGGAACCAAGCTACTGCCCCCCATACCTATGAGGACCAGGTGCGTAAATCCGGCCGCTCGCACGTCCTTAACAAAACACAGAATATGTGGAAGTGCTGAAACCATCTTGGAAGGAGCATCCAGCCAGCCCAGTTGGTGGGCAATCATATCAATCGATTTTTTATCATCCTTCCACAGGGTGGCGTCCCTGTCCCATATTCGTTCATTAATATGATCCTCTTTCATTGAACGGAGTCGCCTCTCTACTACACCTGCGAAAGAGCCCGGTTCATACGTCATCTCGTTTATCACGGCTTTCATCTTCTATGGGATTAATTAAAGAGAACAGGAAAGATGAGGATTTTAAGCCGTACAAGTCTTATACCCTCTCCTCAAAATGTTATATATATCACAGATCCTCGAGATTCTTTCTTCGTTTTTCTTTCAGTTCTTTAAAATAGGTGGGCGTAAGGCCGGTAATCTTTTTGAACTGATTAGACAGGTGGGCCACGCTGCTGTAGTGTAATTTATAGGCGATTTCGGTCAGGGTTAGCTCGTCATATAACAGAAGCTCCTTTGCTCTTTCAATCTTGTGCATAATAATATAATGCTGGATGGTAATTCCCTTCACTTCGGAGAAGATATTGGACAGGTAGGTATAATCGTATCCAAGCTTTTCGCTGATATAATCGGAATCATTAACTTTTGGAACTTCGTCTTCGTAATGGATCATTTCCACGATAACGCTTTTGATTTTTTCAACCAGGATATTCTTTTTATTGTCGAGCAGTTCCAGCCCAGCTTTTTTCAGGTTTTTTTCGAATGTCTCAAGCTGTTCTTCTGTGATGTCATTCTGAATTTCTACCATGCCAAGGTCGACGGATATACAGTCAATGCCAAGTTTTTTTAACTCTTCCTTGACCAGCATCTTGCAACGCAGGCTTACCATATACTTAATATATAGCTTCTGATGTGCCATTCTTTAACCTTGAGACAGAAAAAATCAGAGTGGCTAATACTATTTCAATCATTATGTGAAGAATATACTCAAACTCACTCTCTCTCCTTTTTATCTTTTTACAAAACAACTATATAGGAGATATGATTCCTCATTAAAAGGTATAGAATTATAACCTAATTTCATGTCATCCATTTCTTTAACCGGCTGCACTTGGATATGATCAGCCGGGACAAAACACAACGCACCTTGGGAAAATGATCTTATTGTTCACTATTTGTTGAACAATACAGCGATGTTGCCAAAATCATTCTAAGTCTCACCCGGTTATCATTTTACAGGATTTTGTAAACTGATATTTTTTGCTTTGCTCCTACCGGACTCAATGACTGCCTTTGTGTTGGCAACCGTTTTCAGATAATCGATAAGGTAATCATCCTGAATCAACTCGACCCAGAGCTCATCGACTTCCTCCTGAGAAAGCTGACCGTTGATATAAAGATCGATTTTCTCCTCAAGATCCTTATTAATTCTGTTCTCGCTCATTTGCCTGGCCTTTTCATTTTATTTTGATATTATCCAACCGAAGAAAGAATAAATAATCTATGCACCCCGGCTTTGTTTAATGAATCAAAGTATTTATCCTCTTTTCACAGTTTGCAGGCGTTGTACATGTTAATCAGGCATAACACGCACGGCGTACCTCTTGGCTAGAGCCCGGAATCAGGCTTCATTGGGAGGCTCCTTATATTTATCCAGCTTATTGTGAAGTGTTTTTCGGGTAAAACCTAATATTTTGGCTGCCTCAGTCTTATTATTATCCACAGAATGAAGGGTATGCCCAATAACCTGGCGTTCAATTTTTTCCAAACTGGTT
>DATFLI010000283.1:0-24757 GCA_035267805.1 Balneolaceae bacterium | reverse complement strand
TAATGACTACGTAGAACAATCAACCCACGAAGCGGGCCCCGTAACCGCCGGCAGCGCCAACCTCATAATGAGCCCGCCCTATATGGGCAATCTCGGCCATGCTTTTGTGGATGAGAATGGCGATGGGATTTGTGACTATGCCCAGAATGGCAGTCCCACCTGGCATGGACCGGGCTTTGTCGACGAAAATGGCAATGGCATCTGTGATTATTGGGATCAATCATCGGCCAGGCATCAACGCCAGCAAGGTATGCGTTACCGAGATGATAACGGTAATAATATCAATGATTATGTCGAACAGGCAACCCATATTGGGAATGGTCACGACTTTGTGGATGAAAATGGGGACGGCATCTGTGACTATGCCCAGGATGGCAGCCCTACCTGGCACGGACCGGGATTTGTCGATATGAATAACGACGGAACCTGTGACTACTGGCAGAATGGGGGGCGCGGCCATGGAGGGATGATGGGCAACGGGCATCATTCGTAGTTGCGTTATCATTTACACTCTCCTAAACAGCATTCAATCTAAAGGGTATTAACTCTCCTTAGTTATATATTTAGGTTATATTTCTCTTGTGCGGCAAGGATGGCCTATGTTTGCTCAATTATTGAATAAAATGCTATTAATGTATTGATCAATTGAGTAGATGCCTTCCACAATTTCTGCTATCTGAAGAATTGGTCGGGAAAATATCTTATTTTGCTTCTTGAATGTATCAAGGATAACAAATAACATTCATAAGGCTTCAAAATCAATCTGATAAATCAGGTACCATATTTAATGTTTGAAGGGAATAAATAAAAGGATAAATCTCCCATGGAAGGCCCAAGATCAAATAACCCGCTATCCAATTTCAGTATCTCCCGGGCCATTTTATTAGCTTTTGTAGTAGTAATATTACTTTTCGCCGCATTTGAAGTTGCAAAAGAATTGTGGATGCAGAACCTAAATATGAATGTACTGCATCTCCTATTTATTATGCGGGGCCTTATCGTATCATTTGTTTCGGCTAGTTTAGTAGGATGGTTGGTTGTCCGGACTTCCAGTTATTTATTACCCAAGGAAAATTGGTCTCTGCAAAGCAGGCCAATCATGGATAAACGAATAGAAAACTTTATCAGTTGGTTCATTTTCATGCGCTGGATGGCTGTGTTAATGGCTATTATCCTTGTATTTATAGTTGTTAGAGTGAATAATTGGTTACCAATGAAAGTTTGGGATCCTTTATTATTAACGATAGGCATTCTTGCACTTCTCAATATAGTTTATCATTTAATTTTCCGCTTTAGTGACAATAATCGCTATCTACTGCCTTTTCAGGCTTATGCTGATCTCGTTGTTCTGATCGTTTTGTTACATTACTCAGGAGGTATAGAAAATCCTCTTACCCTTCTTTTACTTATACATGTAATTATTTCAGGAATTGTATTAAACCGAAGACACTTATATGCAATTACTGCCACAGCCATTAGTTTATTGTTAGTTCTGGCGATTACCGAAGGCATGAGCTTCGTGCCACATTACACCCTGAATATTTTTCCTCATTTTGCTATAGCCGGTACTCATATCCATGCAGCTCATCAACCATTATACGTTATTAGTTTTGTAGGTATGATGGTAACCATCCTTTTATTGACCACCTTTTTTATCTCCACTATAATGGATCGAATTTATAATGATGAACGCAAGTTGGAACAATTTGCTGATCGCTCGCTGGAACAGCGTCAACTAATAGAAAAAGCCCTTGAAACAACGGATACAGGACTATGTCTCTGCAATAATGAAGGATATCCGTATTGGACGAACCAAATCTGGGAATCGTGGTTTGATAATAAATCGGTAGATAAACTGAATGTTATTAAAAATTCCGGGGAAGCAGTTAGCATTAGTGAAACACTTCTAAGCAGCAAAACCCAAGTTGGTGAACTAACTTTAAAGGATGAAGACCGTAATTCTGAAGGAAAAAATCATATCTATCAAGTTACGACAGCTCCATTATTCGATAAAGACGGGAAGGCCAATCGAACCGTATCTCTGGCAAAGGATATTACCGATCAAAAAAAAGCCCAGGACCAAATGATCAGAGCAGGAAAACTGGCTGCCGTAGGGGAACTGGCCGGAAAAGTAGCACATGAAGTCAATAATCCTGTTACAATTTTAAGTGCCAAGTGTCGCTTATTGCTTTCCGACCATCACGATGAAATGTCAGAGAAAGTGGGTCGGGAATTAATTAAAATTACTGAAGCAGCAGATCGCGTTGCTGATATAGCCCAGGGGTTGTTATCATATTGCCGTACTTCGTCACCAAAACGAGCTAAAATTAATATTGCCAATTCTATTCGTAATGCCTTATCTCTTATTGAGGAAAGTGCCCGCCGGGTAGGAGTTAGCATAAAAAATCAACTTCCTGATAAGCTACCAACTGTTTTGGGTAACGAAGATGAATTGCAACAGGTTTTTATGAATCTATTTCTAAATGCCTTAGATGCCATGCCTGAAGGCGGAAATCTAATCATTTCAGTTCTAGACTTAGATTATTCAGATAATATTAAGCCAAATTTTTTAACTGTTGAAGTTCGTGATACTGGTACAGGCATTCCTACAAAAATTCAATCCAGAATTTTTGAACCTTTTTTTACAACCAAAGAAGAGGGGAAAGGAACAGGGCTCGGTTTATCAATTTGTAGCGGCATCATTCGAAGTCACAACGGAACTATTGACTTGGACAGCAGTCCGGGAAAAGGTACCCGGGTAACTGTATCATTTCCAATCTCCAAATATGAAAAGAGTGGGTTTCCCAATGGCTAATGCTCGAATACTGGTAGTAGATGATGAAATCGGAATTCTTGAGGCCTGTGAAGATACCTTGAAGAGTATCCCGGAAATTGAAATAATAACCGAACAGAGCAGTAAAAATGCAGCAAATATGTTAAAGGATGAGCAGTGGGACATATTGATAACAGATCTTCGGATGCCCACAATTGATGGAATTGAACTTATTCGTATTGCTCAAAAGAATGATCCTGATACGATGATCCTAATGCTTACAGCTTATCCTTCGGTTGATACAGCAGTTGAAAGTATGAAATTAGGAGCCGCTGATTATCTGACAAAACCTTTCAGTCCGGAAAGTTTAAGAACCAAAGTCAAAAAAATACTGGAAAAAAAACAGCTCCAGGAAGAAAATCGAATGCTGCGCAGGCAAGTGAAACAGGATTATCATATGGGAGAAATGGTTGGCAAATGCCAACCTATGCAGAAAGTTTTTGATACAATCCGTCGTATTGCTAGTGCAAATATTGATGTACTAATACTCGGAGAAACCGGTACAGGGAAAGAACTTGCCGCCCGTAATATTCACCAACAAAGCAGTCGTAGAGACGAGAATTTTGTACCGGTTGATTGTGGTGCTATTCCAAGTGATCTGCTGGAAAGTGAATTTTTTGGACATGAAAAAGGTGCTTATACCGGAGCTTCGCGAAAAAGTATGGGATTATTGGAATTCGCCAATAAAGGAACCTTTTTCCTGGATGAAATTGGACAGCTCCCATTAAAACTTCAAGCCAAGCTGTTAAGGGTACTTCAGGAACGGAAGATCCGGCGGGTAGGCGGCAAACGTGAGATTGATATAGATGTAAGAATTATTGCAGCTACTTCACTTAATCTTGAAAAGGAAATTGAGGAAAAGAATTTTCGGATGGACCTTTATCAACGAATTAACGTTGCCCGAATTAAGTTGCCTCCCTTACGTGAACGTGTCGGTGATATTTCACTTTTGACATCCCATATTATCAAACAGCAAGAACAACAAATGGGAATAGATGAAAATGTGGAAATAGAACCTGAAGTACTTGAAGTTTTCAAATATTACCACTGGCCCGGAAATATTCGTGAATTAAAAAATGTCATAAAAAGAACATTGGTTATGACCGATGGTAATCATATTACGGTAGATGACTTACCGGAAAACATTGTTGTTGCCGCCGGCGAATTTCCAAAGGATGGCAGGAAGGGTTTTTTTAAAATACGGGAGAATAAAATTGAAGAATTTGAAAAGCAGTATTTCAAAAATTTATTAGATACGAATCATGGAAATGTAACGAAAGCTGCGGAGCAAGCTCAGATACCGAGAGGCACATTTTATCGCCTGCTTAAAAAGAATAATATAGATCCCACTAATTTTAGAATAGAAACTAACTAAAATGTCTGCTTATCGCGAGTTTGGGATAAATTTTAAATGAATTGATTAAAGCTTTCGCATCAGATAAAGGGTGGCATCTCAACTGCCGGGAAGAGATCGTTGTTTTCAGGATTCGTCATCTTCAACAAAGATCTCTCATTCCGCAGGCTCCTTTCAGGATGACGGGAGATTAGACTGGTCTTCTTCCCTTACATCAAACTCAATTTACTTATGCTGCGTAGCTATACGGAAAATCGGCGAAACTAATCACACCTTTCTATATTCAAGCGTCATATTTTTATGAAACATAGGTTTTGATGTGTCACATCCTCGTGACATATCAATTTAGAATATCATTCTGAATATGGCCTTACCCGCTAATAAACAAGTAAATCCATCCTTAATCTTTAAGTGGTATAATTATTGTATATATAAGACAAAAGAGTCCTAATTATTTAAATATTATATCACCATGAAAACAAGACTTGCTCTACTTTATATAACCTTAATGATGCTTCCCATTCTGGCCCAAGCCCAGGATACCAGTTGGAAAGCCCCGGATGCTGCGGATACTATGCAAAATCAATTCGCTTTAAATAAGCAATTTCTTTCGCTGGGCGAAAAAACGTTTAAATCTAATTGTACAACTTGCCACGGTAAAAAGGGGAAAGGGAATGGTCCGGCAGCCGTAGCGCTAAATCCCAAACCTGCCAACCTGCAATCTGATCGAGTCCAAAATGAAAGTCAGGGCGCTTTATTCTGGAAAATATCGACCGGCAAAAAAGGCATGCCAAGCTGGAAGAGCGCTTTGTCTAAAAAACAACTTTGGGCTGTTGTTATTTATGTAAAGAACCTCACTAAATCAAAAGAACAAATATTATCAAAAAATTGATAAAACAATGAATAGGACAAAATATAATACAACCTTCTGGGCATTTATTGGTTTAATACTCTTGGCTAATGTGAATGCCTCGGCTCAGAGTTCAACAAATAATTACAAATTTGGTAACACTCATTTTGCTCTACTGGGTGAGTTTGGTTATGGAGCAAATATAACAAATAACTCTACCACATTTATTTCTCCTGACCTTGGACTTATGCCATTATATCAACAAGGGAATTTTTTCTTTGAATCCGGCTTTGGAGCAAACTTTGAGAACCCCAATCAACCAATTATGATTGGGCCGATAAATGTAAGCTATAAACTACCCAGCGGGATATTAATCCGAGCCGGACATTTTGATGCCCTGCCATTGGGACGATTTCCCAGAGACTTCGACCCGGGGTGGATAAATCCGATGGCAGTCGGCCCAAAAGGATTTGATAACTTTGGAGATTTCTCCGACTTCGGTGTTGAAGTGCAGGGTGCCGGATATATAAACGATATGCAACTTAGAACTTATTTTTCGATTACTAACGGAGCGGCTCTCTCAACCAGTCCCGGTTCAGCCGGTTTACTTGAGGAATCCTCACTCGATGATAATAATAAATCAAAAATGATCGGTGGGAGGGTCAGTTTGTCTCCATTCTTCTCCAGTAATTTCGAATTTGGGATCTCTGATTACTACAGTTCTAATGTTGGGGACAGCGGATCTAATTATGATGGTATTGGTGCCAATTTGATGGCTATTGATGCAAACGTAGCTCCAACTATTCAATCATTAAATGGATTTATTAGGGTTCGGGGACAAATAAATTTCGTTCATGTAGATAAAGCTACCTATATGGACAGTATTGGGAATCCCTATTCCTTTACTAATAACAGTACGGCCTGGTATGGATTAGTCGCCTATCAACCCAGTATGGCTTCGAGTCAGCTGTTAAGCAATCTTATGTATTCTTTCATGCTATCCCATGCTTCGGTACCCAAAGGTGCTCTATGGAGTGACATCGGTACAGGGACAAAATATGATGTGGGGCTTACTTATTGGTTCAACTGGCGAACCAATTTAAAATTGAATTATGATATAAATGAAAATGCAGAGAATGCCTTGAACATTCGAATTGGGCTCCAATTGTAACTTTAAAATTTGCAAATACAATGAAACGACGTAAATATTCAACTATTTTAGGATTCTTAATAGCAACAACGATAGGCCTTATGACAATAATCTCGGGCTGTGCCACGACAAGTCCAAAAACCGATCAAGCTAGCGGAGCACAATTGTGGGCTCAAAAGTGCCAATCGTGTCATAACGCCCCGCCACCTTCTGCCTGGAGTACGCAACAATGGGATGTTATTATAAATCATATGAGGGTAAAAGCTAATTTGACTAATGAAGAGGCTAAAAAAATTGTAGCATTTTTAAAGCAGTAATTAGATTTAAGATATCAGCCTGTAATTATCTTCTATTCAAAAACTGCATAAGTAACAGCCTTTTTGCTCTCCCCTAATAATTACTGTCGCAAGCAGTTTGCTTGCGACAGTTTTTAATATTAAAAACTAAAAGGTGGCTAAATTGGCTTAAAAAGCTATGCTTTTAATCTCTGAGGAGATAAAAACATTCATCTCATATCTTTATTTAGTGTAGGATCTCCCAGCCGGAGTTTTCAAATTAGCTTTAATGAATTATTCAGTTGGTAAAGACACTCTAAAAGAAATAACGAACCATTCAGCCCCCCCCTCATTTCCAATAAAAGATTAATTATCAAATTAACCATTTAAGGTTGATTTAAGGTTCGGTTCGTATGTTTGGGAATCGAATTGAGAATTAAGCAAAAGGATATTGCTCAGAATCCTATTAGGATAAAACCTTATCCGTTATCCTATAATTATAGCCCATTAATCAACAATTAAAACAGATCTATGAATAACGAAGGTACCAATAACATATCCCGACGTATTTTTTTACGATATGCCTCCTCAATGGCCGCTTTTGCTACCGCCAGTGCCTTTTTGCCCGGCTATGCTTTGGCAGGCCTTGGCAAAGTCGAAGCCCTTACCCCCCAGGGACCTGATAATATCATCGATCTGACGATAGGTCATATTGGAAAAAATATTGATGGCAAGACCGGCAAAGCCATGGGTATTAACGGCACGGCTCCCGGTCCGTTGATCCGCATGAAAGAGGGGGAAGAAGTACTTATCCGGGTAAAAAATGAAATGAATGAAAGTACCTCTATTCACTGGCACGGCATCCTGCCGCCTTTTCAGATGGATGGCGTACCCGGCGTTAGCTTCGACGGTATCGCGCCGGGAGAAACGTTCGAATATCGTTATACCGTAAAACAAAACGGTACGTACTGGTATCACAGTCACACCAAGCTGCAAGAACAGCTTGGTTTGTATGGTCCCATCATTGTAGAGCCGGCTGATGAGGATCCGGTCGAATACGATCGGGAATACCCGGTCGTACTTTCGGACTGGACGTTTGAAAACCCGTATAAGGTTCTTGAAAATCTGAAAAAATCTGATGGGTACTATAACTACCAGCGTCGTACACTCGGGGAGTTTTTCAAGGATGTTAATAAGAAAGGTATGGGTAATGCTCTTAAAGATTATGCAAGCTTCGGGAAGATGCGGATGAGCGCTACGGACCTGCTGGACGTAACGGGGGCTACCTATACCTATATGATGAACGGTCATGGCCCCCAGTCGAACTGGAATGCACTGTTCAAAGCCGGTGAAAAAGTCCGCCTGCGATTTATCAACGCTTCCTCGGGTACTACCGCTTTCGATGTACGTATTCCCGGCCTTAAAATGACCGTCGTCCAGGCCGATGGACAAAATATCGAGCCCGTTCCGGTGGATGAATTCCGTATAGGTATTGCAGAAGTTTATGATGTAATTGTAGAACCCAAAGAGGAAAAGGCTTTTACCATTTTTGCCGAATCGCTGGACCGCAGCGGCTACGCCCGCGGCACACTCGCTCCCCATAAAGGCATGACCGCTGCCATTCCCGCGCGCCGACCACGCCCCAAGCGAAGCATGAAAGATATGGGCATGAAGATGGATATGGACATGGATGGCGATCAGTCTAAAATGGGGGATATGAAAATGACAGGGATGGGAGCTATGGCACCGGCATCCCCAAAGAAAAAACCGCCTGTTAAGCACGGGCCCGACCACCATGGTCCGGGAGCGGCCTCTATCGCCACCTGGGAGTTTGACCGCCTGGATGAACCGGGGATCGGGTTGGGCAATGACGGACGAAAAGTGCTGGTCTACCGCGATCTCAAGAGCCTGAAGCCCAATATCGACAAGCGCAAGCCGCAGCGGGAAGTAGAGTTGCACCTGACCGGAAGTATGGAACGTTATATGTGGTCGTTCAACGGTAAAGAATTTCATGAGGTTAATGAGCCTATCCATTTTACCTATAACGAGCGACTGCGATTGATTCTGGTCAATGATACCATGATGGAACACCCCATCCACCTGCATGGACACTGGATGGAACTGGAGAACGGGAATGGAATCTATGGCCCGCGTAAGCACACCCTGCTGGTGCAGCCGGCCCAGCGTATTTCAGCCCTGATTACTCCGCGTGATATGGGACGTTGGGCATTTCACTGCCACATCCTGTATCACATGGAAATGGGCATGTTCCGGGTCGTACAAGTGGCCGATGAGAATGGAGATATATACGGCAAGGAAAGTCCTTATACCTCATAATAACAAAACAAAGATAATACCTTTCGACATTATATAATGATGGAAAAAATGAAACTAGCTAAGCAATTAAGTGCCATTACCTTACTGGCCTTACTGACGGTCTTGTTTTTTGATCAAACAACTCAAGCCCAGCAGGCTCCTCCCTTCAGCAATAATATCATGATGGATAACCAAACCTATGTATTCTTTATGGCCGATCGACTGGAATACAGCAGCCAGCCCGGCCCAAACCCATTGATATGGGATGCGCAGGGATATGTGGGTAAAGACTTGCGTAAATTTTGGTATAAGACGGAAGGCAGCGTCTTAACTAGTGAAAAAGAGGGGGATATGGAATTTCAAGGCCTGTATGCCCGGGCCATTTCGGCCTACTTTGACCTGCTGGCCGGTGTTCGATATGATGTCGCCTACAACCGCGTAGATCGGCAAGGAAGGGGGTTCGCCGTTATTGGAGTACAGGGACTGGCACCCTACTTTTTTGAGATGAACGGGAACCTTTTTGTCAGTCAGGCCGGTGATGTGTCGGCAAATTTTGAAGCTGAATATGATATGCCCATCACCCAACGGCTATGGGGACAACCCCGGATAGCTACCGGTGCCGCCGTACAGAAAGTTGAAAAGTGGGGCGTAGGTTCCGGACTCAATCATATACAGCTGGGATTCCGGCTGCGGTATGAGATCAAGCGCGAATTTGCACCCTATATCGGCATTTCCTGGAACAGACAACTGGGGCAAACCGCTGATTTGATCCGTCAGGAAGGTGGGGATATAGGTACTTTGGGCTTGGTAGGAGGAGTACGAATGTGGTTCTAGGAAAGCAGATTAACTATTAAATCTTCATATAAGAGGTTTTCTAAACATTTATTTTTTTATCCCTGACATCCCAACATAATCGCCATATGCGCCCGGTTTGAACGACCTGGCGCATACTTTTATTAATATTAGTTGGAGTTTTAATCTAAAAAATCATTATTTGTGAATTTTTTACAATTGTATGGCGAATCAGTAAAAACGGCTATCGGCTTCTTTTGGAAATCCGGATGGGCCTTCGTGCTCGGCTATTTCGTCAGCGGGATGATACAGGCCTTTGTCCCCAAAAAAGAGCTTACCAAATACATGGGGGAGGCAGACCTAAAAAGCGTCTCGCTCTCCACCTTCTTTGGAGCCATCTCTTCGTCCTGTTCCTTCGCCGCTTTGGCCGCCGCTCGATCACTGGTAAAAAAAGGAGCCCATTTTGTTGCGGCCGTTGCTTTCATGTTTTCTTCCACGAACCTGGTCATTGAGCTGGGTATTCTTATTATGATCTTTCTCGGCTGGCAATTTCTGGCTGCCGAAATTATCGGGGGACTTATTCTTATCCTCATCAGTAGCCTGTTGATCACATGGACCTATCCGAAAAGCTGGCTGAATACAGCCCGACAAAAGGTGGAAGGAGAAGGCGACGACATTGCCGAGGATTTTAACTGGAAAGAGCGCATTAAAAGTAAAAAAGGCTGGCAGCTGGTGGGTCACAAGTTTGTGAATGATTGGAAGATGGCCTGGGAAGATATACTGATCGGCTTCACCATTGCGGGTTTTGTGGCCGTGATGGTTCCGAAATCGTTCTGGACCGCACTGTTTTTGGCAAATGCCAATACCCTTCCGGCCTGGATAGTCACTATAGAAAATGCGATCATCGCTCCCTTTGTGGCAGCAGCCACTTTTATTGGCTCGATGGGGAACATCCCCCTGGCTACAGTCCTCAATCAAAACAGTGTGCTTTTTGCCGGCATTATGGGCTTCATCTATTCCGATTTGATGGTGCCGCCGCTCGTCCATATCAATGCTAAATATTACGGGTGGAGAGTGGCCCTGTATATCGCAGGAATTATGTTCGTGAGCATTGTACTTACGGCACTCATCTTAAACGGCCTGTTTGCGGTATTCGGCATCTTACCTGAAAGCCATAAACAGATTGCCCAAATTACCCAGTTCCAGATAGACTATACCTTCTGGATGAATATTGCATTTATCTTTGCGGCTGGAACTCTGACTTGGCTAAACAGAAAATACATCAAAAAGCACGGCATGAAGATGATGGATATGGAAGGCGGCGGTAAAATTAAGAAAATTGTTGTTTATATGGTGATCCTGATCAATGTCGCCGGAATACTGGCCTTCTTGTTCATATAGGCAAGATAACTTCAAGCATAATTCGTAAATACTCCAAAGATGCTATAAAATAATAGGGTATGGAAAGAATGGGTGAACTTTTAGCAACTACTATTTATATTCGTCCAGGGTAAATAAATATTTATGAGTAAATGGACAACATATATTGCGCCGGTGTTAGCTCTGGTTTTTGCTTTTGCCGTACTTTCCCCGGTTTGTTGTGCCCGGGACTGGTCTGAGTTTGGAACTCACACACACCAAAAGACCGGTCACAAGAAAGACGACCATTGCAGTGATCCGGTCTTGCAAGCATTAATCAAGCCCAGTTGTACCTATTCAATGAACAGTAGTTGGGATATAGCTTTTTATATCCCGGAATCCCCCTCTCTATCGGACACCAATCTGACGAAGCCACTGCTTGTTTCATCCGGCAACCTGAATATTACACCTACCGGTCCCTCGATCCATCTATTAAACAAGGTATTTTTGAATTAACAGCCCCTCTTTATAGGCTGAAACCTAAACGGCCGATCCTTTGATAATCTCAAAAATCGACTATCACTTTTTTTTAATTCCTATTTCAACATAATCTGTTAATTCAAAACGAATATTATGAACTTCATACTTTTCCAAATCCCGCCGGACTGGGCTCCGAATATCCATCCCATGCTGGTGCATTTCCCAATCGCTATTTTGGCTGTAGCTATCTTTTTTGATTTTGTTTCTTTCTTTTTACCGAATGAAAAAAAATGGTGGACGGAAGAAGCGACCGCTTTCCTGTATGGCGTTGGGGCGGTGGCAGCTATCATCATCTACTACACCGGAATTTTAGCTGCAAACAGCGTTGATGCCTCCGAACAGGCGGAAGCTGTGATGAGAATACACCGAAGTTGGGCTTGGTGGACGGTCTGGTTCTATGGGATCTACGCTATTTTACGAATTATAGCTACCTGGTGGTCAACCGAGCGTCACCGAGTGAAATTTCACATCGGTTTCTTCCTGGTTTCCTTCATTGGTATGTACTTTCTGTACCAAACCGGAGAACACGGTGCCAAAATGGTCTATGGTTATGGTTTGGGAACTGGTCAATTAATCCCCAAAACCAAGCAAACCCAACAAACACCGAAGCAGGGCTATAAAAGCGAAGAGGATGGTACCGTCAGCTGGCTGATAGGAAAGGGAGCTGTAAATACTTTAAATGACCATTTTACTTTTGTACAGGGTTCCCCAAATACAGCTATTGATTCAGATGGGGACAAGCAAATGCTGGATTTTCAGAATCCGGATCTATTTATGAGGACTAACAACAGCTCATATTCCAACATGCAGATGAAGCTTATGATTGATCCCGATCAGTATAAGGGGATTATTTCGATTGTCCATAATGTGCATGACGCCCAAAACTATGCATACATGATCTTACATGCCGATGGCTCCGCGGAACTTGGTCGGGTTCGAGACGGGCAAAAGACCACGATTGAAGAAGCTGGTCAACATTCTTTTGACTGGGAAAAGATGAAAATCCTTAAGCTGTCGGTCAATGGTGACCATATCAAGGGTTATGTGAACGGACAGCAAATACTGCACGGGCATTCAGACCAAACCGGCCCCGGATCTCTTGGATTGAAATTAAACGGCCAGGGCACGCTGGGATTAACCCGCATGGAGGTTGCCCCCATTGCTGCAGAGGAAGACCATGATCATTAATTCCACATGAAACCAGCAGTAATAGCCGAAATTAATCAGGAAGCTGTCGCAGTATTAAAACTGCGACAGCTTTTAACTACCTGAATTCGACGGCTTAGATAATTTTTCCCTTGAGGGCGATGGTTCAGCACTCATACTCTTTGAATAAACTATGAATTAAATTGTGCTGAGACGAAGGGTGTTCCCCTACCTGGAGCTTAGCTGGTTTCCAATGTGAATCGTGCCCTTCATTCCGATACTGTAATGCTTGGTTTTGCCGGTGCCGGTTGATTTGAAGCATCCGAATTTATAATTGCCGCTTTTTGACTCCGGCATCGTAAACGTCAACGTGGCAGTATGGCCCGGTTTAACCCCAAGCATCAGGCTTTTGGATCCATATGTTTTTTCTGTGGTCTTGCCATTAACCGTTTTGACAACATGCACACCGGAAAAAAGACCGTTGTTAAATCCCTTTAAATTATCGGTAACATCGGTACCTGCCATAAAAGCATGCGTAACCGTACCTTTATTATGGAATTTCAGGGTTACCGTTTGGCCCGTTGGGATATTTAGTTGATTAGGTACGAATTTAAAATTTTTCATAGTCACCGCAACGGTGTCGGCCGACGCGGATTGTGCTCTTACAAGAGCGGGGGTAAGAATTAACAAAGTTAGTGTGGCAAACAAACTGAGGGATGCATATTTAAGAAGAGATTGCTTATTTCTGATTCTAAACATAATGTCCTCCGGACTAGTTAGAAATCAAACAGTACTGAACACTTATATTTGGGCTCACGTTTTCTTTTACGTGAATTAATACTCAACTATTTGGGGTCCATTAGAAAATTTACCGTCTTATGGAGGTCTAGTCCCCATCCTTATTAAACAAATCAAGTTTTAACATGACGTTACCGACGATGCCATCTAAAGGAGCATATAATTCATTGAATTGCGGATTTCCGGGAGGTCCGCTTACGATCTTTTCGTAGCGGGTTTGCCGAACATCCAGGATATTTTCTACATTGAAAGCGATCGTAAAGTGGCTAATCGTTTTTTGTACCGATGCCCCAAGCAGCCAATAATCAGGAGTACGACTTCCATCTTCGAGATATTGATGGCCAATATAAAAAGCTTCCAGTCCCGCCTTCCAACCTTCTTCCTCATCCTCATAAGCCAGCGTTGAAGTGATTTTATTCCTGGGTGTAAGCTGCAATTGCGCATTATTCTCATAGGATTTCCGGGCGTTCAAATGAGTTAAATCCAGGTACAGTGTTAAATCATCAAGAGAAAGCCGCACATTCGTATCAAATCCTTTGCTAAGTATGTGGCCATCGGCATTCTTATTATATACCACCCGGTTAGAAAGAGAGTCCGGGGATGCTATGATCGGATGGTTAATATTTATCACGAAAAATGCCTGGTTGGCCGTAAGGTGTAAATCATCCAGCAGGTACGTTTTATAGTTGAAATCCAGGTTCAGTCCGTGTGAGGTTTCAACGTTTAAATCTCGCGGCATAATCACTTTTTGATAGCGGTTTCGTTCCGCTTCATCCGTGAAAGGCGTTGGAAGCTTGTATCCCATCCCGCCGCTTAGCCGCCCGAAAAAAGTGTCGGTAAAATGGTATAATACGGCAAGTCGGGGCAGAAAAAAGGTGCCATATTTTTTATTATAATCAAATCGAAACCCCGGTTCTAAATGGAGCTTATCATCCAGTTGCCAATTATCTTGCGAAAATATCCCAAAGGTATGATGAGTGTAGCTCAAGGAATTCTTGCTTTGTGGCAAATTTTGATTGAAATCATCTCCGTAGTAATTAAATCCGCTTACCCAGGAATGATTGTCCTCCTTGACCAAATAGGATAATTCAGTAAAAACCGTATTCTGCGTCCCGCTAAAGGAATTAACATTCGTTTTAAGCTTCCTGTCAAAGTTACTGTAAGAAGCTTTGGCTCTTAAAACATTTCCCGAGGGTCCCGTGTGGGTGAATTTTAAAAATCCATTAATCCGTCTTGTTACATTTCTGACAAAAAAGGGATGGAGACTATCGGGTTCATTTCGTACGGCCTTTATATCACCGCCCATCCGTTTTTCGAATGTATTCGATACGCCGAGGGACAGATGATCATTTTTACTAAAGTCATAAAATATCGTGGGTTGGATCACCCCCCGGTTGTATTTGGGAATATCCGTATACTGATTTTGGCTAATGTCTTTAGGGTCCTGATGGTTAAGGCCGGCCAGCATGGTAATTCCAAACTTTTTGTTCCTGCCGGAATAGTAGGTGCTGATATCGCGACCGCCTTTCTGGGTTTGGTTAAATAATAGTGAAAGATCGGGCTCCTCTTCAGGTTTTTTCGTAATAAGGTTTACGATTCCTGCAATAGCATCCCCACCGTAAAGCGTAGAGGCCGCGCCTTTTACAATCTCAACTTGTTTCAGGTCAAGAGGCGGAATTTGCAACAAACTCAATCCTGAGGAATACCCACTGTATAATGGAAATCCGTTTTTAAGTAACTGGGTATACTTGCCCGGGAGCCCTTCGATGCGAAAACTTACATTTCCCGAGATCGCCGAAGTTTGCTGAACATGCACGCCGGAAGTCTCTCCAAGAAGCTTGGAGATATTACCGGGCTTGATGGCCGTTTCTTCCATGACCTCTTCCTTACCCAACACTTCCACTTTTGTGGGGACTTCGGTTATCCTATTCTTAGTTCGTGTCGAATAAACCGTAACGGTCCCAAGGCTCGCGCTGGGTTCCAGGAAAACCGTGATGGGAGTGGTTTGTTTTCTCGGAAAGGTAATCTCTTTTTCTGTTGTTTTATATCCCACATAAGAAAACACCAATGTTTGCTCCCCATCCGGGATATTTTTGATTGTCAGCCGGCCTGTTGTGTCAGTGCTTGCACCGGTGGTTGTGCCTTCGAGAACGCCATTTGCCCCTATTAAGGGCTTTTCTGTCTCTTTATCTTTGACACTAACAGTCAAGCTATTCTGGGCCATTGCAATGCCGGTAACGTTCAGGAAAACGAGAAGAGCAATAAATTTCATTTCTTAATAGTTTCTAGGAATCGGTACTAAAATAACTTTCTAAGTCTTCAACAAGAGAACCTTCAAAATTTCTCCTAGTAATGTCACTGGTAAATTTATTTCAATGAAGTGCAATAAAGTACGAACATAATCTTAATGAAATCTTAAGCGTGAAATTATCTTCGTTATGCCAGTTTAACATCCATTATATTTCGGAGTGGTGAAATGGAATTACTTTTCTGCAACTTATCTTTATTAAAAGCTTTCCCAAATTAGGTTTTTTACAGGACTGGTGATACCCGGGATAAGTCAAACCTTGAACACTTTGTTAATTTGTTCACAACATACCCTGAATACACATAATTTTGCACAAAAGAGTCATAAAAGTGCAAGTGATAGTTTTAAATATGCTATATCTATCTGGTTATCCATATTTCGAATAAAAAACGTTAAAGGATAAAAGTGATAGCGATTTATACATTATGTTCCGAATCTCTATGCCGTGAAATAGAAATTTATTTTAAGTTGCCATGATATTATGGAACAAAAATTATTTCATATAAAAAATATGGTGTGCGAACACTGTGGTGAGGTTTTAGAATCCAAATTGACTGAAGCCGGCTTCCCGGTTAAAAAAATTGAACTGGGAAAGCTGGAACTTCAACAACCGATAGATGAAGAAAAATTTAAAACTCTGTCAAAAGTAGTTCGTCAAAACGGTTTTGAGATTATCAGTGACAACAATAGTCAACTCGTAGAGCAAATCAAACACCTCATCATTGACATCATTCACCGGCGTAAAAAACCAGATGGGAACCTATCGGATTTTATCAAGGAACGAATTCACAAAGATTATCAACATGTCAGCCGTTTGTTTTCCAGCGTAGAAGGCAAATCCATTGAACGGTTTTTTATCCTTCAAAAGATCGAACGGGCTAAAGAATTAATTGTATACGGAGAACAAAACCTGACAGAAATCGCTTATGAGCTGGGCTACAGCAGCCAGCAACATTTCTCCCGTCAGTTTAAAAAAGAAACAGGGCTTACGCCCTCGCATTTCAAAGAAGTTAAAGAGAACAAGCGAATTTCCATTGATAACATATAGTATCTTATCGCTCAAAAAAAATTAAGAATTTTCTTCGTATCTACCGAAAACCATTTTATGCCCATCACACAGCTGGGAAACCAGGATCCTATTTAAAAATCCGATAAACTGATTCAAAATTTGAATCACCATAGTTTAATTCGGCAGAAGCTTGGTACGAGCATATTTACAAAATCCTGCACATTAAACACATAAAGATGTAAGTCTGTATTCTCTCATTTCCGCATCTTATACCCAAATTGAAACCAAATAATAGATGCGTGATGGAAAAACGAATATTCAGTGCCGAAGAAATACAGCAGATGTATAACCGCTGGGCTAAAAATTACGATACGTCTCTGTGGATGTTTCGACTGGCCGGCTTTCGAATCAGTGCCTACCGCAAAGCCGCTGTCGAAAACCTAAACCTAACCTATGGTGACACAGTTGTTGATTTGGGATGCGGTACGGGATTAAATTTTGCCTTGCTAAAAGAACGTGTCGGACCAACGGGCACTATCATCGGGGTCGATTTATCCGGTGCTATGCTGGGGCAGGCGCGGCAGCGTATCAAAAGGAACGACTGGAAAAATGTTCACCTGGTTCAATCCGACATTGCGGAATTTTCATTTCCTGAACAAACCGATGCCGTCCTTTCAACACTGGCACTTACCATGTCACCGGATTATGATCGTATCGTCAAGCGAGTGGCTGAAACACTGGAAACAGGAAAAAGAATGTCCATCTTTGAATTAAAACGTCCGGACAGCTGGCCGGATTGGATGATACAATTGATGATAAAACTGTTAGCCACCTACGGCACACGGAAAGAGCATACCAACCGAACGCCCTGGCTTTCCATTAAACAACACTTCACAAAATCAGAAATGAAAGAATACTATTGGGGAACCGTGCATGTATCAACTGGCATTGCCTGACGAAGCTAACCTGGCCTTCTTTGTTAAGGACATAATTCTGCACATTAACCACATAATAATGCAAGCCTCATGATTGCATTACGAGTACATTTCAAACAAAGATTTTAATAGCCATTTTTGAATGACCATGAAGAAATTAACCATTAGCTTACCTATCATTCTGCCGGACATCCCGGATGCCAACGACCAATGCGTGTCTAGACTTATTGATACGATCGAAGGAAAAGAAGGGGTAGAAGAAGCGCATGTTAAAGGAGGCGAACGATCTCCTGAACTTTGTATCCATTTTGATCCTGACACTATTACGCTTAATGAGCTTAAAAAACTGGCCTGGCAAACCGGCGCCAAGCTTAATGACAATTATGGGCACTTGTTGCTGGAAACAGAAGGGATACGACACCCAAGGCATGCCCGCGGAATCAGTCAGCAACTTAACAAGCTGCCCGGTGCCGTCGATGCATACGCCAGCGCCAGCGGATGGGTTCGCATTGAATTCGACCAGGGAGAAACCAGTACAGAGATATTGCTTAATTCTATAGAGGATCTTGGGTTAGCCATCAAACGGCATGCAAAGGGGTTTCGTGATGGCAGGCCCGGGTTGACGAATGGTAAACCGGTAGAAAAATATGAATCTCATGAAGAAAGTCTCAATCATCAGCACAAGCATGACCACAGCCAACTAAACACTAATCATGAACATGATCACCGTAACCATGGCAACGGTGGACACGGACATGACCATAATCATGGCGGAGCCTTTGGCGAAAAAACCGATCTGATTTTTTCGCTCATTGGTGGCGGCCTGCTTGCCGTTGGATTCGCACTTTCTTTTGTCAGCAGCATCCCGGGATGGATTTCGTTGGTATTATTTTGCGGATCTTATTTTTTTGGCGGTTTTTTCCTGGTACAGGAAACTTATACCGAAGTGAAAGCCGGAAACTTTGAAATCGACTTCCTGATGCTGGTGGCGGCCGCCGGTGCGGCCATCCTGGGGAAATGGGCAGAAGGTTCTTTGCTGCTGTTTTTGTTTAGCCTGGGACATTCTATGGAACACTACGCTATGGGACGAGCTCGTGAGGCAATCAAAGGACTGGCCGATCTGGCTCCCAAGACGGCCTTGAAGAAAACCGATGGAAAAACCGATGAGGTTCCTGTTGAAGACCTACAGGTGGGCGATACCATCGTAGTTCGACCCAACAGCAAAATTTCGGCAGATGGGATCATTATTAACGGACAAAGCAGCGTGAATCAAGCCCCTATCACAGGTGAAAGTGTTCCCGTCGACAAGAGTGAATTCACGGATATGGGGGCCATTAAGCAGGATCCAAAATCCATTGAGGATAACCACAGGGTGTTTGCAGGGACCATCAACGGGAGCAGCAGCCTGGAAATTAAAGTGACCAAACTGTCAAAGGATTCAACACTCTCCAGACTGATCAAACTGGTCAACGAAGCCGAAACTCAAAAATCACCAACGCAGCAATTTACCGACAAGTTTGAAAAATATTTTGTGCCTGCAGTATTAGGAACGGTAGTACTGCTTAACTTTGCCTTTTTGGTTATCGATGAATCCTATGCGGCCAGTTTCTACCGGTCCATGGCTGTGCTGGTAGCAGCAAGTCACCGTGCGCTGGCTATTTCCACGCCCAGCGCTGTTCTTAGTGGTATAAGCCGTGCTGCCAGTGGCGGGGTCCTCATCAAAGGCGGGCGACCGCTGGAAAATCTGGGTATCCTCAAAGCACTTGCTTTTGATAAGACCGGCACGCTTACCGAAGGCGAACCCAAACTTACCGATGTGCTGCTATTTAACGGCACGGAAGAAACCGAACTGATGAGTACGGCCGTTGTCGTGGAAAACCTCAGCGATCACCCGCTGGCAGCGGCCGTTGTTCGTGATGGAAAAGAACGATTGAACGGAGCTGAGTTGCCCGAAGCCGAAGACCTGGAATCTATTACAGGACGGGGCGTCAAAGCAACAGTAAATGGGTCGCTCGTGCAAATAGGAAATAAAGAATTGTTCGAAGAGTCTGATGGGAAAACTTTGCCGAATGATCTCAGACAGAAGGTGGAAGACCTTGAGAAAGAAGGAAAGACAACAATGATTGTTCGAAAAGAAAACAGCTACCTGGGTATTTTGGGCCTAATGGATACTCCCCGTGAGGATGCCCAATCGGTAGTTAAGCGACTGCGGAACCTTGGCCTGGTTCACCTGATCATACTTACCGGGGATAACCAGCGCGTAGCCGATGCGGTGGCCGAAGCTATCGGCATTGATGATCCCAAGGGGAATCTGCTGCCGGAAGATAAAGTGGAGGCTATTAAAAGGCTCCGAAATGATGAAAATCATGTAGCTATGGTGGGCGATGGAGTCAATGATGCACCCGCCATGGCCAATAGCACCGTTGGAATTGCTATGGTGGCTGCCGGATCAGACGTAGCACTGGAAACAGCCGATGTAGCACTAATGGCCGATAAAATTTCCGTACTCCCATTTGCGATCGGTCTCAGCCGTAAAACGAAGGTAATTATCAAGCAAAACCTGTGGATCAGCCTCGGTATGATCGCTATTTTGGTACCGGCTACCATCTTTGGTTTAAATATTGGTCCGGCCGTAGTCGGTCACGAAGGCTCTACCATTGTCGTGGTATTTAATGCCCTGCGATTATTGGGTTACAAATCCTGAGAACTATTTTTGTATACAAACCAAATTATCTGTCAGATAATCCTGAACCCCTTATATAGTTTACTGATAAAGCCTTCAGAATTCGTACGCAGTCAAATAATCTGTGCTTAAAGCTGACTTTTCTTTCACAAGCCAGAGGATCAACCTCAATTTATAATACTTCGATTGCAACGAATTGGTCGTTTTGCAGTTATTAAATTCTACCTTCAATATTCCATTGTTTAAAATAAAAAGAGACTGAGTTTAGCAGTTATGTAGTACCTCACAAAAAGAATACATTTTTTATTTGACTCTGGACCATGGTCCAACCCTTATATTACAGCTGTAAATCATTCTGTAATAAAAGGAGGAACAATTATGCCATTTAAAGAAGGAGAAGTTTATCAGTGCCCGGACAAAAGCTGCGGATGTGAAGTCACCGTAACCAAAGGGGCTCCCAGCGATTGCAAAGGTGATCAAAATCCGACCTGTTGCTGTGGCAAGACAATGGTGAAAAAGAACGATTAAGAATAAAAGCCTTGGAATTATTCCACAGCTTAACAAATTTTATTTAGTTACTGTTTACATGTAGCTAAATAATGATCATGCTGAAAGACATAGATGACAAATATGAGGGCATTACCACCTATAAAATAGGTGAAGTTGCCCGCCGTGCCGATGTTAATAAAGATACCGTTCGTTATTACGAAGAACGGGAACTGATTCCCAAACCGGACCGTCGCCGATCGGGATACCGCATATTTACCCGGCGGCACATCGATCAAATAAAATTCATCAAACGAGCTCAGCAATTGGGATTCACGCTCAATGAAATTAAAGAGCTGCTGGAACTGCGAATGGATGAAAAAACGTCGTGCTCGGAAATCAAAAATGAGGCGCAGGCAAAATATCAGGATGTCTCAGAAAAGATTGAAGACTTGCAACGCATCAAAAAAACATTAACCGAACTGATTGATTCATGCGCTGAAGAGGGCCCCGTTGGCGATTGTCCCATTTTGGAGGCCCTGGAAGGCAAAAATGAAACCGGAAAACAACTGAGAAAATGAGCAAAGCTGATCAACATATAAAACTCAAATCAACGATTACCTGTCCCGAGTGCAGCCACGAGTTTACGGAGGAAATGCCTACCGACTCCTGCCAATACTTTTGGGAGTGCCCCGATTGCGGTGAAGTTTTAAAACCCAAAGAAGGCGATTGTTGCGTGTTCTGCTCCTATGGGGATATCCCATGTCCGCCGGTCCAAAGAAATGGGTCTTGCTGTTAACACTTAAATAGTACTACGCTGAATTTTTCTCTACAACAAACACCAGAAAGGGCCAAAGCGGGAATCCGATTTTCTTTTTAAAGAGGAGCTTCCCTCCCGATTCTTCCAAAGCCGGCAGAACCTCGACAGCGCGGCATCCCAGGGAAAGTTCCGGGATCTTCCAGTAGAGGTCTTCCGCCCAGTCCGCTAATTTTTTGACTACTTTGTTGGAAGGATCAGTGGAATGAGCCACCCCAATCTTGCCTCCGGGTTTGACGACCCGGTACAGTTCCCGGGCGGCAACAGCAGGATCGTAAAGGGGACACATGCTGTAGGTAGACAGGGCAACATCGAAACTATTGTCAGGATAGGGCAATTGCGTCATATCTCCCTGCTCAAAAATGAGGCGATCGGAGAGGTGAGTTTCTCGTGCCTTTTGCCTGGCCTTATTCAGCATCCCTTCACTAAAATCATAGAGGGTAACCTTACCACTCCGGCCTGCAATCTTTGCAGCCATTAAAGCAGTTGTACCCGTACCGGCTCCCGCATCAATTACCGTATCGCCCGGGTGGACGGTTTTTGATACCAAAAGTTTGCGTCCCCGCTGATCACTGTTAAAGGTAACCAGTGAATGTTGAAAGTCATACCAGGGCGATACCTTGTCATAAACCGATTTAAGCTTGTCCTTGGAGAGCGGGTTGACCATAACCTAATATTTTCTGCCATTTCAAAACTCAATGTGGCAACAAAATTGTCAATCTTCAAATATCATATTCAGCCTTAGAATACGTATTATTAGTCCTACGCCATAAACATTTTGTGAAATGTACAATTTCAAATAAAACCCGAGACATGAATATTATTGACTGCTTATTCGATATCAAAGGCTTGAAACGGCTATCAGTATCAACCGTAATGATACTGTTGTCAACTGTGACAATGATCTATGCGCAAACGGGACAGCCGCCTTCCACCCCGTTAACGGACCCGGGCAACCAAATATTCGGTGCGATACAGGAAACTATTAGGGCCTTGGAAAAGGATCCGAACACAAACTGGAGTCAGGTAAACATCGAGGCACTCCGACAACATTTGTTGGATATGAAAGCTTTTACCGAAGAGGTTGAAGTTCTTAACAAACAGGCAATAAGCATGGGAGTGCAACTACAGGTTCATCCATTGACCGAACGGGCTAAAACGGCCTTAAAACGCGTTTTGATGATGCACCCGGCTATGCTGAAAAAAGAGAAGGGATGGAAAATGGAATCCGAACGAACTGGTAATAAATGGACTATCCGCTGTACAACGACCTCATCCGAGGATGTCCCAAAAATCAGGGCCCTTGGCTACATCGGTTTATTGGCGACGGGAGCCCACCACCAGCGCCATCACTGGATGATTGCTACAGGTAAAATGAAATATCCTCCGGAAATGACCAAGTGATTATTCTATGTTTTGTTCCTATGATTGCTATCAATGTCCGACATTTTACTATACCCAGTGTTACAAGAGTCACCATATATAATTGGGATATTGAGATTAATGATTTAATAAGCTTATTTCGTTTTTACTTCAGACTAGAAAGTCGTGGGATCGATCCTATTTATAGTATTTAGGGCTTTTATATTTTTAGGGTTAATCACTAACACGGGGCCTCAGAAAATAGCAATATAACCCATATATATTAACCCGAATACAGAAAAAGGAATTGTAAAATGGAGTAAGCCAACGACGGATAAAGAATTTTCCAATTAAGGATCAGACTTTCAACAAGATTGGTTTTGGGTCACTCGAAATGAAACCGGAAATTAAAACGTTGGTATTAACAAAATTCCGGGATAAAGACGAGGTATCTATGAACACCCTTAAAAATTTTAAAGAACATAATGAATATGTTGGATTACCGGATCCCAAAAATGGGCACATCGATATTGGGGTTTATGATGACAGTGATATGCGGATGAAATCGGAGCCGGTCAAGATCGATTTTTACCGTATTTCGTACAAAAGAAATTACGGGGAAAATGGTCAGGATGCGGTACTACTTTATAGTCCTGAACATCCACTTGAATGGGATCTAGAAAATCAGCTTAAGGGATATTACCTGCAATTGAGCAAGGAGCTTATCAATGAGCACCGGTACCTGTTCCAAAATCATATGGAATACGGTCAGCATGAGCCCTTGTATCTGACGGAAAATGAAGAAAAGGAAATTGAGGATATTTTTGAGTCGCTGCTGCGTCATTATGAAAAGCAGCCGGAAAACACCTCTGTATTGGTTTCTTATGCCCACGTGCTGATGACACTAATTGAAAACTTTTACAAGCGACAATTCTCTACGGATATAAAAAAATATAACCGCATCGTTACAGAGTTTCAGCAGCTGCTGCATGATTATTACAACCGGGAAACCGATCAGCTGCCCAATGTACAATACTTTGCAGATGAACTTCACCTGACGCCGAACTATTTGGGGGATATCATAAAGCATCATACCAACAGAACGGCCATTGAAACCATCCACGATTACATCATACAGAAGGCCAAAGATTTGCTTCGCCAGAATAATTCGAACATGTCTCAAATCGCTTATGAACTCGGGTTTGAGTATCCCAATAACTTCTCCAAGTTTTTTAAAAACCATACCGAAGTAACGCCTTCAGCATTCAGGAATAGTCACAAAGCTGAAGGTACCAAGGCGTGAATTATTGATGTGTCATCCTGAACCCGCTCCACCACTTCGGGCAGGACCATTCAGACAGTTATTTCTACCAGTCTTCAAAAAAGACTAAATCAGAACCTCTCTCTTAATCGAACAGTAAAATCTATATAGCTTTTTGTAATAAGTATAGGCCAACGGTATTTGGATATGATAAGTTAAGATTGAATTAAAGATTAAAAAGAGGAGATATTAATTATGATCTTAGGAGAAAAATATACGCTATCAAATGGGATAGAAATCCCCAAACTGGGTCTCGGCACGTGGTTTATCAGTGATGACGATGTTGTACAAGCGGTGCAAGATGCTGTAAAGATTGGTTATCGCCATGTTGATTCTGATACAATAAGTTAAGACCGAATTTAAAAGATAATTAAGCGAAAAAAATATTATGAAAATTACACGAAATGGAGAAAACGCTTCTGT